>CAMASI010000092.1 GCA_945861065.1 Klebsiella pneumoniae | reverse complement strand
CTGGCACCTAGACAATTCGCCGCGGCAGCGTAGTCGAGCGCTTCACCTGAAAGCGCACACCACGTCCAGTCGCGCAGTCCATTGGGACGGTTCGTTCGAGCTAACCGCTAACGGCTGACAGCTGACAGCTTGTTCGAGGGCTAGAGCGGGCTAGAGCGGCGTCCGAGCAGGTTGATGGGGTGTCGCTGGCTCCGCTGCTCGGTCACGGCCGAGGCAGGCCGCTCCCTCCGCTGCTCGCTGGCGCTCCTTCCCTCAACCTACTCGGTCACCGCTCTAGCGACCGTCTCTTTTGACCCATGCTGGAGGACGGTAGCTTCCTCGGCCACGAACGTGGCTGTGTGCGAGCGGTTCTGGGCTTCGATCGGCGTTTCGTCGGACGCGCACCAACTCGGCGGCGATGGCGACGGCGATTTCTGTGGGTGTCTCCGCGCCGACGTCGAGTCCGACGGGCGATGACAGGCGCGAGAACAAGGTGGGGTCGATGCCCTGCGCTGTCCAGCGCTCGAAAAACCGGGCCGCCTTGGCGCGACTACCGATCAAGCCGAGGAAGGCGCAGGGTCGAGGAAGCAGGGCACCGCACAGGTCTTGGTCGAGGGCATGGTCGTGGGTCACGACCAGATGCCAGTCCTCGTCGCTGATGGCAGCGGTGTCCAGCCACCTTCGCGGATCGGTTCTGTGTACGGTAGCGCCGAGAAAACGCTCCTGGGTGGCGAGATCGTCCCGGTCGTCCACGATGTGGACGTCAAAATCCAGCGCCACCGCAATCGGGCACACGGCCTTGGCGACATGTCCGGCGCCGTAGATCCACAGGGTGGGGCGCGCTTCGATCGGGTCCACAAAAACCTCCATTTTCCCGCCGCAACACATCCCGAGGTCTTGGGTCAACACGGCGCTGTAGCGTCGCGGTCGATCCTCGATCATCGCGAGCAGGGCTTCTTCAATCACGGCGGCCTCGATGGCACCCCCGCCGACCGTCCCCACGAGGGTCCGATCTGGAAAAACCAGCATACGGGCGCCCTGGGAGCGTGGGGTGCTTCCCCCGGTGGACATCACGGTGGCCAAGGCGCATCGGCGACCGGCTCGGCGTGCAGCCGCTGCGGCTTCGAAGACGTCCATGGTGAGCCGCTAGTGTGGCGAAGCGCTCCTGTCGCGGGGGCCATCGGTTGGACGCCGCGGTGCTCGACGGGTACGGCGCGGCGTCTATGGTTTTCTACTTCGTCAGCGCGCTCCCACGCGCCTTCGCTGGATGGGTGGCGACCGGCCCGCAAGGTGTCGGCGACCTCGCCGGCGTGGCGGTATCGGACGATTCGGTCGCGGTGGTTTCAAAACACGGCGGCGTGTGGCTGTCTGGGGATGGCGGCCTTTCTTGGCGTGAGGACTCCCCCGGCATTTTAGCGGCGGGCCCTGGCGACGACGGCCTGGACGACGTTGTCAACGCGATGCGCGACGCCGCGGAGAGCTTCGATGTAGACGCCATGAACGATGCGCTGGGTCGACTCGGCGATGTGGCGGTCGAATCTGCGGTCGGGTTGGCGCCTTCGCTGGCTTGGGATGGCACGCGCCTGTTGTTCGCGGGCCCCGACGGCGTGTGGGCGCGAAGCGAGAGCGGATGGGAACACTGGCTCGAACAGCCTGTCAGCGCGATTGCGGCGTGGAACGGCAACGTTGTTGGCGTCGTGGACGGTGAGTTGTGGCGAACCGTGGCTGGCCTCGGTTGGCAAACGCCCGTGGACGGTCCGGTCAATGCGGTTGCGATCGCCGCCGGACCCGACGGATTTCTGGCGGCGGCAGAGGACGGCGCTTGGTTCGCGGCCGATGGCGCGACGTGGGCCCATGTCGGCGATGGGCGCGGTGCTTTGGCCGACGTCGCTTTTGACCCTTACGCCCCGTTCGCGGCTTGGCTTGTGGGAGAGGAGACCGGGGTGCGGCGCACACCCGATCTCGGTCAGACCGTGGTTCCCGGCGGTGGCGCGGCGCTATCGGTGCATCGGGTCGCCGTGCTCGGTGAGCGAGCGGTGGTCGCGATGGGCAGGGACGGTCTGTGGCGTACGCTTGACGGTGGATGGAACTGGAGCGCGCTGGAAACGCTCCCTCCGGGGGATGTGGTCGCGGTGGCTGCGATGGGGGGTGTCCCATGGGTCGCGGGGAATTCCGGCTTGCTGCGGTACGAAGAGGATCCTAACGGTGACGAGTCCATGGCGATTCGGCCGTGGTTGTCGGTTGAATCCGTGATCGTCGCGTCGCTTCGCCGTCCTGGGTGTGTCGAGGCCGTTGGCAATCCGTGGACCGCTACAGTGTTGCCGTCGGTGGACCTGGAAGGCACCTTTGGAACGTCAGATTCGCTGCTATGGGTCCCCGATGTGGGCACGACGCGCAACATCGGACTGGACTGGTCGGTGCTCGCCCGGATGACGTGGGCGCCACCTTCTCGCCGGGCCGACGCGACTGTGACGGGAGACGACCTGGACGCCCAAGTGGCGTTGGTCGAGGAATTGCTTTTCGATCCCGACGAGGCCCGTGCAGAAGGCTTGGACGTGCAACGAGACCTTCGGGGGGCAGCGCTGTCGGCGAATCGGGAATTGGCCTCGTGGAGGCAGGAGACCACCGTCGAGGTGGCGCAGTTGTGGTCGGTTCGGCAAGCACTTGCTGCGGAGGCGATTCGCCCGATTCTGGCCGACGAGGTCAGCCGCCTGCTCAGGCTGCGAGAGGTGGAGGCGCGCTTGGACGCGCTTACCAACGGTTCCGTTTCACGCTACGAGGCGGCATCTGCCGCAGGAGGATCCCGATGACGATGCTCGTCGCTTTGTGGTCGGCGCTTGCGCTGGCCCGCCCTGTGCTCAACCGGGCGACGGTAGACGAATTGGCCGCAATTCCCGGGGTGGATCGGGCGACGGCGGTTCACGTCGTGACGTTGCGCGAGCAGCGGGGCCGACTTCACTCGATCGACGAGCTTCGGATTCTGGGGCTGAGCGAGGCCACCCTGGTCACGCTGCGCGCGTCGGTGGACGTGGACCTGTCGTTGCCGACCACTGCGGTCGTGGGCTCCTTTTCGTCAGCCGAAGAAGTACTTGCACACTTCGCGGACGAGCCGTCGATCTCCGTCGTGCAACAGTGGACGTCCGACTACGCAGGGACGAACCCGGAAGCTGTCGAGGGCTGGCTCAGGGCCTCCCGGACCTTCGCAGCGTTGCCGCAGTTGACCTTGGAATACCAGTTCTCCGACGGATTTGATCAAGACTTCGTCTACCTAACGGTCGATGGAAACACGGTTGAAACGCCGGACGACGAGCTATTTCCGGGTCTGGAGGACGGGGGAAGGGACCAGCAGATGGACGTCTTGGTGCGCACGCGCTGGGACCTCAATGAGCTGGTGATGTCGTCGGAGCGCATCCGGGTGATCAGCGAAGCGCAGGACATCGTCAAGTTGCGCGACAAACTCATGTCAGAGGTCACGCGGCTCTACTTTGAGCGGCGTCGGCTTCAGGTGGAAGCGCTTTTGGCGCCGAAAGCCGATTTGATGGGCCAGATCAAAGACCAGCTCCGTTTGGCGGAACTCACGGCCGACCTGGACGCGACCACCGGCGGTCGGTTTTCTGCTCGGGCCGCCAGTGCGAGCGGAAAGAAGCGCGAATAGGGCGGCGCCCGGTGTTGCACCAGACCATCGTCATCCTCGATTTTGGGTCCCAGTTCACCCAGCTCATTGCCCGACGGGTTCGCGAGTTTGGCGTGTACTGCGAGATCCGCGCATGCACGGACAAGGCGCCCACAAGTCGCGCTACGAACCTGCTCGGCGTGGTGTTGTCGGGGGGGCCGGCCAGTGTGTTGTCCGAAGACGCGCCGCCCTTTGACGCCGCTTGGATAGGCCTTGGCGTCCCGGTGCTCGGCGTTTGTTACGGGATGCAATGGCTCGCGCAGCACCATGAGGGAACGGTCCGTTCGGGTCGTTCGCGCGAGTACGGCGCAGCGGCCATCGGGCTCGAACCGAACGCGGGCCTGCTTTTTTCCGATTTTGCTGCCGAACGCCCACACACGGTGTGGATGAGTCATGGCGATCATGTGGACGTCGTGCCGAGCGGTTGGCGGGTTTTGGCGCGCTCCGAAGGCGTCATTGCCGCGATGTGTTCTCAGGACAATCGGTTGACGGGAATCCAGTTCCACCCGGAGGTGACCCATTCCGTGCAGGGCAAGGACCTCTTGCGCCGATTTGTGGTGGATCAATGCGGGGCTGCCGGGGACTGGACGCCTGGCAGTTTTGTGGAAGAGTCGGTCGCCGCGCTTCGCGCCCAACTTGGCGACGACCACGTCGTTTGCGGGTTGTCAGGCGGTGTGGACTCGGCCGTCGTAGCGGCGCTCTTGTTTCGCGCCATCGGGCCCAGATTGCACTGCATTTTCGTCGACAATGGTTTGCTCCGACTCGGGGAGGCCGAGAGCGTTCGGACGGAGTTCGCGGACTTTGGGGTTGTGGTTGTAGATGCGCAGGCCCAATTCCTGGAAGGCCTCGCGGGCGTCGCGGACCCTGAACGCAAACGGAAGATCATCGGCGAACTGTTCATTCGCGTGTTCGAGCGGGAAGCGCGCGCGCTGGGACCCACGACACGTTGGCTGGCGCAAGGCACGCTGTACCCCGACGTGATCGAGTCGATCTCGGTGCGCGGTCCGTCGGCGACCATCAAGAGCCACCACAATGTGGGTGGCCTGCCCGAGCGCATGGATTTGCGGTTGGTCGAGCCACTTCGCGAGTTGTTCAAGGACGAGGTGCGGGCCGTCGGAGTTGTGCTTGGGCTGTCCGACGCACGCGTGTGGAGGCAACCTTTTCCGGGTCCGGGCCTCGCAGTGCGTTGTTTGGGTGAGGTGTCAGCGTCCCGACTTGACGTGTTGAGCCGGGCCGACGCCATTGTCCGCGAAGAAATTGCGGCTGCCGGCTGGGAGCGGAAAATCTGGCAGTCGTTCTGCGTGCTGCTGCCCGTGCGGACCGTCGGCGTGATGGGTGACGAGCGCAGCTACGAAGAGGTGGCGGTCATTCGTGCCGTGCACAGTACCGACGGCATGACGGCAGACTGGGTCCAGTTGCCCTATGACCTGCTTGGACGGATGTCGGGCCGCATCATCAACGAGGTGAGGGGGATCAACCGAGTCGCCTACGACATCAGCAACAAGCCGCCGGCCACGATCGAGTGGGAGTAAGCAGGCTTACCAGCGGCTCTGGGCGAAATCGAGCATCCTCGTCCACATGGCTCTCGCGTCCTTACGCCACAACAAGAAGTGGAACGCGTGCGGTCCATCGCCGTAGGCAATCTCGGCGTCCAGGCCACGGCGTTTCGCAGCCGCGTGCAGCCTGCGGGTGTCGTCGAGAATGGGGTCTCGAATAGCTGCGGCTGCGAACATCGGTGGCAGCGGCCGATTCGGCTGCGTATCGGACTCATAGACGAGCAGCGGGTCGCACAACGGGTGGCTCGTGCCACAGGGGTTGTAGCCGGTGCCGGCGTCCAAGATTCGGTTGCGCAGGGCCCACGGAAGCTGTTTCCGCCGCTGGAAACGCTCTGGGTCGCTGACCTGGAGGAAGCCCATGGCTGGTAGAAGCACGCGCGGCACGATGGTTGCGGCGTGTAAGCGCTGGGAAATCGGATCGTCGATGTCGAAACAGGCAGCGACCGTGAGGGCGGTAGCGAGGTTGGCACCGGCTGATTCGCCAGCCAATACGAGGCGACCGGCGTCACCTCCGTACTCCGCAGCATGGGCGACGACCCAATGCAACGCCTCCGCTGCATCTTCGATGGCCGCTGGGAACGGATGTTTTGGCGCGAGACGGTAATTAGCGTTGAAGACGACCGCGCCACGCGTGCCGAACATCAAGCTCGCAACGTAATGGGTGTCCTTGGAGAGGATGCGAAAGGCGCCTCCGTGCAGGTACAACACGACTGGCAAGCCGGTCTGGCCGTCGTCGGGCCTGACGACGTCCAGCAGGTGCGCACGGCTGCCTGTACCCGTGTAGGGCACGTTCGTTATTCGGCGCAATCCATGCGCCGAAGGTCGGGAGGCGGGGTGTAGCCGTCCCATGGCAGCCAACCCGTTGAACATCAGATTGAGCCCAGAGCCCAGTGCCGCGCCGCCGAGCGTCATGGTTCGGGCGGGGCGATCCACGCGTTGGCTTCGACTTCCAGCGCTTTCGCGAGGTTGTCGACCAACGCGGCTCGGTCCGCAGCCCGCACTAAGTTGCGTCGAAACAGACGGAGGGCCACGGGGGCGAGGGGCTCGCTGTCCTCGTGCGCACCGACGAGACGGGTCTCGGGGGCGATGGCGAAACGGGGCGCGGCGACTTCTGAAGGCGTGGGCCAGTCCTCCCAAAGGACCGGCACGGGGCTCCAGAACGTTCGCACGGCGTCGCGGACGCGCGCCAGGGCGTCGTCTAACAACAGCTGCCATTCGTCGTCAGCCACGGGAAGGGGCAGCGGCCATTCGGCGGGGCAGACGAGGTGGGCGGCAGCGAGCGCGACCGTCGCCTCTGCGCCTCGGCCGGGCATGCGTTCCAGGACCAGCCCGACGAGGCCTCGGGCGGAGTGGCTCTCATCGAGGGCGAGGGCACTGTTCGCGCTTTCGAGCGCGCCATCGATGTCGCCTGTCGCCCAGCGCAACTCAGCGATGAGTTGCCACAGGTCCGCATCTTCCCATTCGGACTCCAACAGGGTGAGTGCCGCGCTCAGTGCCACGCGTGGCCGCCCCAACTCGGACTCGACTGTCGCAAGATGGTACAAGGCCCGCGGCTCGTCCGGGTCCAGGTCAAGGCAGCGCTCAAATTGCACCACGGCGTGCTCAAGCCTTCCTTCCGACGCGGCCGCGAGCCCAGACTCCAGGTACGCCTGAGCCCCGGATGCGTAAAGAAAGGTAGGCCGATCGACGACGACGTCATCGTCGTCGCTCAACCCACTCATGCCATCACAAGGTACAACACGAGCCCGACCACTGCGATGGCGAGCACCAATACCGACAGCAGGAGAAGCCCAGCGACGGCGACGGAGATCCCCGTCTTCGCCGGCTGCTGGGTGGGTTGCGGCGGCGCAGCTGCAGGGATGGGCAGGGGCGCGTGAATGATCGGGGGCGTGTCGTCTGGGGCCGCTGGAAGGCCGCCCCGCAACGCGATGGCGAAATGGGCAAACTCGGCGATGTCTCTGCACAAGTCAAAGTCTGAAATCATCCATTGTTCGAAGTTCGTCTCTTCGAGCGGCGTGGCCATGCGTCCGGATTCGTACAGGGGGAGCGGCGCACGGTCGAGGACAGGATGTTCCGGCGCCACGTGGAAGGGCACGCCACATTCGTCTCGCAACCAGGCTTTCACGCGGTAACGGGCACGAAGCACGCCTAGCGGATTGCCTCCGAAGGGCCCTGCCATTCTGTCGATTTCGTCTCGAGCGACGGTTCCGCCGTAGGTAGCGGCCAACAGGCCGACTTCCGCAGGGAGCTTCAAGGCACAACGCGCCAACAGTTGTTTGGGCCGTTGGTTGGCGGTGTAGGGGTTGATCTCGTCGCCATCCGATGAGCGCGTGCCTACCTTTTCGACTTCTTCGCGGATGAGGTCATGGGCCCAGGGAACCAGCCCACGGGCCTCTTTGACTTCCATGACGCCTTGCGTGAATCGTTGGCAAGCAGCTTTGCAGGGGCCGTCGCCGCGAGACTCGCCGAGCCGTGCAGTTGCAATCGCGTAGTACCAGTCCGCGAATCGTTGGGCCATCGCCCCGCCGGCCTCGCGGTCCCCGCCCCGCCATTCCCGGAACAGGTCTTTGATGGACCGAGCCTCCTCCGTCGTCTTCATCGCCGATCCTCGTTCGGTACCACTAACGCGGCTCGGATCCGGACGGATGAGACGATGCGGCCGTGAATCCAGGCGGTGCGGGCTTCGACGTCGAAGGGTCCCTCTCTTTCTGTCAGCGACAGGGTCACGAACGCTTCGCCGTCTAACTCGATCGCGACACTGGCCTCATGGAATCCAACGTAGCGGTGCACGAGGGGGTCGAGCGCTTTGTACACCGCCTCTTTGAGCGAGAACCGTTGAACGAGGGCGATCCACCGCCGGTCATCGGGCATTCCGGTCAGGGACTCGATTTCTTCCGGGCGGAGCACGTGGGATTCGATGGAGGGTCGTGCCGGGCTGTAGTCTTCGAGATCGACGCCCAAGGTCCAGCCATGATCCTGAGCGAGCAGCGCCACCGCGAGCGTCCGCTTGTGGGAAATCGACCCCACCAACCCTTTCGGGAGGATCGGCGCGCCGCGTTCTGTCGACAACGCGGGCGGAAGTTGCCAGCCGAGTTGGGTGGCGGCGATTCGCAGCGCGAGGCGCCCGCCGACGAACTGGGCTTGTCGGTAGCCGCGCAAAGAGACCGCATGTGCCGCCTCGATCGGAGGCAGTCGGTCAAGCACGGCGGCGGGCACGTCGTCCGGAGAATCCGGAAGGTGAACGGCGGCGAGCAAGCCGTGCGGCATGCCCATGTGGAACGCAACGTCGAAGGGGTTCAAGGCCGCTGACTAACGCCCGCGCTTGACGGCGCCGTGTGACTGCCCTTAGGGCCGCCGCCCGGGGGATGCGTGGAGCGTTGGCTGGTCATTACCGAGAAGCCGTCAGTGGCGAAAGACATCGCTGCGGCCCTTGGCGGTTTCACCGAAGGCGATGAGTGCCTCGAACGGGAGGACTACGTCATTACCTGGGCAGTTGGCCATTTGGTCGAACTGTGCGAACCGCAGGACTATGACCCGGCGCTCCGTTCGTGGTCGCTCAAGCTGTTGCCGATCGTGCCCGACGTCTTCAAGATCAAGCCACGCGAAGGCCAAAAGAAACGCCTGGACGGCATCAAGAAATTGGCGAAGGGCACGAGTGGAATCGTCAACGCCTGTGACGCGGGTCGGGAAGGGGAACTCGTCTACCGGCGAATCATTGAGTTCATTGGCCTTGAGGATCGGCCCCAGCGCAGGTTGTGGCTGCAATCGATGACCGTCGAGTCCATTCGCGAAGCGTTTCGGCAGATCGTGCCGGCGTCCAACTACGACCTGCTCGGTGACGCGGCGTGGTTGCGCTCGGTCGGAGATTGGCTGGTTGGCATGAATGCCACCCGTGCGCTCACGCAGCGGCTGCGCAGTCGGGGCGAGACTTCCAGTTGGTCGGCAGGCCGGGTTCAAACGCCGACGTTGGCGATGCTCGTCGAGCGCGAACGGGCCATTCTTGCACATCGTCCGCGACCGTATCGCATGCTCCGAGCCCAGTTTTCGGCGGGCGTTCCGGATCACAGCTGGGAGGGCAGGTTTGTCGATCCGGCGTTCTCGTCAGGGGATCGCGACGAAAAGTCTGACCGAATTTTTGACCTGGATCGGGCGGCCACGTTGGCGCAAGGCGTCGCTCAGCAAAAGAGCGGCGTTGCGTCTGAGAAACGCCGCCGTGCAAAGCAGAACCCGCCGCTCCCGTTTGACCTGACCTCGCTCCAACGAGAGGCGAATCGGCGCTCGGGCCTCAGTGCGAAACGCACGTTGGATGCTGCGCAGAGGTTGTACGAGCAGCACAAACTCACGACCTATCCAAGGACCGATTCCCGCCACCTTCCGGCAGACTACGGGGCCACGCTCCTTGTCGTGTTTGAAGCGCTGGCAGCCGGTGGTTTGGGCGAATTGTCCGCAATTGCGGCTGGAATCGTCTCGACGGGCCCCCTGAACCTTGCGGTGGTGCTCGACAACACCAAGGTCACGGACCACTTTGCAATCGTGCCGACGGGGCGCCTGACGCAGACCGAATTGTCGGGCGATGACGCCAGGGTTTGGGAACTCGTCCTGCGCCAGTTCCTCGCTGCGTTCTTGGGCCCTGCGACGTGGGCCACGGTCGATCGTGAGGTCCAAGTCGACACGGTCAGCGGCGCCGCATTGTTTCGCGCTTCGAGTCGCACGTTGGAGAACCCGGGATTTCTCGCAGCCCTCGGTCAAGAGGCCTCTGACGACCAGCGTCTTCCACCGCTGGTGCAGGGCAACGATGCGCCTGTAGGCGTCGCGGCGGCGATCTTGGGCGTGGACGTCGACGACAAAGTCACCGTACCGCCTCCGCGACTCAATGAAGCGCAACTGTTGCGCATGATGGAGACAGCAGGCGCCGAAGCGGGCGAGTCGGACTTGCCCGACACCGTCGTGGGGCATGGCCTCGGCACACCTGCAACGCGCGCGGACATCATCGAGCGCTTGGTGGGCGGAACGGACGCATATGCCCGCAGGGTCGAAGGCCGGCTGATGCCCACCCATAAGGGCATGAAATTGGTCGACGTCCTGGAACGGGTGACCGCGGGAGGGCTGACCAGTCCTCGGTTGACGGGCGAGTGGGAGTATGCGCTCCGTCAGGTCGAAAAGGGCGAACGGCCACGGAGCGAGGTGTTGTCGGGGCTCGCGCAGTACACGCGCGAAGTTGCGGGCCGCTTGCGGGACTTCGAATTGAAGACGCTGTACGCAGGCTCTCCTTCGGTCGGTGTCTGCCCGGCTTGCGGGTCGCCGGTGGGCGAAAACCCGTGGGGATACCCGTGCAGCCTGAACACGGGCGAGCCCGGCGCCTGCACGTTCATGTTGTGGAAAGACCGGTTTGGCCGCTACGTCGATGGCGGCTTGGCAAGTCGGCTGTTGACGGACCGAAAGGCGTCTGACGTGATGGGGTTGGTCGACCGTTCCGGCCGGTTGTTGCCTGCGGCTACGCTCACGCTGAGGTTGGACGAATCTGCGGGTCGTTGGGTCGTGGACGTCGGGTTGGGCGGCGACGCAGCCGAAACCGTGCCCGAGGTGCGGGTCGGGGATTTGTGTGCGTGCCCGGTACATGCGGACTGCACCATCGTCGAAACGACGACGCGATTTGTGTGCAGCAAGCTGCTCGACGGCACCGAAAAGGTTGGACCCGTCCTGCCCCGTGCCGTTTGCGCCCGAGAAATGGCCAATGAGGAAGTGCTGCCGTACTTCTCCGCCGAAGGAAAGAGCGCGCTGTTGGAGGGCTTCATTTCGCGGCGGGGTCGACCGTTCAAGGGTCTGCTGACGCGAAAGGTCACCGGCAAGCATGGGTTCGAGTTTCCGGAGCGGCCGCCGCGGCCGGGTCGTCCAGGAAAAGCGGCGAGTGCGGTCGAGCCCAAGGTCACCAAGGCCAAGCGCGGTGCACCCAAGAAGGCCACTTCCCTAATAAGAGTCGAGGGAGGACCCAAAGCCGTCCCGGCAAAGAAGGCGGGCCAGACGAAGAAGGTCGCGTCCGCGAAGAAAGCGGGCGCGGTCAAGAGGGTGGCTACGAAGAAAGCGGGGACCGCGGTCAAGGTCGCCTCGGCCAAGAAAACAGCCCCGAAGAAGAAGACCGCGTCGAAGAAGCGTGTTGCCGCGAAGACACGTTCGGTCGTCAAGCCAAACGCGGCGCTCTCGCCTTGACCGGCATTTGATTAGGGTGCGCAACATCAGGCGTTAGAGGCGTCGGTCCTATGCCACGCATCACTGTGATCACGCCTGTTGAAGGCGTTTCCGACACCAAGTTGTACGTTGCCGAGGGCAAACCTGGCCCTCGTTTCGCGATTGTCGCTCGCATGCACGGCAATGAGCCAGTCGGCGACGGTGTGCTTGAACGGTTCGCGGCTGAGGTCGAGGCCCGCCTCCTCTGCGGCTCCGTCCTCACGGTTCGGGCCAACACCGTGGCGGCTGGTGAAAACGTTCGGCACACGTCCGACGGCGTGGACCTGAACCGTCAATGGGACCGAGACACGCTTCGCAGGAATGCGGCCGCAGATCCTTCGACGCTTTGTTACGAAGAACGTCGGGCTCGAGAACTCGCACCGTTGCTGCTCAGTGCGGACGTGTTGATCGATTTGCACAGCACGAGCCGGCCCTCCCACCCCCACTTGGTGTTTCGCGACGATCAGCAACACGCGTTGATCGCGCGTAGGCTCGGTGTTCGGCACTTGGTCACCGGGGTGCACGAAAATGGTGTGCTCAACGGGGGAATTTGCAGCACGATTGGCTTAGGACCCGGCGAGAGTTCCGATCGAGTCGGTTTCACATTCGAGGCCGGTGAACACCACAATCCGGAGAACGCGGATCGGGCTTGGGCGGTCACCCAGCGCTTGCTTGGCTATTTCAACGCCTGGGCAGATGCACCGCCTGTGGAATCGGGGCTGGATTTCGAAGTCTACGAAGTCATCGATCGATTTCGTCAGGCCTCATCGGGTGCTGTTCAGTACCGTTTTGTTGGCTACGAGGGCGGCGAAGCGGGGGACCGACGGTGGGGCGCGCCGCGTCAGCTGCATTCCTTTGAGGAGGTCCAAGCCGACGAGGTTGTGCTCCGTCGAGGACACCAGGGTGTGGTTCGGGCGTCCACGCCGTTCACGATGCTGATGCCTGCGCCCCACACGGCGCCTGGGACCGACTTGTACTACGTCACGCAGCCGCGGCGGGGCGGGCTGACCGACGGGGTGGAACGGACCGATGCTGAGGCGCGGCGCGAGGCCCTGGCAATCGAGCGGATGCTTGACCTCCTTGCGGACGATGAATTCGCGACGGGCGCCACGTGGATCGCCTTTGATTCTCGAAGGCTATTCGATCAGTGCGCCAGCATTGTCGCGCGCAACCTGCACTTGCCTCCTGATGACCCGAATCGGGGAATCACCATTGTCGGTCGGGGTTCGGCGGCGGCCGACGACGGCGAACGACGCGCGGGTCAGCGGTACCGTCAGGCCCTGCGGACTGCGATTTCCGCAGGTCTGCCGGTGTCCCGCTACCAGGTGATGCGCGGCGCGACGTTGGGCTGGTTTGATTCATTGTGTTCGTCGAGTACCGCAGACCTGCTTCGCGAACGGGCAACGTCGTTTCCCCGGGCCCCCGCGGTTCGCCTCGGCGTGTCGACGCGGCAGCCACGGACGATTTCGTTGCTCACCGCCGGTGACGTGGTTCGGGCCCTGCGTACCGGGGAGAATCGCCACGTGCGCGTGGCCATCGCCATCGAGGCGGCGACCGTCGAGCCGGACGTCGGCACAGCGAGGGTGCGTGTCGTGAGGACGGCGCTCATCTCGTCTCGGCCCGAAGTGCTGGAGGTGGCGCATCGGCTCACCGAAGCGTTGCGCTATGAACATGCCGGGTTGGTGCGCGACGCCGAAGCATTTGGCGATCTGGCGCCCTTTGTAGACGATTCAGGCTTATTTGCGACCGCACCTTCGCGTCAGGCGGCAATTCGCGACGTGCTCGTGCGAAACCAGCTGAGTGTGTGGTTGCGCGCGTTGACCCTAGAGGTCACCGAGCGGCGCATCCTGCGCACGCCGGAGGAGGTTGGGCAGTGGCTGGCGCAGACGATGTCGGCGACCGGCATCCTCGACGCCAATGCGCTTCATGGGCTGTTGCTTCGGCGCGAACAGGGTCGGTGGTTGGTCATGCCCGAGCGGCTCGCCGATCTCGCGCACGCAGTGGCGACCGGTCGTCCCATTTCCCAGGCCGAGACTGTCCGACCGTCTTCCAGCCCGCCGCAACCGCTGTTTGCCGACCAGGTGACCAAGGATGACCTGGAGCGCTGGGTCGGTTGGAAACGTTTTGTTCGCGGCGTCCGCAGGGTACCGGACACCCGTGGCAAGGACCTGGACCTGGCGTTTGACCCCCGTGTCATTCGGGAGCGCATTATCGAATGGCTCGGTACCGCTCGGTCTTTGGCGGCCGCCAATCCTGATCGCGTGATGCTCATCGCCGTGGGCGACGGGCTGAACCCCACGCGGGAGCCGTCCCGGGACGCTTGGGAGTTGATTGCGGCGCATACGGGGGCGGTGGGCGACCGTCACCTTCGCTACGTGCGTGTGTTGCACGGACGCGGCGTCCATGTCGGATGGCTCAAGGACCTTGCCAAAGTTGCAGCGGGCCGCGGCCGGGACGCTGCCTCCGTGTCGTTGCAGTGGGAGCCCGAACATGCTGCGGCGGTGCAGTTGCTGGTGATTGCGGTGCAGGACGAAGGGGCGCCGCCAGCGACGGCGTTCTCGCTCGACGGATGGCGACTCAGCCATGTGGCCGTGTTGTTGCAGGACCTCCGAGGAACCGGCAATCAGCCGTATCCTGTGGGGCTATTCACTGAGTATTTGGCGGGTCACGCCGATGTGATCAACCACGAGCTGGTTCACTTTGCCCGCACCCATTGCGAGGACCTGTTCGCCCAGTCGGGTCCACGGGTTCACGCTGAGCGGGGTGCTGCGCCGCCGGAGGCCGTGGCCGTCGCTCATGCTGCGTTGCTTTCGCGTTGGGTCGAGGAGGTCCGTCGCTGGGTGGCGGACCACAGTGACGTCGCTGTGACCAGCGATGCCGTTCTTCACCACGTCGTGGGCCAGATGGGAATCTCTGACCCAGCGGTTGCGTGGATGTTGGTGGACGCGATTTCGGAGGAAAAGCCTGCCGCCCAATTTGCCCGAGAGATGTGGGATGGCGCGGCGGCTTGGCCCGGTGAACCGCAAGAAGTACGCGTCGGCAATTAGGGCGGTGACCGAGCAGGTTGCGGGTAGGAGCGCCAGCGAGCACCGAAAGGAGCTGGCTGCGGCGCGGTGACTGAGGAGCGAAGCCAGCGACACCCCATCAACCTGCTCGGACGCCGCTCTAGCGTCCGAGGAGGGCCTCGTAGAACGCGGACTTCTCGGCGCGGTACGCGTCCATCGCCTGGCCGTCGTGGCGATTGCGGATGTTGTTGAGTTGCTCCACGAGCGCCGGGTCGCTGCGGAGTTGTTCGGCGAGCCTGTGAAAAACGTCGTTGTCGCTACCGTGCACCACCAGTTGCACCCCGAGTGGGGGCGTGGCTGCGTTGTCTTCGAAAGCGGAAAAAGTCGCAGACCGTGTGGACCCGAGGTTGCGCATGAACCGGGCCGCGAGCACTTCGTCCGCCTTCGCAAATTGGTCCGCCGCGACGCGGACGCAGATGTCAAGGTCTCCCTTGGTCCAGGAGCCGGGAATGGTGGTGGCGCCCACATGATCCACCTCTGCGCCCGTTGGAAGCAGCAACCTCAGCTCCGGCGCGATTCGCTCATACAGCGCGACTGCTGGTGGCGCTGCCGCAGCGAAGGGAAGGAAAAAGACGCGCTGCAGGCTGTGTGTTGCCCGGAGTTCGCGTGCCCGACCGCGGCTGCGTGCGCGTTCCCGTTCGCGCTCACGGGTCCTCGGGGCGCCTCGCGAGTTCAGGCCGGTGCGTACGAGTGCGGTCGTGGCCTGGGTGACTGCTTCCACGGCGGCTTCGAAGGCGAGCCGGTTGTCTGAGGTCGGCCGCGTTTGGCCGGAGACCTTGCGCACAAACTGCAGGGCTGCGGCTCGGATTTCGTCATCGGTGGTTGGGGGCTCGAAATGAAAGAGCACGCGAATATTGCGGCACATGTGGGCTCCGAGGGATGCGCTTGCCTACCTGGGGGCGTTGCGTCCCGCTCGCCGAGATAGCGCCCCGTTCGGAGGTGTTCGTGCGATTCGCGGTCACCGATCAAGACGGGGTAGCCCAATACGTCGACGCCGTGGACTGGACGTCTGCGCTTGGAAAGGCCGTTGGGCGTTCCGGGCCTGAGGTTCAACTCAGCCGCTTGGTCTGTCGCTCCACCCCTGACGGTGCGATCATGGTGGACGAAAAGGGCGGCCGCCACTGGATCCTTCGCCCGACGGATGCGGACGGCGTGTTGGTCATTGCCAGCGCGCGGTCTGGCGGCCCCTCTTCGTCGACCTATTCAGATCAAGATGAAAGCATCGGCGACGACATGTCGGACGAGTTTATCGCGACGACGCCAGCGCCCGTTTTCGTCATGCCGGGCTCGCGCCTTGAGCCTCCCCTGTCGAGCCCGGACTCGCTCGCGGAACGGCTCTTTGACTTGTCCGCTGAGTTGGCGAGTGCGTCGCCGCACGAGGCCGCGTCTCGTGCGCTTGAGGTGCTGCAACAAATCGTCCCCTGCGAGGCGATGAGCGTGCTCAACGCGCGGGCTGAATACCGACGGCTTGGATTTCTCGCCGTGCAAGGACCCGTGGCGAACCGGCTGCGTGGCCGGAGCGTGGCCTACGGGGAAGGGCTGGTGGGACTTTGCCATCTGCTCGTGACGTCCATCCTTGTGGACGATGTCGCGCAGGATTGGCGGCACAGCAAGGCCCTGGACCGGGAAACCGGATTTCGTACGCGGGGCGCTTTGTGTGTACCGGTGCCGGACGGAATCGGGGGCGCTTGGGGCGTCATTCAACTTCTCAATCCACCTGGCGCTGGGTTTTCGTCGGAAGCCGTTGACGCGGCGGACGCAGTGGCGAACATGCTTTCTGGGGTCGTTCGGGGAAGCTGAGGAGGTGTGTTTTGGCGGAACAGGATCGCACTCAGGACTTCGCAGAGGCCTTCGACTACGGCCTGCGGGCGAGCTTCGCCTGGACGCAGGTGTTTCGGTTTCTTCCAGTGCTGTTTGTGGGTGGGTTCCTTCGGTCCTGTTTGCAGGGTGGGGGAGCGGGCAACCTCTCGAATTTCAGCGACCTTGGTGATGAGTCGCTTGAGGGCATCGATTCGGCCGTGCTTACGGGGATTGTCGCGGCGATCGCGATGGTTGTCCTCGTGCTCGTCGTCGGAAAGTGGCTGGTCCGGTCCTGGTTCATCTCGGGCTGGTACAGGGCGCTTCGAGCGTCGTCGCTGAATGTCGAGCCGCGATTCTCTGAGTTGTTTTCCGGAAGCGATCGGTTCATCTCCCAACTCGGCGTCTCGTTGCTGAGCTTGTTCATCGGGACCGGCGTGTGGGCGCCGCTGGTGGTGGCCGGCGGTGTGATGGTCGCTGTCTTCGGCTTGAGCCCGAGCGACAGCGTCATGAGTTCAATGCCGTTCTTAGGTGGGGCCGCGGCGATGGCGGTCCTGGGCGTTTTGTGTCTTTTTACCTCCGTTTACGTCGGTCTTGGCCTGGCGTTTGCCGAGATGTTGGTCGCGCTGGAGGGAAAGGGAGCCCTGGATTCGATCGTTCGGTCCTGGGAATTCGCACAGGGACATCGCATTCGGTTGTTGTGTTTCTACGTGTGGTCAGCCCTTTTGTTCATCGGCTTGACGTTGATGGGCTACTGCATGCTCTGCATCGGCGTTTTGGTGACGCTCCCGATCGCCTACGCGGTGAACGATCACGCCCTGGTCGATGCGTACCTGCGAGTTGCCGGTGTTGGTGGTCAGCCGGTGGTGGACGAAGGGGGGGCGGCGGCGGGCGTTCAGAGCGCCGAAAGTCCATGGGATGCGCCACCGGCCGACTGATGGTGTAGAATGCGCGCTGGAGGATTTGTGCGCACCGTTGTCCCTTTTCTCGCAGCCCTGCTCCTCGGCTGCAACGAATATGGTTTGTCGAGGCCCGCGAAGGGGGAACCCTTAGGACCTGAGTCCACGTTTCCGCTCACGGTCCCGTTGGAAAACGAGCCTTGGCTGGAAATTGTTCCTCCATCCTATGCCTTCCCGACGGCCTGCGAGGCGTCGGTAGATCTGCGGCTCTCCAATGTCGGCGATTCGCCGCTCGTGGTCAGCGCGCTGAAGTTCGACGGCGGCGCGGACCTCGACCTGGCGCATGCGCTGGCGCTGCCACTCGAGCTGGCACCAGGGTCCCATACTACCGTCACCGTGAACTACACGCCGATCAGCGGGCTCAATGCCTCGGGCGAGCTCACGGTGGTTTCCAACGACCCGCGCGGCGACCAGGTGGCGGTGCAGTCCGCGGTGCCGTCACTCAACGCGGTCACCCAGTCGTGGACGGTGGCGGACGACCTTCCCATCGACATCGTGTTCGCACTCGACAAATCCTGTTCGATGGACCAGGAGATGGGCGACCTGGCGGACGCGGCTGCCGATTTTATCGATGAGATCGACGTCGCGACAACCGATTGGCATATCGGCGTGGTCAGCAAAGACGACGGGTGTTTCAACAACGGCATCATCCTGCCCAGCACGCCCGACTACGAGGACGTGTTCAATGACGCGGTGCGGGGAATCCAGATTTTGGGGACGAGCCTCACGGAGTCGCTGTTGCAACTCACGTCGGTGGCGCTGTTCGAAACGGTTCCCGGCGCGTGCAATGAAGGATTTGCTCGACCGGAAGCGGTCCTGAGCATCATCATCGTCTCGGACGAACCAGAACAATCTGGAACCGACTGGAGCAATTGGGTTGAACAATATCGCATGGCGAAAGCCGACCCGAATTTGGTCGTTTTGTCCGCGGTTGTGGACTTCAACCACAATTGTGGGAGCGGCGCTGCCGGCTACGTCGAGGCGGCCGACGAGACGGGCGGGTTGATTCTGGACGTGTGCAACAGCGACTGGGGCGCATTCGCGGCGGAACTTGGGTTGGTGTCGGCGGGTGCGCTTCGCACCTTTGAGTTGGACGCGATTCCGGACGTGTCCTCGATCGTCATGTCGGTGGACGGCGTCATCTATGACAACGGGTGGCATTACGACGCTGATCGTAACGCCGTCGTGGCCGACATTGCGTTGCCCACCGGGGCGGTCGTATCCGTGACTTACGATGCGGTTGGCTGCTAGCAGCCTGTCGGAGATTGCGCACCTACTGCGGGAGGCGATGCCATCCGCGGGACTTCGTCACGGGGACCCCACCCTCGGTCGGAGTGCGTCAAGCACGCCTTCCCTCGGGTTGCACCCCGTTCCTCGTCCGGCGGCGGCCTCACC
>CAMASI010000091.1 GCA_945861065.1 Klebsiella pneumoniae | reverse complement strand
GAGATGTCGCGACGGGTAGCGAGGCGGCGCGCTCGTGCTTGTCAGCTCGCCTCGAGATCGGCGCAGGTCAGGTCGAGGGAGCCGTCAAGCACGTCGTCGCCAAGCGCTGCGACCAGGGAGGAATGCGCTGGATGCGCAGCCGGGCTCACGCCGTCATCCAGCTACACTGCGTCGACGTGAACCTCCAATGGAAGCCGTTCGTGCTGCGCGCACTCGACCGGATGCGCGCCGCCGCGCGAGGCACCGGGCGCCCATCGCGCCTCCGGCCAAACATACCGGCACAACTCCCTTCTCCGCGACGTGCCGCTTGACGGAGGCCGATCTGCACCCGGGTGAGTTGGGCGGCGCGGGAGACGGATTTCCCGATCTCTTGGTGTCGGCGCCCTATTACAGCCGCGCTCACGCAGGTTGACTACAGCGGCGTGCCGTCATGTTCAGCCAAGGAGCGCAGGCAAGCGACAACGGATCAACGTGACGTCACGCCGCTGTACAACCTACCGGGCGACAGTGCGGGCTCAGTCTTTCGACCCCTCCGATTTCTGAGGGCCTTCAGCCACCGCTCTAGCACTCGACGATGTCGCCTTGCATGCCCAGCAGCACGAGCAACAACGCGTCGGCCAGTCCGCTTCCATCTAGGGCTGGTGAGTACGGCACGCCGAGCGTGTCGAGCGCCGCCAGCAGGTCTTCGACCAGGGCGTCGAAGTCGGCGTCGGTGATGCACAGACCCTCGTGCGTCGTGGCCATGTCGCGACCCGAATACGCGCAGAAGCCAGCGGTAGCTTCACAGACCTGCTCGACCAACAACCGATCGAGCTCCTCTAGATCGGTAGTCGCGAAGAACCCGTTGATACGCGGGTCGTCGCCGACGTTGGTGAGCAGGCCGTCGATCACCGCTTCGACCGCCGCATGACCCCCGAGCTGGTTGAAGTACACGATGTCCCCGGCGGCGTCCGATACGATGTCCCCACGCATGCCGAGGATGACGAGGACCAGCGAGTCCGCAGGAAGGCCACCGTCGAACGCCGGTGCGGTGTAGGGAATCGCGAGGCTGTCGAAGGTCTCCAACAGGTCGCCCGCCATGGAATCGAACTGGGCGTCGGTGATCGCCATGCCTTCGTGGGCGGTCAGCATGTCCTCGCCGGTGTAGGCGCAGCCACCGCCCGCCGCTTCGCACACGAGGTCGTAGAGCGAGGCGTTGAGAGCGAGGAGGTCGGTATTGGCAAAGAACCAGTTGATCTCGGAGTTCTCTGTGACGTTGACGAGGAAATCGTCGATGACGAGATGCACTCCGGCTTCACCACCGAGTTGGTCGAAGAGGGAGATGGGGTCCGAGTCACTGTCTGAATCGCTGTCGGTGTCTGTGTCCGTGTCGGTTTCCTCGTGGGTGGGAAAGTCCGTATCGACGGGAGGAAGCGGGATTTCGAACTCGATCGTCGGCATCGTTTCCGTGGACTTCTCAGAGATGTCTTCGCCGCCACAAGCAAGCAGGAGCGCGGTCATCAGGGCTGTGTTGGGGCGGTACATGTGAGGCTCTCCGTAGTGACTGGCGGCGCTATACCGCGACGCTGGGTCGGTGGCACTTCGCGCGCTTGTGCTCATGTCCATCCGATCGGAAGTCTGTTGCGTTCACAACATTCGTCGGGCCTTGATTTCCAGGTAGCGGTCGACGAGCGCCCCTGTGAGCGCGCCGAGCGGCTGGTCGGCGACGAGTACGCCCGCCGCCCGGAGCGTTCGCAGGGTGCTCTCGCGTTGGGCCAGCCATTCGGCGGCGGCCGCGGCCTCCAAGGCGTTGTCGCCGTGTGCCATGTCGTCCACGGCTGGGTCTCGCAGCCAAGCGACCAGGACCACGTGTCGTCTCCCAAGGCCTGTCGCCAAGGCGCGCACGGCTTCGGCATTCACGCCATCGGTCAGCGCGGTGACCAGTACGATGAGGCTGCGACGGCGGACGCGCCGATCGACCCACCGGAGGGCGGCCATATGATCGGGCTCCGCCAACGTGGGAAAAACGTCGTAGACGGCTCGAACCAGGCGGGATCCGGAACGAGCGCCCGCGCGTGGGGGTGCCCAGGCGCGGATCTTGTCGTCGTAGGCGAGCATTCCCACCCGGTCCCCATGCCGCAGCGCCACCGCTCCGAGCATCATCGAGGCGCTCAGCGCGTGGTCAAAAGCGAGGGTCCCGTCAAAGGTGGCGCTGGCGCCTCGACCCGCGTCGAGCAGGAACAGCAGGTTTTGGTTGCTCTCCTGTTGAAACTCCCGCGAGATCAGGTCGCTTCGTTTTGCCGTCGCCCGCCAATCGATGTGACGGTAGGCGTCGCCACGCACGTAGGGGCGGTTCCGCTCGAACTCATTTTCGCCCCCAGGTCGGCGTTGGGTCCGGACCGGGGCGCGTTGGGCGAGCAGGCCGCGACGAAGGTCGTAGGTGCGTAAGCTCGCGAAGTCGGGGAAGACACGCACGGAGCCAACGACGGGCAGTGAGATCTGGCGCCACCACAAACCGAGGCGGGATCGCGTCCGCACGGTGACGTCGCCAAACTCCCGTCGGCCCCGCTGAACGGCCGTCCACACATAGGGCACGACCGTGTCTTCGGGTCCGAGCCAGACGCCACCAGGCGGTGCGGGCGACAGATCGGGCGCATCGTCGGTTATCTTGGCCCACACACGACGCGACGCGGTCAACAACAGTTGTATGGGAACGGCACGCCCAACGGGAACGGCAGTCGGCAAGCGCCTCACGACAGCGACGTCTACGCCCGAGCTCAGGGCGTCGAGCCAGGCGACGACGAGGATGAGCACGTCCACGCCGACGAGGACCGACGTGGCCGGTCGCCACAACAGAGCGAGCAACCCCAACGCGACCGGCGTGAGCACGACGACCACAAGCCGAGGATGGGGGACGAGGCGGCCTTCAGGCATGGCCGGGCACAGCCGCGTCGCGCAGAATCGCGAGGATGATGTCGTCTGCGGTCTGACCTTCCAACTCGGCGTCGGGCTGCAGCAGCAGGCGATGGCGGAGCACACCCGGCGTCATCTCTTTCACGTCATCGGGCACGACGTAGGCCCGACCCTCCGCGGCCGCGACCACTTGGGCGCACCGGAGCAGCGCAATGCTCGCCCGTGGACTGGCGCCGAGGTCTACCGACGGGTGCCCACGGGTGCGGCCTACAAGGTCGGTGATGTAGCCGAGCAGGGGGGGCTCCACCCGGACGGCGCGAGCGATGGCGCGGAGTTCGAGCACGTCTTGCTCCCGCCACAGGACCGAGACGCCGGCGGTATCGAGGTCGGCGGCGTCGAAGCCTTCGAGGTGAGCGGCCAGGAGTGCCGTCTCGACTTCCCGGGTGGGATGCCGGAGCAACAATTTGAGGAGGAAACGATCGAGTTGTGCCTCGGGAAGCGGGTAGGTTCCTTCGCTTTCGACGGGATTCTGTGTGGCGATGGTGAAAAATGGGGTGGGCAGCGGTCGGGTTTGACCGTCCACGGTGACACGCCCTTCGCCCATCGCTTCGAGCAGCGACGACTGCGTCTTCGCAGGTGCCCGGTTGATCTCGTCTGCGAGCAGGACGTGGGCAAACACGGGGCCGGGATGGAAGTCGAACTGCCCGGACCGTTGGTCAAAGACGTTTCCGCCGGTGACGTCGCTCGGCATCAGGTCCGGCGTGAACTGGATTCGTTTGAACGACACGCCGACGACGCGGGAGAGCGTGCGTGCCAGCAGCGTTTTTCCAAGCCCGGGTGGCCCCTCCAGCAGCACATGGCCGCCCGAGATGAGCCCGACGAGCACGCCGCGAATGGCGTCTTCGTTGCCCAGTACGACGCGGCTGATGGCCGCTTGTGCCGCACCAAATACGGCCCGGAAACGGGTGATGTCGTTTACCGACGGCGCAGGACCGACCACAAGGCCTCCAAGTGTTCTCGATCTGCCGGGCTGTCCGGCGAGGTGGGGGTGGACGCCGCAACAGTCCAGGCGGTGACATGGTGTGCGACTTTTTCTGGGGACCAACCCAGGGCGGCGGCGTCGCGAGCGAGCCGATCTGCGCCTCGGCGGTGCAGCCAATACGAGGCCATCTTCGCCAGGGGCCAATGGGTGGCTCCGCCGCGTTTCCACCGGTTGGCAAGGGCACGCAGGTGGTCTGAGAAGGCGCGGCGTTCGCTGTCGGCGGGGTCGCGAGGCCGTCCGAAAGGTACGCCCAACGCCCAAGCCAACACGGACCAACCGACGAGCAGTTGTGCGACGGCGGGCAACAAACGCGCAGCGGCAAGCGCACCGGCTGGGTCCACACGGGAGGAAGTTCGGGTGGCGAAACGGGCCGCGGGGGCCAGTGGAAGCGCCAGGCCGCACACTGCCACCGGCCTTTGAAACATCTGGCGCAACGCGACGGCATTGTGCGGGTCGACGAACGCGGCATTGAAGGACACACGCGGGTCTGCGATGACGCCGATAGCGCCTTTGCCTCGACAACTGTACATCGCGACGCCGGCGACTTTGGGCGCCTCCAACACGCCGCAGGGGTCCTCCTCGGTGCACCGGACGGGGTCGTGGTCGTCTCGGGGCTCCACCCACCATTCCGCGGTGTATTCGACGTCTTCGTCGACCCCCAGGAACGCCCGTTCTGGGCCTGAAGGCAACCTAGGGACCGAGGTTTCGTAGCTGAGCATCACCAGCCGCGACCGGACAGGTTGGGACGCATGCACACCCGTCGCCATCGATTCTGGGGGGTCGCCAATCACCCACAGCAGGCCGCCGTCGTGGACCCATGCCATCAGGCTCGTTGCGTCGTCGTCGGTGATCCACACGGCGGTCGTATCGAGCACCACCAGGTGGTCGTCGCTGTCGAGTGCGTCCCAGGCGATTGCGCGTCGGTCGGTTACCCAGGCGCCGGCGTCTACGACGTCGTACAGCGCGGCGTCGCCGTCGGGCTCCCACCGTTCGTCGGCAAAGGCGGGGAAAGCGACGAAGAACAATAGAGCGGGAAGCACCGCGCCGAGCACGGAACGCGCGGCAGTGAGGGCGGCGACCGCGTCCTCGCGGCTGGAGGGTCGGCGAGCCCAGCGGACGGATTCGGCGTGGGTCAGAACGACCCGCAGCACGGGGCTTAGTTCGACGTCAGGCCTCAACTCCCGGGCGTAGTCTCGGTCGGTGCGCGATCGATGGAGGCGGATCCGTCCTGCGGTGCCTAAGGCCCGCAACGCAGCGGCCCGAGAGCGTTCAATCGTTTCGGCGAAGCGTCCGGCCTCCAGCGCTGCGGCGGCCTCGGCGAGCAGGTCCGGAGCGGGGCGGTCAGGCACTTCGTCTTCCGACGGTGCGTGTGGGGCGGCCGGCAAGCTGGGGCGCTTCGGGCTGCCGAGCCAGTGAAATACGTGGCGAGCGACCACCCCAACGAACACCATGACGACAAGCGCCGCGGCCCACCGCAACCACAGCGGCGCGGTCACGTTGGACTCGGTGGAGATACACGAAGAAGCGCTCTGTTCTTCGCAGCCCTCGGCGATTTGTCGCGGCGCTTCTGGGGCGCCACCGGGATTCGAGGTGGGGAACCAGGAACCGCCCTGTTGCACACACTCGATGGGGTCGGGTGCCCACGCACCGTTGCAGCTCTCCCGTAGGCCGGGGCAACTGTCTGGGGGCGCGTCCGACAGCACTTCGCACCAGGCGCGGGCGTCGGCCCCGTCGGCCCCGGGCTCGTGGCAGAAGCGGAAGGCTTCGTCGTCGAGTACGCTCATTTCGGCATGCCCGCGGCGCGCAAGTCTACCTGCAAGTCCCACGCTTCTGCGCGGGTGCGCGCGTCTACGTACAACAGAAAACGGTACACACCGGCGAGCGGCACCGTCGCCAGCGCCCCAGCCGCCATCCAGGGCGACCCAAACGCCTCCGCCGCAGCGAAGGGCACGGTCCCCGATTGCACGAACATCTGCCAGGCGCCGACTGCCGTCACTTCGCCAACCAGCGCGCCCCACATCGGCAACAGGAATCGGGCGACGATGGCATGGCTCGTGGCCGCGAGAGGCGCGCCCCCAGCGAGTTGCAGCGATCGTCGAATGGCGCGTCCCAGACTGACACGTTCCAGAAGGTAAGACTCCATCCAGAACGCGAGGCCGATGGCAACGAACACGCCCAAGAGCCCGGTGCACAAGATGACGACCGACAGCGCCCATTCCAGGGCCATGACCTTGAGCAAGGCGCCCACGCGGAGGTCGGCGCGCCACAGTTTGGGTTGGACCTCGTCCGCAAAGAGCGAGCGGGCGGCGAGCAGCGAGAAGGGAAGCGTGAGAATCGGCCAGACGAACAAAACGGGGATCCACGTCGTCAGGTGCCCTTGCGTCGCCACCGCCAGGATGACCGTGGCGAGCAGGGGCACGCCGAGCCAGCCGCGGGCGAGCCGACGAAAGGCGTGGCTATGGCGCCAAATGAGGACCATGGCGAGGTCCATGACCTCCAGTGCGCCTCGTGGGCGCAAGGCGACGCGGCTTAGGTCGGGGTTCACCGACGTCCACCGAGCAGCAGCCAGGCGGCGACGATTCCACAGCCGAGCAGGCCAAACCCGACCCGAATCCACAGACCCGCAGGTCCCGCGCTGAAAAAACCTTCAATGGCCGCCGCGACGAGCAGGAGCCCGGTGGCGCCCGCAACGAGGTGCATGAGGTCGGCGGAAGCAGCGCGTAGGCTGGCCCGGCGGGTCAGGCCGCCCGTGGAGATGAGTGCGAGACCGAGCCGAAGGCCCGCGGTGCCGGAGACGACCACACCAGTCAGCTCCCACGGGCTGTGCCCGGCCACGAATCGGAGGAGGTTTTCGCCGAGGCCGACGTGCGTGAGATGCCCTGCGACGACGCCGATGGTGAGCCCGTTGTACACCAGGATGTACAAGGGTCCGAGCCCGAACAGGGCCCCCGTTGCGAAACAGCGCAGCGCGATTCCCACGTTGTTGTAGACGTAAAATCCCGCCATGGCAGCGTCCCCGCCGCTGCCCCGGTCGCTGGTGTCGTCGGAATACATCGACTCCATTTCCGCCAGCGCGCTGTCGCCGAGCACTGCGCTGGCAAAGTTGCTCTCGGTGGAGGCGCCGACAAAACCGACTGCGAAACTGCCGTAGAACAGAATCGACGCCAGCACGAACAGGATCATGTTGCGACGCAGGGCTCTCGGGAAGTCGCGGAACAGCAGCTCGGCGGGGCGAATGCCGCCCAGGGCACGGCTGCCATACACGGCGTGGTGGGCACGGCCGGCGAGGTCGTGTAGGTAGGCGCGAACGTCGGGCCCGACCGCGAGGGTTTCGCTGTGCGCGACGTCGGCGCATAGGTCTCGGTACAGGCTCGCGAGCTTGGACCAATCTTCCCCGGACTTTGCGCCGGACTGGAGCAACGTTTCGAGCTCGGTCCACCGAGCGCGGCGTTTGGCGACGAAGCTGTCGTCCACGTCAGCCGTCCCGACCGGTGGCGCGGGCCCACGCCAGCACGAGCGTGCGCGCAGCCGTGTCGCCGCGCACGCCCGTCGTCTCCGTCAACCGCGGTGCGAGCAGGGCTGCCAGCTCTTCCGCTCGGCCCGGGCTGAGGTGCGGCCGACGGCGCATCCATCCCTCGATGGCTGTGCGTTCCGATCGGGAGAGGACCACGCCCGGAGGCAGGAGGCGCCGTTCTGCCTCGGTGATTGGGGGGTCAAGCACGAGGGCGTCTAAGATCCGGGAGCGTTCGTCATGGACGACGACGCAGCCAGCGACACGGTCACCAATGCGCCGAAGCTGGCCATCGAACACCATCGATGCGACGGCGAAGGCGTAGCCCAAGGGCAAGATGTCCACGGCGCGCAGCAGGTTGCGCAGGGTGTGTTCGCCGAAACCGGCGGGGCTGCCGTCGTCCCGTACGACGCGCAGGCCGAGCGCCATCTTACCGGGGGTTCTGCCGTCGAAAAACGTCTCCAGTAGGGCGCCCCACCACCACTCCGACAGGAACAAGAACAACAGCGCGAAGCCGGTGCCGACGCCGGGCATGCCGAGTGCGCTCGCACCGATCAGGGTGAGGACCTGAACGAAACCGAGCAGGACCAATCTCAGGATGAGGTCGAGTGCCCAAGCGGCGGCGCGCGGGCCCGGACCGGCCACACGAAGCTCGAAGCGTACGCGCTCGGGGGTCTGCACGGCGAAGGTGGTGTCGATCAGGGGCAGCAAGGAGGGGGACTAGCCGCCTGTGGGGCGTGGGGCGACCGACGCTCAGGGAATCGGCGGCACCGTCAGTTCGCCCGAATACACCATGACGCCATAATCCAAGGTGGTGAGATCTCCGCCCACGGACCACACCCCGTTGTCATCGTCCACCCATACGGCGTGCAAGCCCCGCGACGTCACCGGGGTGCACGGATCGACACCCCACGCGCCACCGCTGTACCGCCACACGGAGCCCGAAGCGCTCGACGCAGCTGCGTCGTAGAGGGGGTGGTCATACACACCGACGAAACCGGGCACAATATCCACCGGTGGGGGGGTGATATCGGCGAGCGTAGACGCATCGACCGACCATGTCTGCGCCGCGGCGTTTCCTTGGCCCCCGACCGCTATCGTTTCGTTCGCGTCACCGGCCACCGTGAACAACGTCAGGCCGTCGAAGAGCGGGCTGTCTTGGTCGGTCCAGGTCGTGCCGTCGTAGTGCATCGACAAGGCACCTGTGCCCACGACGTACACGTCGGTGGCGCCGCGGCCCCACACCTTGAATGCGCCGCGTGGGGTCCCGAGTGCCGTGGGAGAGGTCGTCGCGGCCACGGCCCAACTCGTGCCGTCGAAATGGTAAATGACACCTGGCAGATCCAGCGAGGCGTCGCCCGCTGTCGCCCAGATGTTGGTCGGGGAACTGCCCCAGATGCCGAAGAAAATGTACGCCGGATTGCCAACTTCTTCAGACGTCCATGTGCCGTTGCCGAGGTCGTACCGGGCGATTCGGCCGTGTTCGCCGCCCGCCCACATGGTGCCGGCGCCGTCGTTGAACAACCACCACAAGTCGAAATCTAGCGAGGACGTGTCGATTCGGGTCCAACCAGTTCCGTCGAAGTGGTAGAACAAGGGACCGTACGCGTCCCTCGCACCGGCCGTGTACACGTCTTGGGTGGACGTCGCCGAAATGGTGAACAAGGTGGCTGGGAGCCCGTCCGCGACGAGTTGGTACGAACACCCGTCCGTTCCGCCGGTGAGCCCGGTGCCGCCCGTATTGCCGGTTCCGCCGACCGCACCGATTCCACCGGTGCCTGGGTCGGTTGTGGAGTCACCGGGAGACTTGTCTCCGCACGCCGCAAGTATGGCCCACAGGCACGCACTCACGCTGGAGCGACCTCGTCGGTTCCGTCGTCGCGCTCGTCGTCTTCGCGTTCCGGCGACACCTCGGAAAGGTCCATTCGGGTCGCGCGCGACAACACACCCGGTCCGAGCAGACCGAGGGCAACGGCGACAACCAACGGGTGGGCTCCCACGCGGACCATTCCTTCCTCCGGTCCGGCTGCTAATCTGGGTCGCCCTCGGCGCTCGGAACCGTGACAACCTGCGACGCCGGTTCTTCGCCGTCTCGATCCTCGTCGACGGCGGATTCTTCGGGGACCCTTCGGAGGCGGGGGTGCGGCCCAACGAGCACGGGGTCGACGTGTTCGCAGCCGGAAGTCGCCAATAACGCGCGTGCGTACAGGGCGATCTGGCGCTCGTAGGCGGCGCGGAGGCTCTTGCCGGGTTCAGGCAGATTTGACTTCCATTCGACGACGGTCCACCGTTTCAAGGTTGTGTCTTGGGGGAAACACAGGTCGATCGTGCCGGTGATGATTCGCCCGCGTTCTACGAAGGCGAACGGCACTTCCGACCAACGAAAGGGGGCTGCCCGTGCGTCCGCAAACACCGGATGGATGAGGATCTCGTTGACGACTGTGCGGACGGCTTGGGTGTCTTCGTCCCCGAGTCCAGTCCGACGGGCGGCCTGCTGGACCCTTCTTTCCACGTCCGCGGCCTTGGGCACGGTGCCGAGATCGAGGTGCTCGAGCGCCAGATGCACAGCGGTTCCGCCGATGCTGCCAATCCCTGTGCCGTCGCCAACTGCACCGTCAGATACGGCCTCGGTCACCGACGAACGGCGTGTGCAGCGGGTGACGGCAACTCGCAGGGCTTCGGATCGTGTGGCGCCGAAGTCGGTGCGCGCGGGTTTCCCCGGTTGCGCGATCTCCCGAGGCACCTCCAATGGGACGGGCAATGCAGCGGCGAGGCGGACCCGGACCGTAGCGGGACCGACGTCGATGAGGTCCCCGTCTTCGCCCGTCGGAAGGTTGGCCAACAAGTCGGGGGCCAGGAGGTTGGCTTTGCCGGGCACGACGACGACGAGTTGGTCCCGCGCGCGGGTCGCCGCGACGTACATGAAGCGTCGAAACTCCTCTTCTACCTCCTTTTTGTCGCCCACCACGTAGCTGTCCCACGCGGGGGGTTCGACCTGCTTCCCGGCGCGTGCGACGAACTTTCCGACCTGGCGGAGCAGCATGGGCTCCTGGGCCCGGACGTCGCGTTGCGCGGCCGTAATGACTGCGACGCGCGCCTCCGTGCCCTTCGCTTTGAACACGGTGGTGAGGCGGACGGCCTCGTACTCCGGGTCGGCGAGCGACAGATCGGTGTCGTCGTCGGCGGCAAATGCGCGGTCACGCAACCACGTCACGACCTCGCCAGGGGTGCGAACGTCGGCTTCCGCCATGCGGATGAGGTCGCGCAACTTGTCGAGGTTGCCGAGGCGGAGGGCGCCGTCGGGTCGCAACGCCCACACGGCGGCTGCGCGCGACACATGCAGGAGTTCGTCGAGCACACCGACCCAAGAACCGCGGTAGCGTCGCCGATGCAGCTCCGACAGTACGCTCAAGGCGTCCGCGACGGGTCCTTTGGGTTGGTCGGGCGCCGTACACCGCCAGGACCCACCTGCGGCGCGGTGCTGCGCGAGGGTCGTAGCGTCAATCCCGAACAAGGCTCGAAGGGTAAACACGGTCGCTTCGCCGTCTGCGGGCTCGTCCACGGCTGCCATGGCCGACAAGGCGACCCGGATCTCGTCGCGACTGTAGAATGCCCGGGCGCCTTCGACGACCGTGGGAATTCCGACCTTGGCAAACGCAAAGCGGATTGCTTCCGCTTGCGTCCACGCGGGAATCTGGACGAGCACCTCGGACCAGCGCAGGTCGGTCGTCGCTTTGAGGTCCACAAGGTAGGCGGCGAGGGCGTCATGGGCATTGTCGTCCCCCACTCGGAGCGCCACGACGGGGTCGAGATCCGACACCGGTCCCCGTTGGGCGACCAAGGGCTCGTATTCGGGTAGTTGGGCGAAACAGTGGTTGACGAAGTCCACGATGCCGGGGACGGAGCGGAAACAACGAACGAGCGCGCCTTCGTCTCCTGCTTGCCCTACGGCGGTGGAAAGACGCCGCCACGCACCGACGTCGGCACCACGGAATCGGTAAATCGATTGTTTGGGGTCCCCTACGGCGAACAGCCGACCTGGTTGCGGCGGATAGCTGTCCCAGCTTCCAGAAAGTGCGGGGTCGCGGCTCAACAACAGCGCCACCTCGGCTTGTACGGGGTCCGTGTCCTGCACCTCGTCGATGAGCAGAGCGTCGTAGCGGGCGCGGCTGCGGGTCCGGGCGGGAACATCGTTGCGGAGCAGGTCCGCAGCAAGAATCAACAGGTCGTCGAATTGGTGCTCACCGACGTCGGCGCGCGCCGCGAGTGCTGCCGGCAGAAAATGGGTGACGAGATCGGAGACGAGCGTGGCGTGCAGCTTGGTGCCAACCCCTTGTTGCCAGCTTTCGAAGGCGCGAACGGCGGCGACATAGGTCTCCTTGGCGGCGTCGGGCCACGCCTTGGCTTTGCCGCCGACCACGAAAGCTCTTGAGAGCCGCAACGCGCTCACCAGGCGGGTCGCATTCGGTTCTTTCCGGAGACGGGACAGGCGCAAACGGAATGCGACGCCCGCGGCGAACAGCTTGTCGTCTGGGTCTTTGCACAGCGCGGCCGCAGCTTCGATGTCGTCGGCGACCGCTTCCAGGTCCGCGCACACCGAGGCGGTGTCAAATACGACGTCGGAGACCACAGGCTCCAGCTTCCGGTGGTGAAGCAGGCTGGTGGCGAGGTTCTCGACCTGCCTCGGCGCACAGCGAACCCACAGGCTGGCGGACGCTTCGGGATGGCGATGGGCGAATTCGGTGCGCCAGGCGCGAAAACACAGGCGCGTGGCGGGGGTATCGGTCACGACGCCGGTGTTGGGCGCCCATTCGGCTGCCAGCGCTTCGACTTCGAGCAGACGCTGGCAGAATGCGTGGAGCGTGCTGATTCGCAGTTCACCGAGGCGTGCGGCCGCGGCGTCGAGGTGCGGGTGGGGGCGACCCGCTTCCACCGCGTCGCGTACACGGATGGCGATCTCCGCGGCGGCGGCCTCGGTGAAGGTCACGGCCGCGATGCGGGCGGGGTCGACGCCGCTCTTGAGGAGGGCTGTGAGTCGCCGAACCAACACGGTGGTCTTGCCCGTCCCGGCGCCTGCGCTGAGCGCGAAACTCTGGCCGAGCTGCGTTTCCGCGGCGTCGCGCACCTGCTGGTCGCTCATGGCGCCTCCTCGACGAGCCGGAGCCGGTCATCAGCGCCCCACGGCCATTCACCGACGTCCCGGTTGCGCAGGGCCTCGATCGCGCGCTCCCGGCATTCATCCAGGTGTTTCACGAGCGTCACCGAGACGGCTTTGCCTTCGGCATTGGCAAACGCTCGTGCCGTCGGCGCGCCGACCGCGGCCGCTTGCAGGAGAAGCGTGGTGGCCAGCGGTTCCGGACGCGACGTGGACACGTTTCCGTCGAGCACCAACAACCCGTCGTGGTGCGGGTGCGCGTAGGGACCTGTCAGTGCGAGGGGCAGGTCTTGGAAAGGGGAGCATCCGCCGGCGTCGACGGGCACGCCCACGGGGCAACGATCGGCTTCGATAAGCGCAGATTGGCGTTGCAGGGCCGACGCGCGTGCGGCGTCGCGCTCCTCCACCTCGCTGGGTTCTGCCGGGCCTAGCGACGCGGTTCGGCGGTCCCATTCTTCGGCAAATGCGACCTCAGGCGCGGGCCGGTCGCACACGGCGTTCCACACGGCAGCGACTTCGCGGTCCAGGCGACGGTCGTCGGTCAGCGCGCCCGAAGGGAAACGTGCAGGCGCCCACGCTTCCAACCCATGTCGGAAAAAGAATCGGGCGGGATCGAGCAAGAAAGTCGCTGCCATGTCGGGCCGCATGGGGGCACCGTCGTCGCCCGGGAGGGGCACCGTGCCCGGCGGGACACGGGGGGTGTGTCGACCCGCCGCCAACTGCCGTTGAAAGCGCACAGCCGTTCGGCCTTGTTCGGAGCCCTCCAACGTCGCGACGCCGGTGTTTGGGTCGTGCACGCAGACCGACAGGAGGAATTCGAAGGGGTGGTTGGCTTGTTCGGGGTCTTCCACAGCGAATTGGTGACGGCCGCCGAGGCGTACGGAAGCCGCTATCCACCGCGCCCAACTCGCCGCGCGACCGTCCAGTTTGCCCAGGGCGTCCAGCACGAAGGGGCTTGGAACTAAGGGTCGTTGCGGGTCGCGGGAGGCTTCGGGCACGACCAAGGTGAGTTGGGTATTGGCGGCCGACAAGGCGTCGGCGAAACGGCGCTCGTCGCGGTCACGGGACGCCAGGGGCCGTGGCGCGGGCCCGGGCAGGGCCGCCAGCAAGGCATCGGGCAGCAGTGGGTCTTCGGTCGTTTTTCGCGGGAGTCGACCGGCGACGAGGCCACCCACGAGCACGACGTCGAAGGCGGCGCCGCGCAAGGCACCGGGCTCGACCACGCGAATCGCGCGGTCCGACAACGAACCGCGTACGAGCGGTGTGTCCTCGAGCACGGCGCGGATTTCGGCCGCGGCCGCCGTGGCGTTGAGCTCGGTGTCGTCGGCGCGGAGGCTGTCCAGGGCTGCGAGCACGGCCGCATGGTCTTGGGAGGGGCGCAACCAGGCTGCAAGCCAGGTGGACCAACCGGCAGCGTGGTCACCCAGCCGCCGCGTGCCGCGGGCAGCGTCGAGGTCGTCGGCGAGCGCGAGTAGCAGCCGGGCGAGATGGTCGCGTGGCGCGACGTCGGCTTCTTGTGGCAGCGTGAGGCCCGTCAGCGCATTTGCGACACGCCGCACCCCCGACCAGGGGCCCGCGTCGCGCAATAGACGGCGCCAACGACCACGACCGGTAGGGGGCGCGCCGAGCCGCTGACGGTGTCTCAGGCCCGGCAGACGGGCGAATTCGTAGAGGGTGGCGAGTCCGGTTTCGCCGTCGGCGAGATCGAGGCCGAGGCGCAAGGCGCGACCGGCCGGTTCGGCGGCCAAACGGGGGCCGACAAGCAACGTGGCGGGCAAGGAAGCGGCGTCGAGCGCGTCGCGCAGGGGTGTGATGTGGGCGGCGTCAGCGACGGCGATGGCGATGCGGTCCAGCGGTGTGCCAGCGAGGGCGGCGGCGAGGGCCAAACGAACCAGTTCGACGGCTTCCCGAACATCGTCGGGGGCGCGTCGGAACGCCACGGTAGAATCGATGGGTGCAGCCTGGCCCCGGCGAAGTGCCCCGAGCGCGCCCTCAGGCACGTCGGCTGTGAGGGTAAGGGCGTTGGGCACGAGGTCGAACAGGCCGTCGGGGGCGGTCGTGACGGTGGGTGGAATGGTGACCCGAATCGTCGGGCGGGTGCTTAGCCAACGGCGCAGCGCGATTGTGGCGAGCGGGGCCAACTCGGCGTCGCCCACGATGACGACGGCGTCGATGCGGGCGGCGGGTGAGCACGGGTCGGAGGGTGCGGTCCACAGGTCGGTCGTGGCGTACCGGCGGTGGCGGACGCGCCACGCTGCGGCGGTGTCCAACAACCATGCGAGCAGGGCGCCAGTGTCGGTCCACGGGTCGCCTAAGGCACGGAGGTGGGCGGGCGGCACGCCTGCGGATTCGAGGCGTTCCAGGGCGGCTGCGAGCGGCGCACGCCAAGCGCGTCGGGAAAGGAAAGCGTAGCCCGCGGGTGGGGCGGACTGAGCCAATGCGCCGCGCACAACGGCGAGGTGTCCCCCGTCGGGAGAGCGGTCCGTGAGCGCCATCGCGGCGTCGCCCAGTGAGCTCAGAACGGCCTGCGGGGTCCAGGCCGACACGCGGATCCACGGACCCGCTTCGGTCAGCGCCTGCAAGGCGAAGACGCCATTGACGTCGGAAGGCACCAGCAGGGCGACGTTGCCGAAGGGGTTGTGGATCTGCTCGCGAACGTGCTGCACGGCTGCAGCCAGGGTGGCCGAGAGAGGGGACATTGAGGGGTCGTAACGGGTTGGCGACGTCTGGACAGAGTCCCGTCAGCGCATCAGGACGATTACATCTTGGCTTGTCAAGAAGCCGGCGCCGCCCGCGATGACGGTGCCGTCTACGACCTGACATTGGTAGAGGGCCGCGAATTTCTGGCCGCCGTTGGCCGTCACGATGTCGGCCGTGTGTTCGGTCCACGTGACGCCGCCGTCTACGCTGGTCACCAGCCAGCCGACATCATCCTGGGTATCTGCGCCCACGGCGACAACGAGGTTGTCGGGTCCGCGACAGACCGCACGGGTCCAGGTGGAATGGTTGAGCCCCGCGGGGTCGCCATAGGCCACGACCGTGCTCATATCTGTGGCGGTCCAGCCCGACGCCGCGTAGCCAGTCGTCTGCCAGTCCGGTCCAATCGTATAGACCATGCCCCGGTCCCCTTCCTGGTCTACGCAACCCACCGCAATCCCGTCTTCATTGCCGTCGACGTGCCAACATTCACCGACAAATGGCGAAAAGTCTTCGGAGTTTAGCTGGACGGTTTCCCACATATTTTCCGCGAAGTCCGGATCCCCGAGCGGATCCACGGAACCGAAATCCCAAGATCGGGGTGGAAGGTAGACCACGGGCTCGTAGTTGATTTGTGCACCCACGCCGATGATTTGGTCGTTCACCACCGTCATGTCCAGGACTTGCACGTGGTTTGAGAAACCAGCATTGTGCCACCAGCCGTAGGCCGCAGCCCACCCGTCGTGGGCGGACCAGTCGCTGAGCCAACCGGCATCGCTGTGCCGGACGACAATGCCGCTGCCCGTCAAGGACTCCGTGACCTCCGTACCCCCGGAAGTGCGGGCATAGGTGCCGGCGGTGAAGCTGTAGTCGATGGTGGAGCCGTTGATGTACACGACGCCGAGCGAACCATCCGAAGTGTCCAACGACACGACGCGGTAGCTGCTGTCTCCTTCGCCGGCGACGTAAAGCAGGCCGTCTGCGGCCCGAGAGGCGTGGTTGACGCGCATGGTAGCGAAGTAGCCGCCCGCCTCGTCTACAGGCGCCGCCCAGCTGCCCCCCGAGTTTGTGGTCAGGAATAAACCTTCGCCGATTGCGTTTTGGCCGCAGCCCACGTAACAAGTCGTGGGATTGTCGCAGTGGAGCGCGTCGAGGCGACCGCCTTCGCAGGGGGTGGACCCGACACGCCATGTGACGTCGGCGTCGGCATCGGAATCGGTGTCGGAATCGGTGTCGGAATCCGTGTCGGAATCGGAGTCGCTGTCCGAATCGGTATCGGCGTCGCCGTTGCTGACGTCCGTGTCCGTGTCGGACTCCGCGTCGACCAACTCGTCGCAGGACACGAGGGCGGTGATTAGCGCGAGGAGAACTTGTTTCGAGAGTTGCACGGGTGCCTCCATGTGAGCAGAAATATTCCTATAAAATGGTCTTGCCGAGCGCGCTCTGCACGAGCCAAACGGCGAGTTCGCCTGTCCGGTTGCGTTCGTCGAGAATGGGATTGAGTTCGACGATTTCCAGTCCGAGAAGTCGATTTGTCCTGCAGGCGGTTTCGCAGATCAGGTGGGATTCTCGAAAGGTCAGGCCACCGGGAACGGCGGTCCCAACGCCCGGGGCTTCATCGGGGTCCACACCGTCGAGGTCGAAGGACAGGTGAACACCCGCGGTGCCAGCTGAGGCAATGGCGAACGCTTCTTGGATGCAGACGCTGGTCCCGCGAGAGTCGAGCTCGGACATCGTGTACACCCGAACGCCCAACTCCTTGATCAGCGGCATTTCACTGGCGTCGATGTCGCGTGCCCCGATGACCGCCACGTTCTCAGGGCGAAGGGCGGGTTCGGCGCCGGCGAGCCCGGTGAGTTCGGGCGGGCCGTGGCCGAGAAGGCAGGCGAGCGGCATGCCATGGATGTTCCCGGTCGGACTCGTCTCCGGCGTGTTCATATCGGTATGGGCGTCGACCCACACCACGCCCACGGAACGCTTCCGCTTTCGCCAATAGCGGGACAAGCCGGACAGCGTGCCGATCGCTTGGCTGTGGTCGCCACCGAGCACGAGCGGAAAGTCCCCTTGTTCCAGGCCGCGTTCGACGCGGTCGGCCAGCAAGACGCACGACCGTGCGATGATGGGCAAAAAACGGGCGCGCATGTTGCCTGCGTCGCTGTTCTCATACGACCGCGCTTCGATGGGTTCGACACTCGTCACGACGTGACCGAGACGCTGGAGCTTGGGCACCAGGCCCGCCACGTGCATGGCGGAGGAACCCATGTCGGTTCCTCGACGGCCAGCGCCGAGGTCGAGGTGCATATTCGTGATGGCGATGTTCATACTTGGCCGTGGGCAGGCGCGTGTGTATCGTACCGCGTCGCGGGGAGAATGGTTCGTGGCCTTCGTGGCAAAGACGTTCCAGGATCTGTTCTTGCTCTTGCCTGCGTGGGCGGCGTGGCCGCTCGTCGCGGTGACGTTGCTTGTAGGCGTGCCGACGTGGTGGAACGTGCTGCGGGAGCGACAAGTTGTGGGCGCGCTTCGGCTCGCATTCGCGGAACGCGGTTTGGCACGGTCGGAGCTGTTGCTGGTGGCCTACAGCCGTGCGGGCGCTGTGCGTCGCCGGTGGGGTGCGCTGGCGCGGTTTGCCGTGGAGCGCGGACAGGCGGATGTCGTCGAACTTGCGCTTGTCCGGTTGCGGGCACTGGGTGGCGGGGAGGAGGCGGACAGCATCGACGCAAAGCGGAAGCCCCCGACGCCCCCAGTCGGGCATCCAGAGGAGGCCTTGGCGGCCGTGGAGCGCCTTGTGGAACTCGGGGCAAACGAGGCGGCGCGCAAGCGCGTCGTTGAGGCGCGGGCACGGTTCCCAAAACATGCTGGACTCGCTGAGATTGAGAAACGAATCGGGGTCGGTGGGGCGGGGCATCCGGTTAGCGCGCGGCCTGGAGAAACATCGTGACGGGCCGCCAACAAGCCGAGCTGACGGAGATCCTGCGCGATCTCGATCTCGTCGTTTACCGTCTGGAGTCGCCGTCGGAAGGCGCGGCAGACGAACGGGTGCGCCTGTCTCGTGACGTGGAGGAGCTTAGGCGCAGGCTGGAGGTGCTGTCGCACGACCTGGGGTGAGTCGGCGGAAAGCGGGGACGAGGCGCTGCGTGCTGCGCGCCGTCCCCCAAAATGAATTGCGAAGCTTTCCCATTGTTCTCCCGCGCGGAAAGGGTTGTCGAGTCGAGGCCCGGCCATCGGGGACGCCGAGTATACACGACGGGGCGCGATGACCGAAAGCCGCTCTGCGTTACTCATCCCGCTCCCGCTCCCGCTCCCGCTCCCGCTCCCCCGCCCGACGCGAGGCACCGATGCCGTTCGACCACGAGAAGCTCGACGTGTACGCGGTCGACCGAGTCGTCGCAATGCTCGTAGCCCTGGCGAAGAAGCTCCAGAATGATCGGTGAGCCAG
>CAMASI010000090.1 GCA_945861065.1 Klebsiella pneumoniae | reverse complement strand
TGGCGAGTACCAGGAAGTCCATGGCGACGGCGTACACATCGAGCTTCTCATGGTCGAACGGCATCGCTGCCTCGGGTCGGGAGGGGGATCGGGATCGGGATCGGGTGCGCGCAGGCGTATCGCGGAGCGGCTTTCGATCATCGCGCCCGCTTCGAACTCGTCGAGCACCTCGCCCACGCCACCCTCGCTGGTTTACACCCGGGACACTGCCTTTTTCCTGGTGGATCCACAACTGGTATTCCGCACGCCCATGTCGGCGTCGAGCGTCACCGACGGCATCCGATCACACACGAGCCGAGCACCATTTTCTAACTTCCGCTACCCCCCCATCCGCCTCGCGACCAGCGGCAAGCCACCCCATGGGTTCGGACCGAATTCCAACCGCTCCGCCGCAAACCGCCCCACCGCTTCCCTCAAATCCCGACAGTCCGGAATCCCAAGCCATGGCAATACAAGCCCCCACACGTCCTCAGCGCACCATCCTGCATCCCGTAAATGTCGAATTTCCACAGCGCCATGCGACTTCGACAACTTTCTCCCGTCCGTGCCCACAATCAGCGGAGCGTGCAACCAGGTGGGGGGTGTCGCTCCAAACGCCTCCCACACACACACCTGCACGGCGCTGTAGTTCAGCAGGTCGGCGCCCCGAACCACCTCGGAAACGCCATCAAGAATGTCGTCCACCACGTTGGCCAGCGCATAGGTGTATTGGCCATCGACGCGCCGAAATAACGGGTCGCCAAATTCGTCGCTCGGACAGGCCCGCTGCACACCCCGTAAGCGGTCTACAAATACGACATCCCCCGGAGGCAGGCGCCAGCGCCACGTCCCGGTCGTGTGGCCCGCCGCGCGACAAGTACCCGGATAATTGCCTTTCGCCTCTTTTCGTGTGCACCGGCAGCGGTACAACTTCTCCGTCAACAAATCGATCCAAGGTTTGTAATCACGCACCGATTGGCGCGGTGTCTCTTCGTCCCAATCCAGTCCTAGCCAAGCCAAGTCGCGCCTCTGGCCATCCGCAACGACGTCGCGGGAACGCTGCCGATCGACGTCTTCGACCCGCAGCAACACACGCCCGCCCGCTGCGCGCGTACTCAACCATGCGGCGCCAAACGCACACACGTTGCCGACGTGCAGGGCGCCGGACGGCGAAGGCGCCAGGCGGCCGACAGGCCTTAATACATGAAGCCCCACGCCCCACCCGCAACAACCACTGTGCCCACCAACGGAAACCCAGCCCCAGACACGGGCGAACCCGCTTTCGGCTCGTCGGAAGCGCGATTCAACGTGCCTCCCCCTATTTTATGGAGTTGCCCGAACAAATCAATTCGAACCGGCCCGTTGACCAGCGACAGGGGGTCCCAAGTCTCCACCCCTGCGCCCAACGTGTAGAGGCTGCGGTTCGCGTCCAGCAACGCGCTGTTGGGCCCTTGACCCACCAGGGGCGTCGGTTCAAACCCCGCCCCGCCACGCCCTGCCACCTGGACGTAGTCGAAGCGGCCCCCTACCTCCCACCTCGGCAATACCACCTCCGCACCCATGCGAAAGCCGACCGTCCGCCGAAAAACAACCGCGAGCGTATTGCCGTCTTTCACCGCATCGTCGAGATCGATGAGCGGCGCCGTGATGGTCAGCGAATCAACATGAGCGACATTCACCGTCATCGAGCGCCAATCTGTCCAGCGGAGGTCCGCGTACGTCGTCAGCGTACCTGAACGGCGGTACGCAATGCCAGCGACCACCCGAGGTGGCACATAATGGTCGTACAAGGCCAGTTCCGACTGGGCGACCACCGCAGACGTGTAGGGGGCCAGGTCACCTACGTCTTCCAAAGTCACGTTGGCCTGAAGGTCCAGTTCCACGCCGATGGGCAGGCCGAGCGCACCATGCCACGTCGCGCCGACAACCAACCCTTCTAGCGCAGGCGTCCAACGGCCGAAGTCAAGTTGCACACCTACGACCGGCGCCACGGCAGGGGTCAGGTCCAAAACGATTTCGTGAACGTCCACAACGATGTCGGTGACCACCGGTTCGGTAGACATGGTCGAGACGGCTGGGGAGGCTGCCGCGTCCAACGTCATCGACACCGACACGTCCGCACGGGCGAGCACGTCCGCTGAGACGCCTACCGACACGCCCCGGACCACCTCGCCCCCAACACCCAGCGCCAAGGAGAAACGCTGCAGGCGGTTGTCCCACATCCACCAGCGCGGCACTGCGGGCTCGAACATCGAGAACTCAATGATTCGCCGTGTCGGCAGGTAGAGCATGAAGCCGAGGCCGAACTTCCCGCCGACATTGCGACCTGCCGCAATCTCGATTCCCGACACGTTCGCCGGATCTGCCTCGACCTGTAAAGGAGCGTCCGCCTCGTCCACGACTCCGTCGCGGTTCGTGTCCCACCAAACCGATGGGCTGTCTTTGAAATCAGGCCGCGCCGCCAAGTACCCAAGGGCGGCGATCGGTCTCCGAATTCGCGCCAACCCCGCAGGATTGAGGCTCGCGGCCGTTCCATCTTCGACGACCGCCACACCTCCGCCACCCGCGCCCAACCACCGCGCGCCGACCCCGAACACCTCAGTCGTTTGGCTCCAACCCTGACAGACGCAGACGACTGCGCACCACATCAGCTGTAGCCGATCTCCGGAATCGGAATCAGTGCCGCCCGCCGAAGGGTGGCGATGAGCGTTTGTGCATTCCGCTCACCCTGTGACTCCGCCAAGCAGCCAGCCACGCCGGACATGTAGGCGGTCGCCATCCCGGAACCACGGTAGCGCCCTGGTGTGCCATCGGGGTTGATCCCGTACCCATGCGCGAGGATCTTGTCCGAAAGAACGCCCCATTCTTTGCGTGGGAACCGCTTCGGGTTGAAATAGTAGTATTTGTCCATTGGACAATCCGGGTGCGCCGCGATTCCCAGCGTCTCCGGGAGATCTGCAGGGTACGCGCGTTCGCCCTTCGGATGCGCCGCCGCAAGCACGACCGTCCCTGCATCGACCGCGTTTGCACAACAATCCCGAAGGAGCAGCGCCTTGCCCATGTTGGGTGTGCCGAGCGACAGGTTGACGACCGCGCAGCCCGCCCGAGACGAGGTTTCGATCCCCGCCGCCATCAACTCCGCGCTGGTCCGCAACCGCTCACCCATGATCTTCACGGCGAGAATTTCGGCATCGGGTGCGGCCCGATGGATGGCGGCAGCGATCTCGGTACCGTGACCGTTCTGGTCGGCGAAGTCTGACGACAACATGGCATGGCCGGTCGCGTTCAGCGTAATTGACCATCCCTGAACGTTGGCCCCCACGAGGCGGGGATCACTGACATCCACACCCGAGTCAATCAACGCGATCTTGACCCCTTTCCCGGTGTATTCGCGCCCCATATACCGCATGAACGAGCCCTTCCCGCCACGATTCACTTGACGTGGCAGCACGTCTACCGCGACCTGCGCGCACTGTCGCGCATCCAGCGTGCCCACCGGCCCCACGATAGCCACGGTGGGTGCCTGAACGCGCTGCCGCCGACTGGAAACGCCTTTCCGAACTGGGGCCACGTCCGGCCGGGAGTGACGGCGAACGGCGCTTCGTAGAGACAGTCCGTATGCTGCTCGGCGAAGGCGCACGAACCGAAAGCTTGGTTTCGCTCACCCACAAAGAGTCCGTGTGGGCGGCACACTGCGTGCTGCTCGCGCTGTGCCCGTTCTTCGCGGCACCGTCTCCAGCCGCTGCCACGGCCGTAGCGGTCCTCACCACACTCAGTCTAGCCGCGGACTTGCTGGGAAGGCCCGCTTTCCGCCTGCTGATGCCCAGGGTGGCGACGTACAACGTCGTGCAACGGCGAATCGACCCCAAGGCCTTGGGAACCGTGATCCTCGTGGCCACGACCGACAGCGTCGTCCGCCGCCCAACAACGCGGTTTCTGGCCATTCTCGCCGTCGCCGGCGCGCTCACAACAACGCTGTTCGTCAGCCTGACGCACCTCGGCCTGCACGGACCGGCGGCGCAGGCGTTGCATGCCCTCGCCTTCGCCGCGACCACCGGCTCCGTCCTCGGATGGACGCTGTTTCACAAACGGCACGAGACCGTGGACGTCGGCGGTCCCGTTGCAGCCTTGGCCGCATGGCGCTCGCTTGATGCAGAACCTCCGGATCGCCTTGAGCGTTGGCTCGCATTCACCGCCGCCGGACACGCAGACCAATCCGGCCTCGAAGCGTTGTTGCATTCCCTGCCCGGCCACCTGCCAAAACCCCTGTTGGTGGTCGCATTCGACAGCGTCGGGCGCTCACCGCTCGGGGTGGTCGTGTCCGAGGGCACATTGCGGCGGGTTTTTCATCGACCGACGGGTCCCGCACTCGTCGAACGTCTGGGTTGGCGGGGACTTCGTGTGGAGCCCCGCGACCTGCCTCGAAGCACGCCCGGTGACGCGGCGAGACGACTCGGCGAACGCGCGTTGGTGCTCACTGGAGGCACGTCACCTCCGGACTTTGGCGCGGCGCTGCATGCTTCCAGCGTGGCCGTGCACGCCATACGCCTATTTCAATCTGATTTGGAGGCCGGATGACGTGGACGCTTGGCATGCTCTCGGCAGCCCTTGCCGGCACGGCTCCCGTCGGGCTGGTCGGCGGCGCGACCCTGGTCGCCGGCCCCCCGTCTCTAGGCGGCGGCACTGCGGCTCGCCTGTGGATCGATTTGGATGTCATCGGGCTCGAAGCCGGCCTACGCGAGGCGCTCGTTACCTCGGACCCGCGCCTGGTCGGGACCGTTTTCTTCGGGCTCCGCCGGATGATCGGTCGATCTGCGTATGTACGCGTTGGCTTTGCGCACCACCACGAGAGTGATTGGGACCTCCTCGGTACCGACTTGGGCGGGGCACTCTTCGGTGTCGCGCCGGGAATCGTTCACCGATCGGGCGCAGAACTCGGCGGCGGCCTCGTTTGGCCCTTTACCGGCACACAAATCGAGGACCGAGCTGGAATCGTCGGCGACCTCGCCGTCGCTTGGATGCCGGACCTCACAAGGCCGAACGTCTACACGTTCCTGGAGACGAGCCTGATCGTCTGGGTGGGGCCAAGGCCCGAAGAATAAGGCCCAGGCTAGCGCCTGCGCAACGCAACCGCCCGCACTCGTCGACCCAGAGTACGCATCTTGTTCTGATAGTGCGTCGAAATTGGCGGCGTCCACGGTGGCGGATTGTTGTGCAAGTCGTCCTCACGCCCGGTGACCTCGAATGGGAGGTCCGGCAGCATCGCGTCCAGCGCGTCAATGTGATGATCCGCGTCGGTCCGGAGGTAGAGCGAACCCCCGGTCCGCAGCAGGCGAGCGCAGTCCTGTAGGAACCACGGCGCCACCAGGCGGTGTTTTTCCTGACGATCCCTGGGCCACGGATCGGGGTGATTGAGCCACAGCGTGTCCACCGAGCCGTCTTCGAAAAGGTCGTCGAGGTAGGCGGCGTGGTACCGAACGGCCACGGCGTTGCGCACACCCGCCTGTCGAATGCGGCTCGCGATGCGCACACACCGTTTGTAGCGAAGTTCGACGCCGACGTGATTCCGATCTGGGCACAAGGTGGCCAGCGCCGCAAAGAAGTCCCCGACACCGGCCCCCACTTCGACCACCAAGGGCGCGACCCGGCCAAAACGCTCAGCCCAACGACCTCGCCACGGCCAAGCCTCCCCAGCGGACAGCAACTCTTCGCCGAATTCCTTATGAGACAAGAGATACGGGTTGGTTTCCGGATCGAAATTCTCGTTCGGCTCCATCTCACGAAACCGGGGGCGCACGCCATCCGTCTTGGGCTGCGGCGTCGGGCGCTGGGCTTTCGTTGCGGACACGTTCATTCGTTGGCCTTCCACGAAGCGCCGTCCGCATACACCTCTTTTTTCCAGATCGGTACCCGCAATTTGAGCGTGTCGATCACGAATCTCGACGCCTCGTAGGCCGCAGCGCGATGGGGAGCCGACACAGCTACGCACACGCTTGTGTCCCCCACCGGCACGTCTCCCAACCGATGCACAATGGCCACCCGCACCCCGGGCCACCGCTCAACCGCTTGTGAAACAATTCGCGTGAGCTCCAATTCGGCGAGTGGAACAAGCGCCTCATAGGACAAACGCAGGACCGGTCGTCCTTCGAAGGTATTGCGGGTGACGCCGGCAAAGGTCAGGAGGGCACCGGCGTCTGCTCCGCGCACGGCGTCCGCCACCGCGTTCTCGTCGATCTGACCCTCGGCGACGCGGATCATCCGCCACCCACGGGTGGCAAGAACACCACCTCGTCTCCGTCGGCCGGACCTACTTCTGCCGAAGCCCATTCGCCCGCCACGGCAAAACGGACCGACGGCCGTAGGTGCGCAGGTACCAGCCGTTGAAACAGGGCGCCCACCGTGTCCCCCGGCAGCAAGTTCACCTGTTCCTCCGAACAACCGCGCCACTCTTTCAGGGACGCGAACCACAGCACCTTGACCGTCGCCACAGTCACTCCAACGAGGAGAACGGATTGACGTAACGGAAGGACACCTGCTGGCGAATGGCACCATCCACATCGTCAGGAAGTTCCGGAAGCCTCGACGGTACCGCTCGCAGCGCCATCCGGTCCAAGGACGCGAATCCAGAACGCCGCAAAAGCTTCACGCCATTCACCCGACCGTTCCGGCTCACATCAAAACGCACCAACACGGAGCCCTCTACGCCAGCCACCCGTTGGGCCAGTGGCAGTTCTTCGTCATACCACCTGCTGTTGACGACTTCGAGTGCGAGTTGCGTGTAGCGGCCAAGCGGCGTTGCCACTGTGGAGGCCACGACGTCGTCCGACAACTCGCCGTCGAATGAGACCGTCGAACTCCCTACAGACGGCGTTTCCGCACCGTTCACCGTTGGGTTCGCACCGTCGTCACGCTTCGGGACGTCAGCCGGCAACGTGACGGGCGCCGCTTTGACATCCGCAGCTGCGACGCGTTCTACGGCGTTGCGGCTGTCTTTGGCAAGCACCGCTTCCGGCGGCGCAGGACGGGCCTTCCGTGGGTGTTTCGACGGCGCGCCGTCGGGATGGGCAGCCGCCACGGCAAGCACCTCATCCACGGCGTCTACGGGGACAACCACAGCGACCCCGTTGATTTCGGGCCGCGCGTACAACTCTCGAACCGCAAGCGGCATCGGGTATTTCTCCGGACGCGCCCGCCAGACCGCCCAGTTCCCGGGCGTAACGGCCCGCTCCTCCTCTTCTTCGACGACGGCTACGACTGCGCCCTCAGCTTGCTGCTGCCCTGGCGCGCTCTCGACGTCGGCGACCGCGTCGACGCGCACCACAGGCACGACCCGGGCCACCGCCGCAACGGGTACCACGACGACGACCGCGACCGCCACGTCGGGTTTCGCCAATGCCACTGAAGCACCTACGCTTTCGTCGGCCCCACCCACGCGGTGGGCCGCAGAAACGACCGCCGCCGCGCTGTCCGCGTGGCCTGGCGCGCCCACCTGCGGCCGTGAGGCGCCGACACCCGCACGATCCCATGCGGCTTCAAATTCGGCCCTGCCAGGCCTCGGGCTGCCGTCGGGACCGTCTAACCTGGCGAATCGTGTGTCGGTTTCTGACAAAGGTAGGGGAGTCGCTGCCTCGGCCCCCACCGGTGCGGCGGCCAAGCCAGAGGGGCCCACAACCGCCGGGGCAGCAGAAGCCAAAGCGCCGCCCACCTCCTCGCTGCCTCGGACCGTTCCTCCATGGGTCGACCCACCGCCGTCCGGGCGAGCCGCGGGGTCCGATGACGTTGGGGCGGTTGTCGCTGGCGTGGCCTTCGCAGTCAGTCGAACGACGGGAATAGGTGCCGCCGAAGGGCGCACGACCGCCTGCGGCGCCTGACATCGAATCGCGACGACGGGCAAGAACAGCGCGGCATGAAGCCCAACGGCCAGAAAACGCGCAGCCCACTGCACCCGCCAAGGCGGCGGTGGTACCGGTTTGTGTATCGCTGCTCTCCGCCTGCCCAACGCACCACGCTCACGCGACTACTGTACCGGACAGCGAGCCGATGTGACGTGGCATTGGGATGACGCCGCTGTCTGCTGCACGTCCTACCAATCGACGATGGCCGCGCCCCACGTGAATCCGGACCCAAAGGCCACCATCGCAACCTTCATTCCGCGCTTCAGACGGCCGTCGCGGGTCGCTTCAGCCAGCAACAGCGGAATGGTCGCCGCTGTCGTGTTTCCGTAGCGTTGGATATTGTGAACCGTCTTACTGTCCGGCACGTCCAAAAGCTTCGCAACCATCTGGTTGATTCGCAAATTCGCCTGATGAAACACGAACAAATCGATGGAATCCAGCGTCAGGCCCTTTTCCCAGCACACGGTCATGAGTGCGCCAACCATGCGCTCGCAAGCATGTTTGAACACAAACTTTCCGTCCATGTCCGCCCAAAGGTTCTCTGGGGGCACCCGTCCGGCGCCGCCGGGCTCAGGTACGTCAAAGTACGGACGGCGACGCATGTCCCACACGCGCTGGCACAATTTGTCTGCGTGACGACCATCAGCGCCCAGCGACCACCCTCGGACGCCGCGGTCGTCTGAAGTGGCCGCGACGATCACCGCACCCGCGCCGTCGCCAAACAATGTGGACACCGTCCGCCCGCGGGTCGTGAGATCCAGCGCCGCAGAATGGGTCTCCCCACCCACGAGAAGGATGTTGCGCGCTGTGCCGGCCATCACCATCGAAGACGCCACGGCGAGCCCGTACAAGAAGCCAGAACACTGATTCCGAATGTCCAAGCAGGGCACGAATCGCCCCTGCGCACACAAACCCAGCTTTTCCTGGAGGTAAACGCCATCCCCAGGAAACGCATGTTGTGGCGACAGCGTGCAGAAGATGATCATGTCGAGATCGGCCCGATCGAGCTCGGCCTGGCTCAAGGCCGCCTCAGCGGCAAACACCGCAAGGTCCGACGAACACAAACCCTCGGGCGCGTACCGTCGCGCCTCGATGCCCGTCCGCTGAACGATCCACTCGTTCGTGGTCTCCATGCCGTAGTCGCGGATCAGATCATCGTTGGTGACGACTCTGTCGGGAACGTACCCGCCGGTTCCAATGATTGCAGCGTTGGCCATCCGGCCCCCCGACGCCTAGCTACCCCGAACCTCCGCCAGGAGTCTACCGTCGTCGGCCCGAAGCGCGCCACACCCGGTACCGCTCATCTTGGGCGACCGCGCACACGTCGGTGAACACAGGTGCGCAGTAGGCCCCAAACGGCACGCGACGCGGCGTCACGACCCACAACTCGCCCCCGGGTTCCAACAAGCCTACGCTTTCGGTCGCCAAGGCCTTCGCGACCTGATCGCTGTTCTCCGAACCGGCGTGCAACGGCGGATTCGATAGGATCTGTCGGAAACGAGTGCCGGAGACGGCAGTGGGGTCCGCCCCCAACACAATTCGCCGATCCGGATGGTTGCGTTGCGCCATCGCCACAGCCCACACGTCGGCGTCAACACCGACCCAATCGCCCCCACGAAAGGCGCCGAGCGTGCCAACACCACAGCCGAAGTCGAGCCATGAACCGTTCGCGATGCCAGTGGCCGTCAACAACAGCGCGGAACCCGGGTCCAGCCGGCCATGGGCAAACAAGCCCGGCACACTCCACAAGGTCACCGACCGATCGCCCAGGTCCAGCCCGACCGGTCGCGCCCAATCCATCAGCGAGCCCACCGCGCCGGGCCGAATTTCGCGGCCTTCCCATACGCGCCCGTGTCCCTTGGCGTCGAGGCACCGTACCTGCGCGAAGCGCGATTCAACCGCCGGTCGTGCCGATCGAATCCCGTCGTCGTTGGCGCCAAACAGCCTGAGGGTCCCAGTCGGCGCGAGGCGCGCTGCCGCGAGATCCACCGACATGGCCCACGTTTCCCGTCCGCGGGGCAACCGAACGACGACCGCGTCGAAAGGTCCATCGGGCAGGTCGGTCCCGCGTCCACGTGGTGCGAGACGATCCCAACGCGTGTGCTCGCCGACCTCGCCGATCGGATCCACCCACAACACAGCCCCGGACAGGCCGGAAGCGGCCGCATCGAACAGTCGAGTCAACGCCGCGTCGGCCATCGGGCGCGGTTATCCGCCGCATCCCGCGGGAGGCAGCTTGTCCGACGAATTGCATATCCGAAACGAAAATGCCGTCCGCTGGTTGGTGTTCAATCGCCCCCAGAGTCGCAACGGGTTGACGCTGGACAGCGTCGCCGAGTTGACCGAAGCCGTGCTCGCAGCCGCCACCGACAGCACCGTTCGGGTGCTCGTCCTCGCCGGTGCAGCGGGGGCTTTTTGCTCTGGGCTGGACCTCAAGGCGGCCATGGCTTCCGGGCTCCAAGACGCCGCCGGTGGCCTCGCGCTCTTCCAACGCGTCGCACGGGAAATTCGAGCGTTTCCAAAGCCCACGATTGCGGCCATCGACGGCCCCGCGGCCGGTTTCGGCGCAGACATCGCACTGTGTTGCGACCTGAGATTCGCCTCCGCCCGGGCGTCGATCGGCGCACGCTTCGTTCGCATCGGGCTCATGCCCGACGGCGGCGGGACCTACCTCCTTCCGCGTTTGGTAGGACCTGCTCGGGCCTACGAATTGTTGTACTCCGGGCGCATGGTCGAAGCCGAAGAGATGGGCCGCATCGGCCTCGCCGACGTTCTCCCTACCGAAGGATTCGACGCTGCCGTGAGCGTCCGCGCCGCAGACTTGGCTGCAGGTCCGCCGTTGTCCTACGCTGCGATCAAAGCCGCAGTGCTCGCCGGTCTCGGAGATTTCGACGCAGCACAGCGGGCCGAGGGCGACGGCCAGAAGCGGCTCCTCTCGTCGGAAGACTTCAGCGAGGGTGTGATGGCCTTCCTGCAAAAACGAGTTCCCGTATTCCACGGCCGATAAATTGAAGCGGACAGCCGCGCTCTCACTGCTGTACTTTCTGCTTCTTGGCGCGAGTGGCGCGTGGGTCCCGTACCTGTCGCTCTTTCTCGAGAGCCGGGGCATGGACGAAGCCGGGCTCGGAACCGTAATGATCGTGATGGGGACGGCCCGCGTGGTCGCTGGACCCTTGTGGGGTTTGGCTGCGGACGCGCTGCGACGTGACGGCGCCCTGCTCGCCATCGGTTGCGGCCTGACCGCGGTCGTCGGCACAGCCGTGGTGATCAGCCCAGTGGCTCTGCTGTTGCCCCTCCTGGTTTTTCACGCGCTGTTGCGTGCGCCTCTCGGCACCCTGCTGGATGCTGCGGCCGTGCGGTCCCTGACGTCAGAGGGTCGCCCGGAGGCCTATGGCCGACTCCGTTTGTGGGGATCGATTGGCTACCTCGTGCTTGCTGGGCTCGCGGGCCTGCTGGCAAGCTCGGGGCTCAGTCTGGTCCTGGCCCTGGCGATCGCCACCTGGGCGATCACCGCGCTGCTCGCTACCCGCCTCGATATCGGCGACCCAAGTCCCCCGACGAACCCTCTCCCGGCCTTCGTCGCACTTCTACACACCCCGCGGCTCGCGCTGCTGTTGGTCGCGGCGACGCTGCACGGGACGGCACTCGCTGCGTACGACACCCTCTACGCTGTCCACCTGACGGCGAGCGGGATCTCGGCAGCCTGGACCGGGGCCGCGATCGGCGTAGGCGTCCTGACTGAGGTCGTCGTCCTTCTCAAAGCGCCGTACCTCCTCCGCGTGCTCGGACCTTGGACGCTCGTCGCACTTTCCATGGCCGCTGGGGCGATTCGGTGGTCAGCAACCTCGTCCCAAGACGACGCCATGACGCTGACGTTGATCCAGGCAAGCCATGGTGTCGTGTTTGGTGCGTACTGGATCGGAATGGTCGAAGCCGCGAGGCGCTTGACGCCCGATGTGCTCCGGGCCAGCGTCCAGGCCCTCCTTGTGACGACGACCTACGGCGTTGGCGCGGCGCTTTGCGGGCTGTTCGCGTACGAGATCCTACCGGTAGGAGGAACCGAGCGATTGTTCGAGGTGTGCGCCATGTTGTCCGCAGCGGGCGCGGCACTCACGTGGATCGCCCGTCCCCGCGTCAGCTTTGGGCCCGCCGCAAAATAACTTGCGCATTCGGACTCGTCGGCATCCCGCGGCGCTGCGTTGCGGGGGCCCCGCCGAACCTGCGAAGTACGCCAGGTACTCCTCGGTCCGGCTGCTCCCCGCGCCTTGCGCGGCGGGCGCCATCGAGCCCTCAATGCTGCAACTTATTTTGCGGCGGGCCCTTACCGGTCGAGGTGTAGCTGAATGAGTTTCGCCGGGTCCGATCGCACATCGCGGGTGACCTGAAACACACCCCCGGGGCCCGTCACGAGAAAGCTGTGTTCGCCACGTGAGAGGCGGACCTGAACCGGCAACGGACCGACATCGCGACCGTCCACCGTCAGCGCATCGCCGAGTCGCCCGGCAAAAAACACCATCACATCGCCTTCGACGACTTCCGATTCGATGATCTCGAGCGAGACGGGAGGAATCGACACGGCAGTTCCCTGCGCATCCACTTCGCCGGTCCACGGTTTGTAGCCCACAAGCGAGAAGGTGACTGGGTAGTTCCCCGCTGGCAGCTCGACGGTGAGGGGCGTCTTTCCGCGCGCCTTGCCAGCCACCTTCACTTCTGCACCCGGCGGCCAACTCTCGAGCCGGACAGCGACGGGTTTGCTAGCCGGAGCGGGTTGAACGGCGGGCGCAGGGTCGGGGCGCGGGCTTGGCGGCCGAGGGACCGGAGCCGCTGTAGCGGGCGCAGGCACAGGAACCGGCGCAACGACCTCTACCGGCTCAATCGGCTCCGGCGGCACCGGTTCGATCTCCACCGGGGTTGGCGCAGGCGGTTGCGGCTGGGGAACCGGGGCCACGGCGGTCACGGTCGGACGCGGCGTGACCACCGAGTTCGGCGACCAAATATCCCGCGTCAACCACACCACGAGCACGAGCACGACAAAGGCAGCCAACGCGCTCATCACCAAGGCCGAGCCAAACAGAATCGACGCTGGACGAACGATGGCCCCGCCGTCCTCGTCCGCATCACGGTGTGGCGCACGAGGCGCGGACTCACCGTGTCGGTCCGTCGTTGGACCGTCGACGACACCGGCACCGACCTCGTCCTCGTCGGGCTGCTCTTCGTCCACCTCGACGGCATCGTCGGAAAGATCCTCAATCCTCGGGGCGGGAGGCGGCGTTTGAAGCAGGCGACGCGGCGGCAGTGGTGCGTCCATCGCATCCACCAAGGCACCCGCCGCACGCACCAATGGCGTTCCGTCGGCGAAGCAGAAGTCGACGAAGTCGTCCCAGGTCGACCCGCACGTCGAGCACGACTTCATGTGTCCCCAGCCAATCGGCCGCAAGCCCTAACCTCCTGCCCACGGCAGGCCACGCAACGCCAGTCCCCCCCAAAGGCGCCGTTGACCATCCTTCTACAACGCCCGTTTGAGGGATCGCGCGATGACCAACCGCTGAATCTGATTGGTTCCTTCGACAATCTGCATCACCTTGGCGTCGCGCATATAACGTTCGACCGGGTATTCGCGCGTATAACCGTAGCCGCCAAGCACCTGAACTGCGTCTGTCGTTACGGCCATTGCGGCGTCTGTAGCCACTAGTTTGGCCATCGCCGCGGCTCGCGTGTGCTCCCGACCTTGGTCCCGCAACCACGCAGCCTTGTGGACCAGCAAGCGTGCGCCCTCCACCTTCGCCGCCATGTCGGCCAACATGAATCCGACGCCCTGAAAGTCGATGATCGGCGTCCCAAACTGCTGCCGCTGTCCGGCGTAGGCCGTCGCTACGTCCAAAGCCGCCTGCGCTAGGCCGACGCTGGTCGCCCCAATGGTGATCCGACCCGAATCCAGCGCAGCCATCGCCACGCGGAAACCATGACCTTCCGGTCCGATCCGATCGCCCACCGGGACGACGACCCCGTCCAACACCACCTCCACTGTGGGTGAGGCGCGCATTCCCATCTTGCGCTCCTTTTTTCCAAACGACAGGCCCTTGCTGTCGCCCGGCACAAGAAAGGCCGACACGCCGCCGGGGCCTTCACCGCCGGTGCGTGCCATCACGATATAAAGGTCCGCAACGCCGCCATGCGTGATCCAGAATTTTGTGCCATCGAGCACGTAATTGTCGCCGCGCCGCGTCGCCGTTGTCCGCAAAGATGCAGCGTCCGACCCGCTGCCCGGCTCTGACAGGGCAAAGGCGCCGAGGCATTGGCCCGAGGCGAGGACCGGCAACCACCGCGCTCGTTGGTCCTCGTCCCCGAACATGCGCAGAATGACCTGCGGCAGACCTGTAACGGCCACCGACACAGCGTAAGAGCTGCTGACCTTCGCGATCTCTTCGAGAACCAGGGCGTACTCGTAGTACCCAAGCCCGAGTCCACCGTAGGCTTCGGGGGTCGGGATTCCGCACAACCCTTGTTCGCCCATTCCCTGCACGAACTCCTTGCGGAATCGCTCGTGTTCGTCATCCTCTTCGGCCGTCGGACCCAGCGTCGCGAGGCAGTAGGCGCCCGCGGCGTCGGCCAGCGCACGTTGGTCCTCATTGGGTTCGAACACGGCGCCTCCGGGCGGTTGCCAGGGTTAGCCCGACAGTCCTCCCCGAGCCGCCGTTGACGTTCCTGCTGCCCTTCCTGCTCGCCTGCACCGGTCAACGCTATCGTCGCGCCGACCTGACCTTTCAGGCACCTCCAAATGGCACAGAGGTCAAGTCCGTCGCCCCAATCCGATTCTTGCGGGACGGCTGGACCGTCGCTGACCCCATCCGAGAAGGTGTCGCTATCGGCCACATCACGTTTGCAGGCGGCTACGCGACGGAGGCCACCGCCATCGGGCAGCAGAACGCGTCGCGGACGGCCGTGCTCGACGGCGCCGAGCGCTACGAGGCCGACGCCGCGGCGGCCGTGTTGCCGATGCTCACCGGACTCGCCGCCATCGAAACGTTGCCAGTGGCCCCCACGCGCCACGAGCTGCGCGGATCCTACTCGCATTCTGGAACCGACAACCAACCCTTGCCCCGATTCGACCTCATCCAGGTGCCCATCGCCGCGATTCCGTCGGCCTCCGGAGCCGTTGTTGTTCCCTGGATCGTGGACGCGTACACCCACAACGGCGGTTGGTTTTTTGGGCAGACGTTTGGGAGTGCGTCGGGCGCACGTCTGCGCGTGTGGTTCGGGATCTACGACGCCGCTTCGGGTGCGCCCCTCGGGTGGACGGATTGTTCGTCCATCGTCCAACACGACGACATCATGTCCCCCAACGCCTCCCAAGTGGAAGACCTGTGGCTGATGGCCGCGAAACATTTCGGCAAACGCTGCAAGATCTCTGGTTTATGACAGCGGAAAGGCCTCGCTGAACGCGCTGCGCACAGCCTCGGACCCACGCGCAGCGATGACTCTGGCCACCGACTCAGGGGTTTGACCACGGGGGAAGAACCGGGTCACATGCTCGGGCGGCCGGTTCGGGATCGCAAACAGCGCGCGAAACCACGGCGGAACCTCAGCTACCGGCTCGCCGTCGCCGGATCGCGCAGCCACCTGGAGGCCCAACAGCAACGCCGCGTGGGCCGCAACGATGTCGGGGGCTGGCTCGGCCGCTCGCGCCAGATCCGTTGCCCACGACGGAGGCGCGACAGGCGGGAGCTGACCCGTGAGCGCGTCAAAGACCTGCCGAATCATCGCCGCAGGTCCCGCACAGGCCTGCGTCGTACCGATCAGCCAGCGGTTGCGATCTAAGGCCTCGAAAAAGTCGGTCCCCGTGCCTAGATCCGACAGGGGCGTTTCGGCGACACCTCCGTCAGACAACAACAGCGTCGAAAATACCTGCGACAACCCCAGGCTGGCTTTGAACCAAGCGGCCACGGGTCGCGGCGTCGGCCGAGCCGCCACCAGCGGAAAAGCGACACCACGAATCGCCGTGCACCACGCCTGATGCACCGTCGGTCGCGGTCCCGCCAAGGCCGCTGAAGCCGCCAACAGATCCGACCACACCGACGTCATCTGCCACAATGCGGATCGGTTCATGGGCAAGCCCAGACGAGCGTCCGCATAAGGGCAAGCAACAACGTCCGTGGAAACCGCGCGAAAGTGCGGAGACGCCACCTCCGCGACTGGCCTGCCATCTTCGTCGAGCAGGTCGCGCGCCGCAAAGCACACCAGCCCATGAACAAGCTCGGACATGACCCCCTGTACTTCGCGGCATTTGGGAACCGAACAAATTGCCGGAGGTCTGGTGTAAGGCGTCCGGCACTCACCCGTTCTCGATCACCAGGAGGCACCAATGACCGCCCGTCCCTTCATTTTTGCCAGTTTGCTCGCTGTTCACGTCCCCCTTGCACACGCCAACCCGAATGTTCCCATCGCGGACGTCGTTGAACAACCATCGGGCAAGGCGGCGGCCCCGATCGAGGCAAAGTGGAGCACCCGCGTGGTTCACGGAGAACTCATCGTGGAGCTGACGTTGGTCAACACGGGAACGGACGCAGTGGACGTGCTTGTAAGTCGCGGCAAGCTGCCCGGTCCGTGGTTGCAAGCCGAGGTCGACGGCCTCGAACTAGAGCGCATCTTGACCGTCCATGAGGTCAGCGACGAGGCGTCTCGCATGGGACCCATGCCCCGCTACGCACCCGTCGCTCCGGGCAAGAGCGCATTCGTGGGGACTTGGCACTTCAAGTTGACGCCAGAACAGGCCCTCCTGCCCGTCCACCTCAATGGGTCCGCCACACTCGCTTCCGGAAGCGTGGACCTCAGCACCACGGTGCCCGCCGCCTGCGTGCGGTGCGAAACGACCTAGAGCGGTGACCGCTCAGACTGATGGAAAGTAGCCGCAAGGGCGGAACCACCCAGCGCAGTCGCTCGGAGTGATGGCGGCGATGGCCATCGCAACGCCGATGTTGACCGCATCGTGGGTGCGAGCGCGGAAGGTGCGAAGGGCGTTCTTGAGCTTCGACCAAGCCGGCCAACGTAAGTGCGCCAAGAGTCGTGACGTTCTGGCCGTAGCTTACGGGGCAAGCATCATGGACACGGTGCCCGCGCACACCGCGCCCGTACTCGCGGCCATGGCAGCGTTCGAACTGCACTCATCGACAAAGACCGGGTTCTTTGGTTTGAATTCGGCCCGCAACTTATCGTACGCCAGCCGAAGTCCAGCTGCGCGCTCGGTGTCCCGTTCTGAAGCGTGGAACGTCTTTTTTCGCGTCAACGACAGCCGCTCCAGCGCCCGCTGCACTGCCGCGACGGCGCGGAGGACCTCGGTGAGCGAACCGCTGGAGGGCCGCACCACGTGGCCCGTCGGGAAGCCGACCTCGATGGGAGCGGCGGGCGGTGCGCTTCGAACCGCGAGTTCGACAAGGCGGAGGCCAGCGGCCGGTGGAGGGCCGGCCAGTCGCCCGCGCCAGTACGAGAACCGCCTGGTACTGAACCCACCAGCCTTGGCGTAGTCCTCCACCGATTGCCCACTCCGCTCCAGCGCCGCCAGCTGTGCCCGCGCCTCGCCCTCGGTCCACGACTTGTTGCCTTCCTTGGCATGACCACCTCCGAGCGCAACCGGCTCACGGGACGCCGGCGCCGAAAAGGTGGGGTTCATGACCCGCTTACGTTACAACAAGTCGCCAATTGAGAGCCAGTACACCTCCCCCTCGTAGCCGGGTGCGCCCACCCGGTCATCCACCACAAGCAGTTCCTCGGCCCCATCGCCGGTGCTGTCACCCATGAATCGCATAAAGGTCGATGGAATGACGTCCGAGGTGTACAATGTCCCGGTCGTTGTCAATTCCCACCGGTCCGCTTCCTCGAAGTAGACTCCGGAAGCCGGCATTTCCAGGATCACCGATTGGAACACGGGCTCATCGAGCGCGGCCTGTGCTTTGATGACCATGTCGGCGCGGCCGTCGCCGTCAAAGTCCCCGACCGTCTCGAGCTTCGTGTAAACCCACCCAAGGGGATCATAGAGCGGGTCCCAATCGTTCTCTCTGAACAACTGGCCACGCGCCGAACTGACTCCCTCGATGAACGGCCCCATCACCCACCTGAATTGGGTGCAGCCGGGCCTCCGTCAGACGCGGGCGACCCTGTTGATGAACGAAGGAGTGGAAGAAGGCGGCACACCGGATGATCAGGTCGGCGCTCAACCCCACCTGCTTCCCCCAACGGCCGCCCATGCCCCAGATATCCCGACCGACCATCCGCCAGTCGCTCCTTGTCACACCGCCAACCGACGACGCCGACGACGACGCCTTTGACCAGATCGGCGTCGACGAACGCGTCAAGCTGCTCGATGCCGCGCTTGCCAGGGTCCGCGAACTCGCCCTCATGTGGTTCACGACACCCCCGGCAAGGGACACGTTCGAGAACCTCGAGCCGTGCGGGTTCACGGCGATGCGCGCCCTTTGGACGGCCTCTCTGCGCTCTCCCCGTTCTCTGCGCGACCCTGCTCGTCGAGCCCGTTGACGAGCCGTTCGAAGCCGTCCTTGAGCACAGGCGCCCCGAAGTTGACGAGCAGGCCGAGGCGCAGCCCCGAGAGGCGCAGGTACGTGAGCACCACCTTCCGATGCACGGGGGCGCGATGCACGGCGATCGCCGCGTCCAACACCACCGCGGAGACATCGTTCTCGTGCATGCGTCCCCGTCCCCCATCGCCGCTCGCGAGCGTATCCAGGTTCGAGTGGATCGCGCAGAGGGCGCCGAGCGCGCAGAGATGTCGCGGCGGGTAGCGACCTCGAGATCGGCACAGGTCAGGTCGAGGGAGCCGTCAAGCACGTCGTCGCCAAGCGCTGCGACCAGGGAGGCATGCGCTGGATGCGCAGCCGGGCTCAAGCCGTCATCCAACTCCGCTGCATCGAACTGAACGGCCAGTGGAACCCGTTCGTGTCGCGCGCACTCGACCGGATGCGCGGCCGCCGCGCGAGACACCGGACGTCCATCGCGCCTCCAGACAAACGTACCGGCGCAACTGCCTTCTCTGCGCGGTGCCGCCTGACGGAGGCCGATCTGCACCC
>CAMASI010000089.1 GCA_945861065.1 Klebsiella pneumoniae | reverse complement strand
CGCGCAGGGGGTCGGCGGGCCAGCATGCGGCGACGACGGCATGCGCCGTTTCCGTGCTGTGCACGGCGCGGATGGGTCGCTAGACCCCACGTAAGGGAGAATGTCGGCTTGTCTCACCTATCCTCCTGGCGGCGCCCGTGTCAGCGTGGCGGCGCTGCAGGAGGACAGGACGGCAAACACGGTGGCGCTGGTGGTTGCCCGCCAGAACCTCACCTGCTTGTAGTCGGCATCCATGTCGGCCGTGGGAGTTGCATTGCGCATGATGCGCTGTTTGGTGACGCACCCGTAGGCCACCGCCATAGCCCGCCATGATCCAGCATCGAAGCCGGACCGACTCCGCCGCGTGGAGGAGCGCGTGAATGTCGGCCTGCGTGATGATGTGCGGGGGCAGGCGCTTGGGCTTCTTCTGATAGGCCAGGGTCGCCGTCACCTCGGGGCGGCCGAGCGTGATGCCGAACAGCGTGCGCAGCGCCGCGACGCGAACGTGGAGCGACTGCGGCGCCTCCTTCGCCTGCTCGATGACGTGGCGCAGGTAGGCGCGTACGTCGGCCTCTCCGAGGTCGGCAGCCGCCTTGCCGTGGAACTGCTCGAGCGCACGCGCCGTGCGCAGGTAGGCGTAGATGGTCAGCGGGCTGCGGCCGCGCAGCTCCAGGTCCAGCTTCATACGATCGATGGTCTCGCTCATGACGTCCTCCTGTTGGCGCTGGCAACGGGAAGTCCGAGCCAGGCACCTACAGGGTCATGTCAGGATCGCGACGCTGTGGGCGCGAAGCGACCGGGGGTCTGGGGGCTAGCCCCCGGCGGGGTTAGGGGCGGCGCCCCGACGGGGTCTGGGGCGGAGCCCCGGGTGCCGCGGCAGCGGCTTTGTCCAAGCAGAAGGGGTTCCCGGCCGGGCCGGACGCCCGCCCGGCCAACGGAGCCCGGTCGGGAACCCCTGGTTGGACGAAGACGCTGCCGCGGCACCGAGCCGCAGTGGCCTTCCTATGGGGAAAGCGCCGCGGTCCCCCAGCCTTGCGAGAGCGAGATCAAGACCGCCGACCGGGGGACGGGCGACGCAATGGCAATTGTAGTGCGTCGTAGCGCTTCGGGCTGGCCCGAAGCGGCCTTTGTCGGTGGCCCGCGTGTGGCGCAGGCACACGACGGCGGGGCAGCCGCCGTGTCGGCGACGCCTTTCGGGTGGACGGCGAAGGAATCACGAGGAATCCAACGTGGCTGGCACGGGTGCGAATCGGAGGGCCCGCGTGGCCGGTATCGGCATTCGAACCAGGACACCCAGCTTGCAGGAAGGGCAAGGGCGCTGCTCGTCGGCTGGCGGCAGCGGCCGCCCGAGCAGCACGTCCTTGGACCGAAACCCTCGCGTCAAACGCGCCGACCGTTCACTTCCCTTAGACATCGCCTTCAATGTTGTCGGCGAAGAAGCTGTGGTCATCGCCATCGCGCACCCGGGCCGCGAGTTAAGCAGACGGGCTGATAGAACTCCAGAAAGCGGGGATTCTAGGTAGAACGATGCGATTTCAGGAGGCGTGGGATCGAAAGTCGGGCTGGCTGGATGCCTATAGAACTTTCTGGGTCGACCCCGGCGCCGACTGGCTCGACGAGACCCCAATCCTCGCCGAGGTCTGGAGACCCGGTGTCGTAAGCGCGCACGACCCACATGGACTGGACGCGCATCGGGCGCTACGATCTGCGCATGGGAAGGCTCGCGACCATCATCATTCCCGTGGAGCTACCGCGGGACGCCGTGTCGGAAGGTGACTCCGAGCGGATCGCCACGGAGCTGCGTGCGCTGTGGGCTGTCGAGCACGTGCGCCAGCGACGATGTGGCGTAGGCAAGGGCGCAGAGCTGGCAGGCCTTCCGCGAGCCGCGTTCATGCAGTTGCTCGGCCGCCACGGTGTGCCGGTGATCGACTACAGTGTTGATGACCTGCGAGAGGAGCTCCGCACGCTGGACCCGCGGTGATCGTCGTTCCGGATGCGGGTCCGCTCATCTACCACTCCGGCGCTGGTCAGCTCGATCTGCTTCGCGCGCTGTTCGCACGGGTGGTCGTGCCCAGGATCGTGCATGACGAGGTCGTGGTAGCCGGTGCTGGACTCCTCGGCGCCGCCGAGGTCGCCGCGGCCGCCTGGATCGAAGTCGTGGACAGCGCGCCTGACCTGGTGCTGCTGCGAGATCTCGACCCCGGCGAGGCGGCGGCCATCCCGCTCGCGCAGCAACTCCACGCTACGCTGCTCTGCGACGACGGTGACGCCCGCGCGATCGCCCGCTCGCGCGGACTTCACGTGATCGGCACGCTCGGTGTCCTGGTTCGCGGAAAACGCGAGCGGCGTGTCGAGCGGGTGGGGTCGCTCATCGAGCGCATGAGGGCGCCGGGGCTGTTCGTTTCCGACGCTCTGGTCGAAGAGATCCTTCGCGACGCGGGGGAGGCATGAGCGACGACGACTCCGTGGAGGCCATGGTCCGGGCGGTCGAGGAAGGGGGAGCGGTACCAGACGACGCGCCGGGCGACCTCGAGGTGTGGGCGAGGTCGGCGATGGCGGAAATCCCGGTCCCCTTGCGCCCGCGGCCCGATCAACCGCTGACGCGCCGCCGTCGCGCCCTCCGCTTCATCGCGGCCGAAATGGCACGCCGACGCGGCGACGCAGCCGAGCTGGAGGCGTTGCTGCGGGACGACTGGCTCACTGGTGGCAGCGCCGTGCCCTACATCAAGCTGCTTCTGGCGGTTGGACGGAAGGAGGAAGCTGGCATCTACGGGCGGCTCGCCGCGGCCCACGCCAAGGCCGACTCGTCCGAGATCGACGCGCTGCTACAGGACGCCGCGGACGCGGCGGACTCGTGGGTCGCTGCGGTTCGCGCATTCGTCGAGGATCCGTCCGAGGACGGCTGGGACGATCTGATGCGATTCGTTCCGGGAGACGCCTTCTACGAACGCGCACGCTTCACGCTGGCCCTGCTGATCCGCTTCGGCGTCGATCCGGACCTCGTCTTCTGGTGTGCGACGCGCGACGGCGTCACGCCCGATGCGATCGGTCTCGCCGAGACGGGAGCTGCGTCCCCGAACGCTATCCGCAAGCGAGCGGCGCATGGCAGCTCGCTCTCGATCGGGTTGTGGCTCGGCCTCGCCGCGCAGTCTGCCCTCGCGAGAGGCGACCAGTTCCTTGCGGTCCGCCTGCTGCGAGAGGCGTACGAGAAGCACATGTCTCCGTTCGAGCCGCTGTCGTCCGCGATGTGGATTCGCGAGCACGCGGACGACGAACTGCACGCGATGCTCGATTCCGCCGGAATTCCGCATTTCGGCGAACACGGCGAGTGAACCGCAGTTCCGGTCATCCAGTCCGGTCCCGGCTTGCTAGAACGGAGAAGGCCCGCTGCAATGTCGGTTCGCAGCGGGCCGCTCGTAATGGTCGGGCTGGCTGGATGCTTATAGAACTTTCTGGGTCGACCCCGGCCCGGCCTGGGTCGAGGATAACACGACGGCATTCCTCACTTCTTGTTGAGGAGCCCATGGGCGCCGCGCCGCGCGACGGTGATGTCCCAGATGATCCGACGCTCCGCGCAGAGCCGGAACGCGGTGGTCCAGTCCTGCAGACTCTCGGTCGCGTCGCCGAACCAGATGGGAAGCGCCGCGATGGACAGCGCTCGAGCCGCTCCGTGCTTCGCTCGGTACGAGTGACCGCCAGAGTGCCCGCTCAAGCCACGAAACGCCAAGCGGGAGAACTGCCGCCAGCGACCGCGCAGCCAGCCGCCTTCACCGACGTACACGATCTGCGGCGCGAGGTAGTCGGCGTCGCCGGCTGGAGGAGGCCCCTCGAAGTGCGCGAGGAGGTAGATCCCTCCGTACTCATGGAGGGCGTGCCCCCCGATGCGCGCGGCAACGTCTTCTTTCAGGCGACGGGTCGGCATGGCACCGGGGTCTACGAGGCCGGTGACTCCGAGCTCCGAGTTCATTGCGAGCGCGGGCCTGGGGAACCCATCCTCAGCCATCCCGCGGCGCTGCCAACCGGCGAAGCCGTGTTCTATACAGCGCAGGGCGATTCCACTGCGGTGGTCGCAGCGATCGATGGCGTGGAGCACGTGCTGCTGCACGCAGGGCAGTTTCCGGGGCGAATCGGGCCGCTCGGACCCACAGCGGACGCCCACGGACGCGTCGCGGTGCGTGGTTGGGGCACGGATGGGCGCGCTCGCATTTGGCAGATCGATGGTGGCCGAGTCCATGAAGTCGCCTGCACGGGGAAACGTTTTGGAGAGTTCTTCGGCCTGCCGTTGGCGATCGACGATGGGGCCGTATTGTTCCGGGCCCAAAGGGTCGATGGCGTCCACGGGCTGTACCGATGGTCGGGCGGCGAGGTCAGGCGCGAGGTGGAGACGGGTTCCGAATTCAGCTCGATCGGCCTGTTCCCTTGTGCCGGTGGCGGCGAGGTGGTGTTCGTAGCCATGGGACCCGAGGGTAGCGGCGTTTGGCGTCTCACCGACACCGCAAGGGCTCCGTTCGTCGATGGGCGCGCTTTTGCTTCGGTTCGCGGCGCGCTCGTCGACGGTGGCGGCAGGGTCGTAGTCTTCGCGACTCCGCCGGGCAGGACGCTGGGGCTGTATGCTGGGCCCGACCCCACCACCGACCGACTGCTCGCTGTTGGCGACGCCTTCGATGGGTCCACGGTCGAAGCGTTCGCGCTCAACCCGGTTTCGGTGAACGCGGCTGGAAGGCTGGCCGTCCGACTGAAGCTCGCAGATGGACGGGGCTTGATCATCGTCCGGTGACAGGGAGCATCAACGCCGTGCGATCACGGACTGTCGCGTCGCGACGTCAGCAAATTTGGACTCGGAACCGTCAGGCCAGACGACCTTGAGCTCGTCGATCAGGTCGACATCACCGAGGCCGAAGAGTGCTTCGGGCGGGCCGCCAGAGAACAGCGATCGTCCACCCGCGTCAATCCACGCCGTCAACGTCAGGTCGCCCGCAATCACCTGCACCCGCGCGCCGACCGCCGCGGCGTTTGGGAGGCCCTGATCTAGGCTCACACGCAGCCACGCTGCGTCTCCGCATCGCGAACGCGACACCAGGTACGGCGCGTCGATGTTGCCCCGCACGAAGTCTGGATACCCGTCGCGATTGAGATCGGCGGCGATCAGGCCGCGCCCCGCGCCAGGATCGGCCACGCCCACGTTCACGTCGTCGGCAATGTCCTCCCCGAAGCTCCCCCCAGGCCCCAGCATCCACAAGCCGTCGAGTTCTTTCTCGTTCGTCAGGGTCGGCCAGGTGGACCAGTAGCCAAAGACCGCCATCAGGTCCGTGAGGCCGTTCGCGTCCACGACGACCAATTCCACGCCCCAGCCGAAGTCCTGGCCGATCGGCGACCCGGACCCGGCATTGAGCCGAATGCCCCGAGCATCGGCACGGTCGACATAGACGACCGAGTTGCCCGGCAAACTGAGGGTTTCCATCAGCGCCAGGTCCTTGACCGACGTGATCGCGAAATCAGGCAGGCCGTCGCCGCCGAGGTCGCCAACACCCACCCCCATGGCCGCATATTCCGGCAGAAATCCGAATTCGGGCGCGTCTTCAAAGGCCCCGCCGAGATTGCGAAGCAACGTGCTCGGCCGAATCCATCCATAGTCCGCTGCGGTGAACAATTCGGGCAGGCCGTCGAGGTCCAGGTCGAACCACGCGTGTTGGAAGGCGTAGGCGTCGAGCGTCGCGGCGGGAAGCAGGGTCGACGCGTCCTCGAAGCTGCCATCGCCGTTGGCCCGGTACAGGCGGCTGGGAGCACCCGGCGGCATCAGCGGGTCGTAGGGGTCCGGCGGGTGTGCACCGTAGCCGGCGATGATGAGGTCGAGATCGCCGTCGCCATCGAAATCTGCCCAAGAGCTTCCACCCGCGCCGAGCGCAGCCGAGCCCAATCCCGCGTGGGCAGTACCGTCGGACCATTGGCCCGTGCCATCGTTGATCAACAGAATGGGCGCGGCGTTCCAGCGGGTCACCAGGACGTCCACGTCGCCATCGTCGTCGGCGTCTGCCGCGGACGCACCGACAGCGCCCACCAAATCGATTCCTGCGACCGACGTCGGATCCTCAGCGAAGGTGGTGCCGCCGATGGACCGCCAGAGCGCTGGCCTGGCGCTTGCCGTGAAGAGGTCGAGCCAGCCGTCGCCATCGAAGTCCGCGACCGCAAGGCCACCGCCACCGAGATCGCGCTCGACCAAGGTTCCAGCGTCGAGGAATTCATGATCGAACCATGCGGTTTCCCGCGCCCCTGGATCCGCGCAAATGGTGGGGTCGGCGGTCAAGAGCACCTGGCCCTGGGTCGAGCTGGAGGCGGGTTCGATGGGCGGATGCGTGGGAACCACCTCCGATCCCGGCTGGGGGTCGGTGGTCTGAGTGGACGTGCTGGCGACCGGACCCAGCGTGTGCCCGGCGTCCTGCATGCAGGCGGCGAAGATCCAAAGACCTGCCACGCTTCTTGCCCCCGGTCGACCCTACACCATTGCTTGGTGAGATCTTGACCGACCTCCACGAAATTGCGAGCTCGGATGGCCCCGCGCCCGCGTTAGTCGGCGCCGTGCTCGCCGACGTCCGCCGCCTCGTCTTGCCCCACCACGAAGACGCCCGGGGCGCCATCAGCTGGCTCAACCTCCCTGGCCTGCCCTTCACGCCGGTTCGCGCCTATTGGCTGACCGACTGGCACGCCCTTGACCGCGGCGTTCATGCGCACCGCCACCTCCACCAACTGTACGTGGCCGTGCACGGCGCCGTGACCGTCCACCTCGACGACGCGACACAGTCGGGCGTTGAACGTTTGGACAACCCCCACGACGCCTTGTTGCTGCCGCCCATGACCTGGCGTCGCCTCACCGACCCAACACCTGGCACCGTCCTGCTCGCTTTCGCCTCCGGACCCCACGACGAAACCGAGATTCTCCGCGACCACGCCCTCTTTCTCGCCGAGGCCCGTCGATGAACGTTCCATTTCTCGACGTCGCCGCGGCAACCGCCGAATTGCGCGACGAGCTTGACGCCGCCTGGGCGCGTGTCCGGGACAGCGGTTGGTTCATTCGTGGACCCGAGTTGGAGGCCTTCGAGTCTGAATGGGCGGCCTACGTAGGCGTGCCTCATGCCGTCGGCGTCGGCAACGGGCTCGACGCCCTCTCCCTCGTGCTTCGTGCAGCCGGCATTGGCCCTGGCGACGAGGTGTTGGTGCCCAGCCATACCTACATCGCCACCTGGCTCGCAGTCAGCGCCGTGGGGGCGACCCCGGTCCCCGTCGAGCCTAAGGCCGACACAGGACTCATCGACATCGAAGCTGCGGTCCAAGCACGCACCCCACGCACCCGCGCCGTGCTCCCGGTACACTTGTACGGCCAACCGGTCGATATCGACGCCGTCCGCAGTGCCCTACCCGACCTGTTCATCCTCGAAGACGCCGCACAGTCCCAAGGGGCCACCGTTCGCGGCCACCCAGCAGGCGGCCTCGGGGATGCAGCGGGCACCAGCTTGTACCCAGGCAAGAACCTAGGCGCGCTCGGCGACGCTGGCGTGGTCACTACCCGCGACGCCGATCTTGCCGGCGCCATCCGCCGTCTCGGCCACTACGGCCAGACCGCCCGCTACCAACACGACGTCATTGGAACGAACAGCCGCCTGGATGAACTGCAAGCCGCTTTCTTGCGCGTCAAGCTCCGCCACCTGGATGAATGGAACGCCCGTCGAGCGCGCGTCGCTCATGCCTACCTCGATGGCCTTCGAGACACCGACCTCATCCTTCCGTTCGTGGTGGCCGACGTCGTCCCAGTCTGGCACCTGTTCGTCGTGCGACACCCGCGAAGAGACGCCGTCGTTGCAAAACTCGCAGCCGACGGCGTTCACTGCCAAATCCATTACCCACAGGCGGTGCATCGCTGCGGCGCGTACCAAGACCTCGTGGTGCCCCCGCTACCGCTCGCAGAACGGTGGGCCGACGAGGTGTTCTCACTGCCTGTCGGACCCCACCTCACGGAGGGGCAGGTCGCGAGGGTCATTGCACGAACGCGGGCGGCGCTCGCCAACTAGACTAGAGCCCCGGCCAGCCGGACGCGGCGGGCGTGATATTCCGGCTGTTGGAGGTCGCGTGGGAACCCGTGGTCAGGCAGTGACACGTTGCACGCGAGGAACGAGTTGACCCTGTCCAAATGGGAACGCCCGTGGGAGCTCATCGACAGCGCCCCTGTGCCCCAAGGCTCCGACACGATGGAGCTTGTGCGTCGGGGAAACGAAGTCGTCATCCGTGTGGGCAACCGCGAGCTGATGGGAAATCACGTGCACGGCTCGGAAGACGCGCTCGCGGATTTCGCGTGCGACCTGCTGCCGGACCGGCTCCACAACGCGCATTTCCTCGTGGGCGGACTCGGGATGGGCTTCACGTTGGCGGCGGCACTGCGCCGCGTCGGACCGGACGCGACCGTCGTTGTCGCTGAGCTCGTGCCAGCGATCGTAAAATGGAATCGCGGAATCTTAGGAGAAGTAGCAGGCTTTCCCCTCAAGGATCCGCGTACCTCCGTGTTTCTCGGCGACGTCGCCGCGCGTATTCGTTCGTCGGAGCCCGAGGCCTGGGACGCCATCGTGCTCGACGTCGACAACGGCCCCGTCGCACTCACACGAGCCAGCAATCACGCGCTCTACAGCCCCGAGGGCCTCGACGCCGCGAGAGCCGCGCTGCGTGTCGGTGGTGTGCTCGGCGTGTGGTCCGCCGCCCCCGACAAGGCCTTCACGCGACGAATGGACCGCGCGGGCTTTGACGTCGTTGCACACGAGGTGCGGTCGCGAGGCGCACGCGGCGGCCAAATGCACGTCGTGTGGATCGGAACGCGCCGCGCAGTGGGCCCTCGCTGGGCTACCGCGTGATCAATCGGACCGAACGCACGGCGCCTCCATCCCCCGACAACTCCGCCGCGCGTTCCACCAACCGTTGCACCGCGCGGTCTGGCAAATCCCGGTCGAGCAGCGACAAATCCACCGCCACGCCGATGTCAAAGTCCCTGTGTACAGACCCGAGGTTAGACACCTCCGCCTCGTAGATCGCGTCGTCTACGGCCTTCTTCGTCCCTCGGGAAACGGAGTGACACACCGCCAGGACCGCCTGTCCGGGTTTTGGCTCAGCGAGTTCGAGCGCAGCTCGCGGGGCAAACACACAGTCACGAACAGCACCGCTATGGCTCCAACGCAGAATCGTCTGGGCCACCCGTCGCGCGATCCGCGGCTGCGCTTCTTCGGTCGCCGCACCGATATGCGGGGTGCACGCGATGCGGGGCTCATCAGCGTAGGGGTTGTGCCACGCCGCGCCGGGTGACGGCTCGTCCGGGTACACGTCCACAGCCGCCCGTCGGATGACCCCGGATTTCACGGCCGCCACCAACGCCGCCGCACTGTGCAGGTTGCCTCTCGCCAGGTTCACGAACACCCGGGGCGAGCCCTCGGGACGATCCCCGCCGAGTTCTGCCAGCACGGAGTCCAACACGCCGTCATTGTCGCGGCCGTCGATGTCACGCGCTGACGCATGCACCGACACGAGATCGGAACCCCGGAATAGGTCCACCAGCGTCCTGCACCGCAAAAAGCCCATCTCTTCGCCCACTTCGATGGCCACCGGCCGCGGGTCGTAGAAATGCACCGACATGCCAAACGCTTCTGCCGCCCGACCCAACTGCCGCCCGATATTGCCCATCCCGACAATTCCGAGCCGTTTGCCCAACACCTCGAAGCGCCCCGTCGCAGCCTTGTCGAAACCATGCGCCCGCGTATGAGAATCCGCCTGAATCGTGCCGCGTGCCGCCGACACCAACTGGGCCAGCGCCAACTCCACGACCGACCTGCCGTTCGACACCGGGTCGTTGAAGACGAGCACCCCCCGCGCCGCACAGGCCGCGAGGTCCACGGAATCGTCTCCGATGCAACACAGTTGAACAGCCAGCAGTTCAGGCGCCGCATCGAGCAGCGACGCGGTCACCGGAACCCTTGAGCGCTTGAACAACACCTGTGCCTGTGTGCGCACCAACGCGTCCACCAGCGTCGATTCGTTCGGCACACGTTCAAGCCGAGTCGTGACGAGGCCACCGGCCCCCAACAGGCCGTCAAGCGACGCGTCAGGACCCTCCACCACCAAGGCTCGCTGCAGCCTGCCTCTGGCAATACGGACCACCTGTCCCTCCGCCGCCGACCGCGCTAACTCGCCGACGTTCCTCCTTTGGAGTGCCCATGTACAGGCTAGCCGTTCTCCTGGTTGCGTGTGGTCCTGACAAGGTCGCGGACACCAGTGTGCCACCCGCTGCGGACCTGGTGCTCATCGCCGACGGCCTGCCGGCCACGTTGGTGACCGTGTGGGGTTCCTCCGCGACCGACGTCTGGGTCGGCGGGGCACAAGACGCCTCAGGCCCATTGGTCTACCACTACGACGGCGCCACGTGGACCCGTCTCGACACAACCGGCCTGACTTGGGACGTGTGGTGGTTGTGGGGTGACGGCGCTGGGACACTGTTCATGGCAGGCTCCAAAGGCAACGTGGCTCGCGTCGACATCGCCAGCAGCACCATCACAGTGGATGCGGTCGGCGACCCCGCGTACACGATGTTCGGGACGTGGGGCACCAGCGCGTCGGACGCGTGGGCCGTGGGCGGCGACATCCTCGGCGACCAGCCCGGCGGCATCTTCCATTGGGACGGTAGCGCGTGGTCATTGTCCGCCGAAGCGTCGCCCAGGACGGACGGTACCCAACGAGATGCGTTCAAGGTGTGGGGACGGTCGGCGTCGGACGTTTTCGTCGTGGGAACGAGCGCGCTCACGATGCATTGGGACGGCAGCGCCTGGACCGACATCGTTAGCCCGCTCGACCCGAGCATCACGCTGTTCACGATGTCGGGGGACGCTGACGGAACCCTTGCTGTCGGAGGCCAGGGCAATGGCCTGGCGCAAACCGTGACGGCCGATTCCGCGACCGCGGCGAGCCCGGACATCGAACAACTCGCGGCCGGTTTTTTGGGGGTGTACGACCGGGAGGGCATGGACCCGATCGTCAGCACGACCAACGGTGTCTTTTGGTGGTACCGGTCCGACGGCGTCTGGGAAAAGGACACGCGGACCCCCATCACATCACGCGGACTGCACGCGGTGTGGGTCGATCCCGACGGCGGCGTCTGGTCCGTTGGTGGCGACCTCGCGGTTCTCACGTACGGCGTCATCGTTTACGCCGGAAACGACACCGTTCCGCTCATCGAGTGAGCTGAGGGCCTCTCGATCGACGCCCTTGAACCACGCGGTCCACAAGTTCGCCAAATCGTTTCGCAAACAGCTCAGGCGCCGCCACCCTCGGCACCACGCGCGTCGGCGGCGCTGCGACCAGAGCGGCGAGTTGCGACGCGTCTTCCACCACGATGACGTGCGCTGAAACCGTCGCTGCCCAACGCCTCTGATGGTCGTCCACATGTTCGCGCAACTCAGGGCGCCGTGGCACCACCACCGGGATGCGACCGAGTGCCCACACAGCGGTCACCGTCGCAGGTCCGCCATGGGTGACCACAACACGCGCCTCGGCAATCCATGCGGCCAGGACGTCGGACGCAACGGCGTCGACCCATTCGCACCCTTTCGGTTCCACGAGACTGGTGCCGCGCTGCACGACGACCCGTTCGCCCGGCAGTCCGAGGCCAGCGGCGGCGGACACCAGACGGTCAAAGGGTTGATGGTGCGTGCCTACCGTCACGAGAATCATCGGATGGGCCCAAGAAGGTGTGCGGTGGGGTAAAACGCGAGCTGTCGTGCGTCCTGAACGACGACGGCGTCACACCACGGGCTCACCAACTTGCCCGTCCATGACGGCGTCTCCACCCTGTCCACCACTTCAATGTACACGAGGGGAATTCCGAGCGCTCGGCCCACCGCGAAAAACGGAACCGCGAGCCCAGCGCCGCAAGAAACCAACACGTCGGGCCGTTCCCGCCTCAGCACCCGGTACGCCAAACCCGTGTTGCGAACCGCGTTGACACCGCTTCGGTTGGTAGGGCCGTAGCCCCAGGTCACCGACTCGCCCGCCAACGCCGCTTCGCTATCCGCAGCACGCAAACAAACCCAAAAGCGCTCGTGCGGCTCCCACCAGCTGCGAAGCCACAACAACGGCGTCAGATGGCCGCCCGACGAGCCCACGAAGCCCACCTTCACGCGGCCGCTTCCGCCCACGCCGCTTCGTGGTCCGCTAGCCGCACCTGCCAATCCACCGCTTGTGCCGAACGCCGCGCTTCGTTTCCCCACGACGCCGCTACGGGCCGGCCCAGCAATTTCGCCGCGGTTTCCGAATCGCGGAAATCCACGACCGCACCGTCCACGCCGTCGCGCACCCGTTCCACCAACGCGCCGCCAGGGTGCACCACACAAGGTACGCCCGACGCCATCGCCTCCACCACCGCGAGTCCAAAGGACTCGAATCGCGATGGAAAAAGCGCAACCTCGCAGCGGGTGAGTTCGTCCGCCCAATCCGCGTCGCTCACTTCGCCGACCCAGGTCACGTCGAGGCCGAGCGCGCGGGCGACGGCTCGCGGCTCGGCCAGCGCACCCCCTCCGGCAACACGAATCTGAGGGCGAACAGGCATGGCTGCAACAGCACGAAACAAATCCACATGGCCTTTGTGACGGTCGATTCGGCCCGGCACCAACCACCTGCCCACCTCGGGTGCTCGTGATGCGGCGAGTTGCCTGCTGAGATCGAGGCCAGGCGCGAGCACCCTCCCGGGCAAACCAGGCAAACGAAGCTGGTCGACACTGGACGTAAACCACAGACCATTCACCCGACGAAGCTGGTGACGGCTCCAGGCCGCCAACATCAAGGCCTGCGCAATACCGCCACCCCCATGATGAAACAGCCCCGCGGTCGACACGCCGACGGGTGCAGGACGCCGCCACAACAGCGCGTCGAGCAAGCCGTCGACGGCAAATACGTGCACCACATCGACGCCTTCACAAGCAGCCGAAACGCCCGCCGCAAAGGGGTAGCGCCGGTGGCCCCACATGGGCAGGCGCACGGTCGGAACTCCGATCTCCCCGGTCAGCCGTGCCCCGTCCGTCGGGCGCCGATCGAGGGTCACCACGCGCACGTCATGACCTGCGGCCGCCGCCGCTATCGCCAACCCGCCAACCCACGTCTCCAGCCCTCCCCGCAGCGGAGGTCCGGTGCGGCATACCAGGGCGACCCGCACGAGTCAGCGGCGCGGCGCGTTCTTCGCGCTGAGCTTTGGGGTCGCCTGTACCGGAAACCGCGGGTCCGGCCCGCCTTTGCGACCGCCTACCCGCATCTGCTTGGCCAAATCCTCCGGCCAGAACTGCAACCACGTCTCCGGCAAGCGTGCGCGATCGACTTTTCCCTTGTTGGCGACAGCCTTGTGAAGCTGTGAGAGCAACGAATGGCCCGGCAACGCCGTGAGTCCCCGTCCAAGCGCCGTCGCCGCTGCCGGCGCCTGCCCGTCGTCGTACAAGAGCACGCCCCACAAAACATAAATCATCGACTCTTTGGCGGAAACACCCGCCGCCGCTTCAAAAGACTTGATCGCGTCGGCCTTTTGACCCTTTCGCCAATAAATGCAGGCAATTGACGCATGCGCCATCCAATTTTGGAAGGTGCCGCGCTTGAGCATCGGCAACGCCTCGTCGAACTTCATCTGCACATACAACAGCAGCCCACGCTGGCCCTCAAGTTGGCCCGTCAACATCGGTTGCCACGGACCCCACCGTTTGGCGACGCCCACCAATACCGCGTCGGCCTCGGCAATCTTCCGGGCGCCGAGCAGCGCTGGCACCGCTTTGAGCTCGGCCTCTACAAACTGCCCGATCCGGCGCGTCATGAAGAACTGGACGCCCCCAAACACGAGCAACAACGGGATCAATGCCGCGATCCACCCGAGCGCAAACCACACGAGAACGGCCACAATGACAGCCGACGTCAACGAAACTGCTATCGAGCGCATCGATTAATTCCCGCCGATCGTGCCGGACTTGCCGTGAAACACCACTGTGGCGGTGAGTGTGCCCTCCCCGCCATCCGACCGCTGCCACGATTCTTGCCAGGACGAGAGCCCGTCTACGACGCCGTCGTACGTGTTCCACTCGCCGCTTGCGGTGAAAAAGTGCCGCCCGCCATCCGCCCCAAGGTACTCGCCGCCGAACTCGAGGTCGAAGTTTCCGCATTCGGTTTGGCTCCACGAGCCTTCGCCGACGAAGATCTGACCGTCGATGTCCAGGTTGACCGGGCCCACCGTGGTGGAATCCCACAACATCACCCAGGTACTAGGACCGTTCGCCGGCAGGTCGGTTGGGAAAGCGGCGTCTTCCGGCTGCGTGCGATGGGTCGACAACGTGCCCAGCATGTCGAACTCGACGGCGTTCAGGACCGTTTGGGGCTGAAGACAGGGGACACAGCCGGCAAGCAGCCACCACATCGCTGGCCGCTAACCCCGCGCGTTAGGCAGGGCCCGTGGATCGACAGACCCTGACTGCGTACGTGGAGGCCCACGGCCTGCACGCCGTGGCTTTCGCGACCGTGGGACCGACCCCGAGAATGGACGCGTTCGACGGCTGGCTGGCCGACGGGCATCACGCCGACATGGCGTGGTTGCAACGACGGAGAGACGAACGCGCTGACGTCAGCCTCAAGCTCAAGAGCGCGCGCACCGCCATCGCGATCGCCTTGCACCACCCGCACGAACGGCCGCCCGACCCCGGGGGGCGCACCGGCATGGTGGCCCGCTATGCCTGGGGCCGCGATTACCACAACCTCGTCGGCAAGCGCATCCGAAAACTGCAGCGCAACCTGCGGAAACAGGGAATCGCCTGCTGGGGCGGCGTAGACCAGGCGCCGATTCTTGAACGGGCCTGGGCGGAAGCCGCGGGTCTGGGGGCCGTCGGCAAGAACACGATGTTGCTGCGGCCCGGCAAGGGTTCCTGGTGGCTTCTCGCCGTCGTCTTCGTCACCATCGACGTCGAGCCAGACGTACCGATCACCCGTGACCCCTGTGGAAGTTGCACGCGCTGCCTCGTCGCCTGCCCGACCCAAGCCTTCGTCGGCAACCGCATCTTGGACGCCGGTCGGTGCATTTCTTATTGGACCATCGAGGCCCACACGCTGGCGCCCACGTCGATGCTTCCTCAGTTCGGACGCTGGCTGTTCGGCTGCGACGTGTGCCAGGAGGTCTGCCCGCACAACCACGATCCCGCCGACGTCGACGAGCCCGATCTCGCGCCGCGGTACGCGTGGTTGGACTGTGACGAACTGCTCGCGACCCCAGACGAGGTGCTCTACGCTCGTTTTGAGGGCTCTCCCCTGCGCAGACCTGGCCCCATCGGCCTGAAACGCAATGCCGCCGTCGTGCTCGGCAACCTGGGCGACCCGGGCGCCTTGGCCAGCCTCACCGATTTCGGGTTGACCCACCCTTCGCCCGTCGTGGTCGCGGCCTCCCAATGGGCCATCGACCGCCTCGTCGCGGGTTAGGGCATCGCTGTGTTGTGTGTCACGCTCGACGTCGAGGTGGGCGGTGACGGGTGCGGAGGCGTAGGCCCGTGTGTGGTCGAACCGCTTCGAAGGGCGCTTGCCGTCGCAGACCGTCAGGGTGCCGCGCTGACGCTGTTTCCCGACGCGACAGGCCTTGCCGCCATGGGCGCCCTCGGCGACGATCGCGACCGGCACGCCGTCGACGACCTCCTCCGCCTGTTGGGCGACGCCACCCGACGCGGCCACTCCGTCCAGCTGCACGTCCATCCACAATGGGCTGGCGCCCGCCGTGAAGCCTGCCGGTGGGTCCTGCCTGGGCAGACCGACCTCGGGACCCTCCCGGAGGGCACGAGAAACCAGGTCCTAGACGACGCCATCCTGTGGGTGAGCCAAGCGACCGACCGCAAGCCGACCGCCTTTCGTGCCGGCGCTTGGTGCGCTTCGCCGTCAGCGCCGGTGTTTGGCGCGCTCGTGGACCGCGGTGTGTGCCTGGACAGCACAGTCATGCCGGGGCGTTGGCAACGGGACCCGCCTTTCGATTTCCGCAGCGCCCCAGTGGCGGATCGGCGGTGGACCTTTTCCGACGACCCGCGCATCCCGGGCCCGGGACCGCTGACCGAACTGGCCATCGCTACCGCACCACTCAGCCGACTGTCGCGTTGGACGGGTCGTCTGGATAGGCTTCGTACCGGGTTCCGCGCGCCGGGGTGCACATTGTCTGCGCCCAGACGCCGTCCCGTGCACGGGCCTGCCGCCCTGGACTTCTGCGCGTGGCCCGTAGACACCCTCATGTCGATCGTGGATTCGGCCAAAGAGCACGGTCCGGACCCGATCGTCGCCATCGGACACACGAAGAACTTCACCGCAGCTGCAGAGAGTGCGCTGGAGGCGATGATCCTGCTTTCCGGCTTGCGATGCGCCAAGCTCACGGACGCGGCATGACGCGGGTGTTGTACGTGGTGGGCGGCGGACGAAACGGTTCCACCGCGCTGGGCGTCTTGCTCGGAAACGCACCCGACGCCGTGTTCGCCGGCGAACTTCGCCACGCTGCGCGGTCGACCCGTTGTGCTTGCGGCGCAGACCCCTGCCCTGTGTGGAGCCGGGTACGACCCGTGAGGGACCCTGGCTGGAAGGAGGCGCCGGTGGGCGCACCCTGGGCGTCTCGGCGCGGTCGGCTCAACGGTGACGGCGTGGGGCTGATTCACGACCTCGCACACGCAGCCCAGGTGACGTGGGTCGTAGACAGCAGCAAAACGCCAGCCCGTCTGTTGCGGTTGGCGCGTTGTGTCCCGGTGTTGCCCGTGTGGTTGGTACGCGACCCGACCGACCTTGCCGCTTCCGTCGCCAGTCGCCAAGGCCAACAACCACAAGCGGGCCGCTCCCTCGGCGCGTTCCTCGCTTGGGACTTGTGGAGCACCGTGACCTGTCGCGCGGCCGCCCATCGCCTCGGCGCCCTCGTGCTTCGCTGGGAGGAGGTCGCGGCGGACCCCGTGCGTGCCGCTCGCCAGATTGCCGACGCCGGTGGGCCCGACGCCACGGAGGCTGCCCGACGCGCCGTTGCCGGGGCCGTCCTCCCTGTCGGACACCCGCGGGTCGCGAATCGCACGGTTGATGGCGGTTTCTTGCGATGGGAACCGACAAAGCCCGGGGTGCTCTCGCCCGGCTGGGCAGCCGCTGGCCGACTCGCGGCCACGTGGCGCTAATCCGCGACGCCGGTTGGCTCCTGGCCGCGTCTGCCGGGTCCGCCCCCTTCGCGCTCGCCTACAGCGTCCTGCTCGCGCGGTGGCTCGACCCCGCAGACAATGGGCGCGTGCTGACCGTGACCGCCGCCGTGGCCACGGTCGCCTTGCTCGGACAAGCTGGCATGGTGTCGGCGCTGATCGACGCCGTCCGTCGCGACAGCGTGCCCGCGGCCGTCGCCTGGACCCGCGCCGCCTTGTGGACCGCGCTGAGCCTACCCATCGTCAGCAGCCCCCTGCTTTGGCTGAGCGGGGAGTCCGCCACCCTCGTCGCGCTCGCAGCGACGACCATTATCGCTTTGTGTGCCCTGCAACTTGCCCAGGCGGTTGCCCGAGCCACAGACCGGTTCCACGTCGCCAGCGCGACGTCAGTCGCCTTGTCCGTTGGCAAGGTAGCCGCGCTGACAGCTGTGGTCCTGGGCGTTTCCCCGTCTGTAGCGTGGGCCCTGGGGAGCACGCTTGTCGCGACAGCCGCGGTCGCAGTCTACGCGTCGTGGGGGCTTGCCCCGGCTTGGCCCGGCCCGCTCTCCGCGTCTGTCCGGATGTTGCGGTTTGCAGGCGGTTCGTTCTTGTGGACCGCAACGGCGCTCCTTCACGAGCGGCTCGACCTCCTGCTTCTTGCGTGGCTGACGGGCAATCCCACGGAGGTCGCGGTGTACGGCGTGGCGCTGGCTGTCGCCCAACGCATCCGCGTCGTGCCTCTGGCGTTGGGCGGCGCCGTTCACCCACACCTCGCCGTCCTCGCGCCAGACGAAGCCTTCGCACAATCGAAAGCACCGCTCCGACTCGCCGCCGTCTGGCTCGCATTGACGTCCGTCTCACTCGCGGTCCTGTCACCGCTGGCCCTGCCGTGGTTGTGGGGTGCGCCCTACGCGGCCGCGGTACCGCTCGTGTGGGTCTTGCTCCCGGGCGTCGCGGCGTCCGCGGTGACGGTGCTCCTTGGCCGCGTCTACCAGGCCCTGGACCGGCAAGCCGTCAACGTCATCGCGCAAGGAACGAGCACGGTGCTTGGGGTGGCGATGGCGCTGTACCTTGTTCCTGAGTGGGGAGCGCTGGGCGCGGCCATCGCATCCACCGCGGCGTCCGGCATCGGGTTGGCCGTTGCAGGTTTCGCCTGGTTGCGGTTCCGATGAGGCACCTGTGGGTCATCGGCGGTGTTCAGGATCGGCAAGCCGGCGTGCTCGACCGAGACCACAAGCCGCTGTACGGCCTCGGTCGCGTCGTGAAACTCGACGTCGTCACCGGAACCGCACAAATCGTGCTCGATTGGCGCCACCCCGAAGGCGACGGCCACGCGCTCAAGGGCGCCACAGCGACCCTCGACGGCCTCTTGTTGTGCGGACAAAAGCGGGTCGTTGCGTGGACGCCAACCCAAGGCATCACCGATTCCTGGTCCCATCCGTTCCTGCACGACGCCCACCACGCGCTGCACCACGACGGCGCGCTTTGGGTGACGAGCACCGCAGCCGACGGAATCGTGCGACGCAAGGGCACGCAAGTCGACTTCTTCCCCGTCGTACCCGGTGCAACTGGAGACAAACCCAGGGCCAAAAGCCGCGCACACCCAAACCACCTGTTTATTTGGCGAGGACGGCTATGGGTCACCCGCTTGCACCTACGCGACGCCGTCGAAGTCGAGGGAACGGGGCGAATCGCACTCGGTGACGAGCGCATTCATGACGGCGTCGTCGTCGAAGATACGCCCTGGTTCACAGCCGTAGACGGCCACCTCGTTACCCCCGAGCGCGCCTACGACCTCAAACCCCTCGACCCCCGCACGGGTCCCCTGGGGTGGTGTCGCGGTCTCGTAATCGACGGGGCCGTCGCCTGGGTGGGCTTCAGCCGCCTGCGAGCGACCCGCTGGCGCAGCCACCTCGCTTGGGTGCGCGGACAAATGCGGGGCAAGACCCTCGTGACGTCACATCCAACCCGCGTGACCGGCTACGACCT
>CAMASI010000088.1 GCA_945861065.1 Klebsiella pneumoniae | reverse complement strand
ACACGTCGAGGATCGCCGCGCAGTCAACCGCTCAACGACGCCGTTGGCGAGTACCAGGAAGTCCAAGGCGACGGCGTACACATCGAGCTTCTCATGGTCGAACGGCATCGCTGCCTCGGGTCGGGAGGGGGATCGGGATCGGGATCGGGATCGGGTGCGGGCAGGCGTATCGCGGAGCGGCTTTCGATCATCGCGCCCGGACCGGACGCGCCTACCGAGATCGGCGCCGCAGCAGGGGAAAGAGCAGCGCCAGGGCCGCCATGGGGTTGCCCGTCGACGTTGCACATTTGCAGCCACCCGCCTCGGGCGGTGGGTCGTCCACATCGGGCAGCACGCAGAGGGCGTCCCGGCCGTCGCAGTCTTCGTCCACCCCATTGCCGCACACGTCGGTCGCGGTGGGGTAGGCGGTCGAATCTGCATCGTCGCAGTCGCCGGCACAAAGGCTCAGACCGTCGCCGTCCACGTCGAGCTCATCGTCCGCCACCACGCCGTCGCAATCGTCATCAACCCCATTGCACACCTCCGACGCGAGAGGCGATCGGTCTGCGTCCTGATCGTCACAATCGACGGGTGTGCAACTGCCGTCCCCATCTGCGTCCACCCCAGCCCCCTCCGGGCACGGGTCGCAAGCGTCGGGGAGCCCGTCGGCGTCGGCGTCGTCAAGGTCGTCTGCGCCAGGGCACAGGTCATCACTGTCGCAGGACCCGTCGCCGTCGGAATCGTCGCTGACGTCCGCTGGGCACGCGTCGCACCCATCTGGTACAGCATCGACATCCGCGTCTGCGAGGTCGTCCTCGTCGGGGCAGATGTCGTCACTATTGCAGACGGTGTCGTCGTCCGCGTCGTCGTCAGGCCCATCCAGGGGACACAAGTCGCAACCGTCCGCAAGGCCGTCCCCGTCCACGTCGTCGGCGTCATCGAAGCCGGGACATACATCGTCGCCATCGCAAACACCGTCGTCATCGGCGTCAGAAGGGGACGCATCACCGAGGCAGGGGTCGCAAGCGTCGGGAAGCGCATCTCCATCTTCGTCAGTAGCATCGTCGAAGTCCGGACAGGCGTCGACAGCGTCGCACACGCCGTCTAGGTCTGCGTCATTGCACAACCAGGCCGCAAGCCCAAGCGGATCTCCGTTCGCATTGGAGGCGACCATCCGAACGACATTGACCGTGTCGAATTCAGGCACGCCAAGGTCGCTAAGATCGATCTCCGCGCCATAAACTTGGCCAGAGTAGGGTCCGGTGAACGCGATGTACAGGTTGTACGAAACGGTCGTGTCCACAAACGACGGGTCACTCACGGCGAAGGTCGCCACAAAAGCGTCGTGGTCTGAAGAAAGCGCGTAGGTCGGCAAATCCGTGAGGTAGAAGGCCTCGAACAACGCGAAATCCGGGCCCGCCTGATTTAGCAGACCGCCGTCAAACGTGAAATCGATCGTCGTGCCTGTCGCGGCGTTGCCGTAGCCCTGGTCGACAATCGGACTGCTCACCAGGGCCAACTCTGGGTCGACCGGCACGCTGTTGACGTTGGTCCACGTGTTCGGGTTGGGCGGCGCCAGAAAGTCGGCCGAAGACGCCGATTCAACGATCCACGTGCCGACGTTCTCAGAGGCGTAGGCAGAACGGGCGAGGACGAGCAGGAAGGGAATCATGCTCACGTCTAACAACTCGCGTCGTCGTCGATCAGGCCGTCGCAATCCTGGTCCACGCCATCACAGACCTCGGAAGCGGACGGATGGATCGTGGCGTTACCGTCGGAGCAGTCGAAGCACCAAGGGCTGCCATCCGCGTCCCCATCGCTCACGTCGAAGCCGTCGCGGCAGTTGAGCCAAGCGTCGAGGTAGGCAGCGCGATCAGAGAAGAAATCGTGGAGCAGGATCACGTTTGCATCGTGGTCCGCGTCTGTAAAGGGTTTGCGTTCATCCTCGTCGGACGCAACTGCAATTTGTGTTGCCGCGTTCTTCACGCGCTCCTCCCAAATCGCTGGGTCAAGAAGCGGTCTGAGGGCCCGAACTTCCTCAACGAACTGCGCCTCCCAAATGGGATCCGCCAACACAGCCAAATAATGCGCGCCTGGGTAGCCAAGCGTCAGCGGGTGATTCCGTGGATCGGAATACGCGTCCCCCGTCCAACCAAAACTCGCATCGAGGTCCCATGGCAACCACAAGAAATCTCTTTCAGGGTGGTCATACGTGTAGAAATTGTGTTGACAACACCAATACCCATCCCCATCAACGATGACCGCCTCCGCAGCCCATTCACGCACCCATTCGCCTACATCACCAATCTCCGCCAGTGCCACAGCATCCTTGGCCTCCCAGAACAGGGTCAACTCGCTGGTGTCAGGGTCCTCATCCTCGTCGGTCTTTAGATCCCACCCATATTTGTAAAGCAGTCCGTCGGCGCCATTGCCATCTCCGAAATTGCGCTCCAAGTATTCATGATCGATATTTTCGACCGCTGCGTACAGGCCATAATAGACCCCGTTGACGTCGAGACGAGCGTTATTCGCACAGGGACCATACACCGCCGCTTCGCGAAGAAACCACGCGGCCATGCGGTTTCGGAGGATGGAGGGGTCGTACCAGGGACTGTCGAACGCAACCTCGCGTAGCCCGTGAAAACGACCCGCCGCGTCCACTTCGTCGAAGCCGAGCACAAACTGCATCTTGTCGCCAATCCAACTATAATTCTCATTTCCCTTCAAACGAATCGTCGCGTCCAAATATTCTTCCGCACCGTAACGAACGACGGCCGGATGCCAGGGTTTGGTACCGTCTTTCGCCTCGAATTCGGCAACCATGGCCTCCCACTCAGCGGCGTCGACGTCTACTTCGTACGTAGGCAACAACGCGTCAGAAAACACGTCCGCGCACCCAAAGGGTTCTGCAACCTCGGCGACGGTTTCTTCATCAATGGAAGGGGCGTGCGGGCTGACCGGAGGCAGGGTCGAGCCTGTGAGGTCAGAAGGCGTTTCGGTCGACGTTGTGCCCGGAGCAGACGCGTGGACCGGTTGCGAAGGACCACATCCCACCAGACCGAAGACCCAGAGATACAAACACGCCCCCTCGATGGCCGAAGTCTACTCGACAACAGCCGCTTCTGCCGCCGTATTCGCAGACGAAGGGCCGGAACGGGGGTAACGGGCCGTATGGGACAACTGACCGGTCGCCGGGCCCTCGTCACGGGCGCGAGTCGTGGAATCGGTGAGGCGATTGCCACGGCGTTCGCGCGCGAAGGCGCACAGGTGGTCATCGTCAGTCGGAAGGCCGACCCCCTCCTTTCTGCCGCCGACCGGATACGCGCCGCGGTTCCTGGCGCCACGGTGTTCGCCTTGGCCGGCCACGTCGGCAAAGTGGACACCCTCCCGGGACTCGTCCAGCAGGCCGCAGAACTGCTCGGCGGCCCAATCGATGCCTTGGTCAACAACGCGGGCACCAACCCCTACTTCGGACCTATGCTCGGCACGTCTTGGGAGGCTTGGCGCAAGACCTTCGACGTCAACCTGGACGGACCCTTCGGCCTCGCAAAAGCGGTCGCATTGGGGGCCATGGAGGCCAAGCTCCCAGCGACGATTGTGAACGTGTCGAGCATTCTCGGAGCGCGCGCCGCGCCCATGCAGGGCGTGTATGGCCTCACCAAAGCCGCGTTGATTAGCCTGACGCAGACGCTCGCGGTTGAGCTCGCTGCCGCTTCGATCCGCGTGAACGCCATCGCGCCTGGTGTCGTAGACACCCGCTTAGCGGCGGCCATCGTCCACGACGACGCCGTTCGCGCCCACGTGCTGGGCCATGTTCCCCTCGCTCGGGTCGCCTCGCCCGACGAGATCGCCGGCGCGGCCCTGTTTCTCACGTCCGCAGCGTCGAGCTACGTGACGGGAACCGTGTTGTACGTGGACGGCGGTTATACCGCACTGTGATCCAGCTGTCGGACACCGGTGGCGTTAACATGAAGACAACAAAGGACACCTCCACATCGGAGGCTCCATGTTGGAGGCCGTCGTCATGGACTACCGCGCACTCGTCGCCCGAATCCGGGACGCGGTTGACGCCGAGGCGTATTTCACACCGTCCGCCCACGTGGACCCCAGACACCGCGCCGCCGTGGATGAGATTGCCGCCGCAGTCGGAGTGCCCGGCTTTGATCCCGACGCCGTTCGCGCCATGGCCCTTCAGTTCCGCGACGAGGGCCACTTAGACGAGGTCCTTTACTGGTCCGCGATGCATGTCGTATCTGCGCATCCGTCCGTCGCCGATTGGAAATCCGCCGCTACCGCCGTGGCGATGCAAGAAGTCGCCGCGCTCGAGCTAGGGGGCCCGCGCCTCGCAGAGCACCTCGCGAGCGTTGATCGCCACCGGGGTGTGCTTGCTTTCCTTCGCGGCCGATACGAGGTTGCGCTTGATTATTTCGGCCGCGCGTTCGAACGCGAACGCTCCTCCGAAAACATTACCAATATTCTGTGCTGCTTACTCCGTCTCGATGACGAGTCGGCCGCGCGCGGGCTGCTCAATCGCGTTCGGAACGGCCTGCCCGCTGCCATCGTCAGCGGAATCGATCTCTCCATTTCCCGTGACCCCGATCTCGCGCTGTTGCGCGACGAGGAGCTGCCCGCATGACAACCGCCGTCGCCCTGCTGTGGAATCTCATCACTTCGGGGCTCGCTCCCCTGCCGGTACCGGCGGAAGTTGACGTTGCGACCTGCCCCGCCCGAGGCAGCGGTCGCGGCGACGACAGGAATGAGCGCCATCACAACAGCGGCTGCGGGGAACGTCGTCCCGTCGCCATCTCGAACGGTTTCTGACCGTGTCCGCCCGGCTCGAGATTGAAGGAGAGGCGCTTCGGCGGCAGATCCGCCGCCTGATCGCAGATCGGCGCGACGCGGAAAGCACGGCTTTCTTCGAGGCCATTGCGTCCTACGCGCATCGCCGCGTACTCGGAATCGCCCGACGCACGTCCTGCCTGAGTGACGCTGAGGCCGAAGAGGTCACCGGCGAGGTCCTGCTCCAACTGATGCGCGGCAGCCTCGCCAATTTCCGGGGCGAAACCGTTCCGGAGTTGCTGGCGTTCGTCCGCACCGTGGCCGACCGCATCACCTGGCGCACGATGCGCCGGTCCCGCCGGGCCTCCGCAGTGGCCGCCATGGTGTGGGACCACCCAGAGAGCCTGTTCGGAGAGCTTCCGCGCCCCGATGGTCACATCGAGCGCCATGTGGACAGCCCTCTCCCGGAACCCGACCGGTTGTACCTGGAAGCCCTGCTTTTCGCTGGCAGCAAGGCCGAGCATGCGCGTCGCACCGGGGTAAGCCGGGCAGCCGTCACGCAGCGAGTCCAACGAATCCAGGACCGGATTGACCTCCTGCCCGGCGGCGACAAGGCCAAACACGAGGCGTGGTTGCACCAAGCAGCGCGCTCGGCCCTCGACACCGCAGACGCCTGAGAGGTTGATCCGCCGGAACACCCTCCGAACGGACGAACGCCTCCGGCGGATCAACCTCTGAATACGCCCGGCATCGGCGCCTCGCCGCGGATCAGACCCCTACCAGGACGCTGACCTTACCGTGTAGGTCAGCGTCACCACCGACTGCTCAGGTGGCACATAGGTCGGGAATTGCACACTGTTGCGAGGCCGATCGTAGGTCCATTCCGGCTGCGGAACGACGTCGCCGTCCTCCTCAACGACGGTGACCGTTATCGTGCCGTCTATCGGTATTTCCGCGAGAAAGAACTCCGTAGACAAAGTCGTCGTCTGCGCGCCCATCGCATCGAGAACCGGCGCCCAATCCGGCTCACAAATGGATCGTAGAACACCGCCTACAGCCGCCGTCACGTCGATATAATCCTGCCCTACCTCGTATGAATCGTCACAGGGCTCAAGCACCGTCACCGCGGAAAATGACCGATGCGTGTTGTCGCCCTCCCTTAGTCCAGAAAACCACGCAATAAATTCATCCTTCGGGGGCGCAATGCTGTGGTCGTTTTCGTCGCTGATCACAACCACATGCAGCGCCGAGTCTTCTCGGAGAAATCCCGAGTTGTAGTCTGCGTCTTGCACCGCCACCGCCGTGTACACCGCCTGGCGACCACTCTCATCATGATCGATTCCATCGTAAAGCGGCAGCATCGCGCCAAAAACGAACTCCGGGTTTTCGGTGTGCTCATCGATCCAGCGGTAGCCGTCTGCCTCGGCCAGTTTTCCCTTTTGGTCGGCAACCTCCATATTTGTGGAAATCACGCCCACGTGCCAATCGAGTTCGGATACGAGAAACCAATCAAGAAAGACATGAAAGTTATCAGCGAGCCTCGTGGATTCGTCCTCCATGGATTCACTGTCGTCTACGACCCACAAGACGTCCACGGTCGGCTTCGCGACCTGCCGAAACACCTCGGTCCGGATGACGGCGGTCGGCGGAACGGGCGTTGGGACTACGGAAATGGGGTCGGGCCCAACGACGTCATTCTCGATGACGCAGGCCAGGAACAGCGTTGCAACGAAAACCGTCACAGGACCGCCTCAGCCACCTGCTATCCTTTGCCTTTGGGCTTCGTGAGCCGCAGCAGCTCCAGGTCCTTGTCAAAGTCGTACAACTCGGCTCGCCAAGGGCCCGTGGTCCAGGTCGCGTGCGCCTGACCCTCCCGCGCGACGGTGACCTGATTGGGCGGTCCCCAGGCGTCCATCAACATGGCGAACGCCTGGTCCTTCGGCAAGGTCACCTGGACCTCATCGAGCGACCGGTCCGCCGCCAGAAGCAAGCTGACACCCACCTCGGGGAAAGCCCCCAACACGAAATCAACGGTCGTCACGTTTCGCACGACTTCGTCGTCGGACGGGATTCGCGGGTCGATCACTTGCGCGACAACCGCACGCATTTCGGCCTCGACCTGCCCTACATGGAGACCCTTCAACACCGTGGGCAGTTCTGGGTTGCCTTTCGAGAACAGCCCGTCCAACTCGGCCCAGGTGACGGTGACCGCCGGTTTGGTCAGCTGAACCGTAGGCGCCGTCGGTACGGAACGCAATCGTTCAGGCTCCCCGAAACAGCCGGACAGGAGCACGAGAGTCAACAAAGCCCACCTCCGACGTTGGTCATTCTTCGTCGACGTCCGTTCCAGCGACCGTCTCGCGGAAGGTGGCAGCTTCTGCCAGGACCTCAGACCGCCACACCTCTAGGCGGCCCATCAGGGGTACGTTTTCCCTGGGGCGTCTGAAATCAGCGTCTTTGGATCGGTCAAAACAGCCTGTCCGGAAACCATCGTCCGGCCGCGGCCCCCAGTTCTTTTGGCAGGCCTCCGCGCTTGTCCATACCGCGGCCCGGTTCGCTTCCAAATACCAGGTTTCGGTGAACGCCTCTAAACGGGTGGTCTTGCCACCATTGGCCACGAGGTCGGACCAATCATTTCCATCGACGTCGGCGGGTGAGGCCCAATCGCCAACGACGCCAAGCAGTGTCGGGTACAAATCCACATGCGCTGAAAGCCCCTGAACGACCTGGCCGACGCCGACGCCTGGGCCACGCATCAACCAGGGTACGCGCACTGCTGAGTCGTAGAGGAGCCGCCCGTGTTGTTTCCCGTGAGCTTCGGGCATGGACAGCCCTTCGCCATGGTCCCCGACGAGCACCCACACGGTGTTCTTTTCCGTCAGCCCTCGTGCGCGCAACCCGACGTCGAGCGCCCCCATGGCGTCGTCGGCGCGTTTGATGGCCGCGCGGTACGGCGCAACCTCGTGCTCTGGACCCGCGAAAGGTTCGTACTCCGTCAGCGGAATCTGAAATGGTTTGTGCGCATCGGCAATCGACAGCATCAGGAACACCGGTCGTCCTGCGGACCCTTCCGGTGGCGAATCCAGAAACTGCAAGGCGATTGCAACCTGGTCGGCGGAATTGAGACGGCTCGCAGGGGCGAAACTCGCCAACTGAGCGTCGCGATACACGTCAAAACCCTGGGCAAATCCGTATCGGGCATTGAGGTTAAAGTTGGCCGTCACGCCGACGCTCCACCACCCTTTTCCCGTCAAATATTCGGCGAGAGTTACGACTGAATTCGACAATACGCGTCGATCCGCGCCGTCTCCGGTATCCGACATACCGATCCGGCTCGGCTCTCGGCCGGTCATCAAGGCGGCGTCGGAGGGGCGTGCCCAAGGCGCCGCAGCCACCACGTCGTCAAACCGAGTTCCCTGTTCCGCGAACGAGGCGAGAAAGGGTGTCGCCGACGGGGGTCCGCCGTAGGCAGACAATTGATCCCGCCGCCACGCATTGACGATCACCACAACCACGTTCGGCGCGCCCGGTGGCGCTTTCGCGCGATCGGACGCAATGTCACTCCGGTGAAGCAGCTTCTCGTCGGGAATCGGAGGTACGGTCGGGCGATCGATCTCGGCGATCGCTTTGCCCCCAGACTTCGGCTTGCCCTCGCCAGACTGCGTCGACCACCACACCGCCGTGCCCACGACGAGCAGCGCAGAAGCGACGAGCGGCCCAATCCATGTCCGGTCCACGATCTTCCCTTGTCGGGCCGATACGGCTAACCCCGGGGCCATCGCGCGCACTGGAGGTCTCTTGTCCCGCTACGTTCTGGCCATCGACCAAGGCACCACCGGGAGCACTGCGTTGCTCGTGGATGCGCAGCAAAGGCTGGTCGCCACTGCCAACGTCGAGTTCACCAACTACTTCCCACAGCCGGGCCACGTGGAGCACGACGCGGACGAGATCTGGGCGAGCGTGGCCACCGCGACGACACGTGTGCTCGAGGCCGCAAGCGCGACCGGCAAGGACATCGCCGCGGTCGGCATCACGAACCAACGGGAAACGTCGCTTTTCTGGGATCGTGCGTCCGGGCGACCCCTTCAGCGGGCACTGGTGTGGCAGGATCGCCGCACGGCCCCGACCTGCACGGCACTCAAAGAAGCCGGCCACGAGGCGCTGTTCCGGCACAAAACGGGCCTCGTGCTCGACCCCTATTTTTCGGGGACCAAAGCAAAATGGATGCTCGATCACCATGCAGGCGCGCGTGCCAAAGCGGCGGTTGGCGACCTGTTATTTGGCACGATCGACAGCTTCTTGTGTTGGCGGATGACGGGAACGCACGTCACGGACCCGTCGAATGCATCGCGGACATTGTTGTTCGACCTGAATCGACGGGATTGGGACGACGAACTCTTGGCCCTATTGCACGTCCCGCGTGGCTGTTTGCCGCGGGTGGCGGCGTCGTCTGAGGTGTACGGGACCACGCGCGGCGTCGGTTTCTTACCGGATGGAATCCCGGTCGCTGGGCTCATCGGCGACCAACAGGGGGCGCTTTTTGGCCAGGCGGCGCTGACACCGGGCATGGCGAAGTGCACGTACGGAACGGGCGCGTTCATCCTGATGAACACGGGCTCGCGACCCCTGCCGTCCAAGTCGGGCATGTTGACCACCGTGGCGTGGCAGTTGGGGGATGAGGTGACGTACGCGCTGGAGGGGAGCGCCTTCGTGGCAGGAGCGGCCGTGCAATGGCTGCGTGACGGGCTTGGCCTCATTCACAGCGCGGAGGAGGTCGAGGCGCTCGCGGCCAGTGTTCCCGACACGGGTGGGGTGACCTTCGTTCCCGCGCTGACGGGCCTCGGTGCCCCGCATTGGAACCCCGAGGCCCGTGGGCTCATCAGCGGTTTGACGCGCGGCACCACCAAGGCGCACCTCGCCCGTGCGGCGCTGGAGGGGGTGGCGCTGCAGATCGACGACATCCTGCGGGCGATGTCGTTGGATCTCGGTGCGCCGCTGGCGGAGCTTCGGGTCGACGGCGGCGCGTCGCGCAACGACCTGCTGATGCAGCGGCAAGCGGACCTGTTGGGCGTCACGTGCGTGCGGCCTCGGGTGATTGAGACGACGGGGATGGGCAGCGCCTTGCTCGCCGGGCTGGCGGTTGGCTTTTGGCCGTCGGTCGAGTCGTTACAGGCGGGGTGGGTGTCGGAGCGCCGTTTTGTGCCGGCGGGTGAGGCCCGGGAGATCGCTGAGACGCGGGCACGTTGGGCGCGGGCGGTCGCGCGGGCCTAAGTCGGACAAATACTGTCCGACTTTCCGCGGACTAAGGGGATATGCTGAACACGAGTTCAGACGATGGCCGACGCTGCGATCCTCCAATCCCTCCGCGCCAGAATCCGAGAGATCGAAGGTCTCCCGCCGGTCACTCGTCCGCGGGACCCGTCGGGACTGCCAGGTCTCGACGCGCTGATCGGTGGGCTGCCGCGGCCTGGGATTGTGGAGATCGTCGGCCAACCCGGCACGGGGCGCACCCGGGTGGCGGCTGCGTTGGTGGCGGAGCGGATCCGTTGTCGTACTGAGGTCGCCTGGGTGGACGGCGATGGGATCTTGCATCCGCCCGGTCTTTCCGTGCTCGGAGTGGCGCTGAGTCACCTGCTCGTCGTGCGTCCGCCGCCCGATGGCACCGAGGTGGTGGCGTGGACGGCGGAGCAACTTCTGCGGTCGGGCTGTTTTTCCCTGGTGATTCTGTCGTCGAGTTCCGGAATCGGACGATGGGGCGGTCACAACTTTGCCCGTGCTGCTGAACATGGGCGGTGTACAGCGTTGGTGCTGTCGCGCACCCCGTCGCGAGACCTGCCTGCCGACGTGCGGGTTTCGGTGGGAGACGGGCGCATCGCCGTCCTGCGGGATCGGTCGGGACGTTCGGGGGGGGAAGCTGCGCTTCCGGGCTGGACAGAGGAGGCCAACCCATGGGCCTGACCCCGAAAAGACGCTGTCCTCCCTCTGCGCATCCAACACCACGCAAGACACGTCGTTCTCCCGCATGAGGATCTCCACCCCTCGCTTACTGCGTCAAATCCGCTCGAACCCGGAAATCAGGGGAGACAGGTGGAGGTTTCTATGATCCCCCGCCTTCGCGCCAGAGCACCCCGCTACCTCGTCGCACATTTGCCAGCGTTCCGCCTCGAACGCTGTGGAATCGCCGACGACGACCACGTCGTATTGATCGCCGAAGAGAAAAACGCCATGCGGGTCGTGGCGCTGACGTCTGCGCTGCGGTTGCTCGGTGTCCGGCGCGGCATGACCGCCACCGAAGCCCGGTCCATCGTGCCCGATCTGCATACCGACGTTGTCGACCCGGCCGCTGAGGCTGAGGACCGCGAATCGCTGCGTGTCGCGATGGAAACGCTCTCCGACCGCGTGGTGTTTGACCCCGGGCATTTCGGCGAAGAAGGTGTTTTGGAGGTGTCGGGGTCGGCGGCGACCCACGGCGGCGAGCTGGCGACGCTCGCGAAAGCCCGCGCGTTGTTTGAGCGGCTCGGCCACCGCGTCTCGTTGGCCTTGGCCGATGACCCTCTCGCCGCCGCTGCGCTCGCACGTTGCAGCGTAGAAGGTGTCGTGCCCGTCGGCGAGTCCGCGACGTGGCTCGCCCCGTTGCCCGTCGCCGCCCTCGGCCCCTCCCTCCTCCTCGCCCAAGCCCTGGCCGCATTGGGTCTGAACACCGTCGGGGCATTCGCCCGCCTCGAACGCGCATCGGTCTCAGGCCGCTACGGCAGCGAAGGGGACCGACTTCACCGCGCTGCTTCCGGCGCCGTCGCTGTCGCCGCCACGGTGAACTGGCAGCCGGACGCGCCGATCCCGTCGGTGGAGGCCGTGCTCGGGGGCGCCACCACGACCCTGGAGATCCGCTTCGTCTTGCCAGGCCTGTTGCGTGGCTTGGCCGCGCGTCTCGCCGAACGCGACATGGCCGTGGTGCGCCTCCGCCTGACGCTCCGCACCGAACGGGGAATCCCGGTGGTGGTGGACGCCCGTTTCGGCCGCCCGACGCTGGACGTGCGTGTGCTAGAGCGCGTGCTCGCCGAACGCCTGGACGGCTTGCGGTTGTCGTCTCCCGTCGAAGCCATGCGGCTGGAAGCTGCCGACGTCGCCCCGGAACGGGGCTGGCAGCCCGGCCTCACCGACCGCACCGAGGCCACCGAGCCGCTGCCCGACCTGCTCGCCCGCCTCACAGACCGCCTAGGCGAAGGGGCGCTCTTTGCCGCCGCACCCGCGAACAGCTGGCGCCCCGAAAGCGCCTGGCAGCGGCTGGGATGGCCCCTGCCGACCTTGGGCACCCCTGAAGGACCCGACGACGACGACCCCGTGGCCGTGCTCTCCGCCCGAGAGATCGAAGCGCCACGCCCCCGTCCCACCGTGCTTTTGCCTGCACCCACCCCCCTCGCCGTGGAAGTGAACGAGCTCGGGGTTCCAGGCCGCGTACAGCTTGATGGCCGCTGGTTCTCCGTCGCAGTAGCGAATGGACCCGAACGCCTGGTGGGGGAGTGGTGGACGGCGTCCGGTGGCTTTGACCGCGATTACTGGGTGGTGCGAATCGGCGATCGAGCCGCGTGGCTGTTCCACGAGGCGGACAGCTGGAACCTGCACGGGTGGTTCGATTGACGGCCTAGCGACGTCGGCGCACCACGAGCCCGACAACGCCCAGCCACGCGCACGAGCCTGAGGTGGCAGCACCGGCAGTACAGCCACATGCGCCGCCGGCCACGGCCTGGGATTCGTCGTCCTGACCCGGGTAGGTCGCGCCTCCACTCCCCGTACCTCCGCCACCGCCGGAGCCAGTCTCGAGCGTGGGCGGCGTACTCCCCGTTCCGCCCGTCGTCGGCGGGCCTGTGATCACGACGAGCAGCGGAGCCGCCGACCCATCGCCGTCCTCTTTGGACGAGAAATGTGTGCCGTTGGCACCGAAAGACGCCACGGCAAAAGAAACCGGCCCGCCGCCTGACACCACCGCCGTCACGTCAAAGTCGAAAGTGGCTCCGGGCGTCACCGGACCGTAAGCACCGACCCCCGAACCCAACGCCGGGCGGGTCAACCACGTCATCGTCTGCTCGGACCAGCTACTGTCGGTGCCGGTGTGCAGCGTGCCACCGTCGCCGTTGGCTTCATCCGCCTCCCGGGCGTGCAGCGTCAACGTGGCTGACACGATGGGATCGACGACGCTCGTCAGGTCGAATTTCATCCACGAGAGCGCGGTGTTCTGGGCGCCGTCTCCCTCCACCGCCAGATCGAAGGTGCTCGGGTAGACGCCTGCCTCCCAACTCGCCACCGCGACGTCCTCGACGGGCAAGAAGGTCGTGGCATCGCCATCGTCGGGAGGCGGCGCGGTTTCGGATGGACCGGCCTCCCAGCCCAGCAGATCGAGATTCGAGTACAGGGCGCCGACGGGAGCGCTGTAGTCGCCGCCCCAATCCTGCAGCGGAATCCACAGGTACTGAAGGCGCAGGTCGAATCCCGTCACGTCCAACTGAATCAGCTCGACGCCGTCGCGGTACAAGACGAAGTCGGTCAGGTCCCAGGTGATTCGCCACGCGTGAGGCAGCCCGTCCCAGTCCAGACCGTAGTAGCGCTGCTCGGCAACGAGGTGCTCCCCGCCTGGGTTGGTTGTGCGGTCCCATCCGAGGAGCTTAAGGTCTCCCCATTCCCCGAAGGGGTCACCGTCGCCCCCTCCGTACAGGCGCAGGTTGATCGCGCGGTTGTCGGACGAATGGCCTCCGTCGCTGAACAACTCGATGATGTGGTTGTTGGCGAACAGAAGGTTGTCCCAGGAAATGTCGTCGACGGTGACCGAAATGTCGCCACTTTCGAGCTGGGCGCCAAAATCCCAGTACAGGCGCGAGTTGGAATCATCGACGCGCCACCCGGCCCCGGTGAACGTGCCCCCGCGGATTTCGTTCGCAGACGACGTCGTCGCGAGCGTGTCGTGGAGCTCCACGTCCTGGGCGAAAGCGGCTGAACAACTGAGGAACATGTCAACCTCCGTGTGAACCTGTAGCCCGTCGCTGCTGAGATGTTCCTACGGTCACCCTGGTGTGGAAAAACTGAACGCGTCGTCGCCCAACGCCGAGCTAGCCGACCCAACCCGAGGCATACTGGTGCAGGAGGCGCCATGCGTCCATTCTTTCTCGTCACGCTCGCCGCCTGTAGTCCCACGACGGACAAGGGCCTGCGGTCGGACACCTCACTGTTCTCAGACCCCGCTGGCGACACCGGCGCTACCTTTCCCGCCGGACCCAACGACACGGGTGCGCCCCCGGAAGACGAAGCCGATCGCCTCGCCCTTCCACCGGCCGGTACCGATGTATTCGTGTTCATCGCCAACCCAGACCGCGACACCGTCACGCGCGTGAACGTCAACAGTTCCGCCGTGGACACCACCCCCGTCGGCAACCACCCCACCCACGTCCGCACGACCGCAGACCTCAAGACCGCCGTGGTTTTCAACGAAAGCGACGACAGCGTCAGCCTCATCGACACCACAACATTGACCCAAACTGTGGTGGCCGTGCGAGAGGACCTCAACCGCCTGGAATTGTCGCCAGACGGCGCCTTTGCCGTGCTGTGGTATGACGCCTTCGCGCCCGACGACCCCGACGCCAGTAACGACGACGGCCTACAGTCCTACAACGAAGCGTCGTTCATCCACATCCCTTCCGGGACGCACACCCCCATGGTCGTCGGCTACCGGCCTCGCCAGATCGCGTTTACGCCCGATGGCCGCCTCGCGGTGCTCGTCTCCGACGACTACCTGGCCAAAGTGGACCTCTCCACCGACACCCCCCTCCTCACGCTGATCGAATTGGACCCGGGCAACCTCAGTCCGCCTGCCGCCGAAGAACTTGCAGTGGATCCCTCTGGCACCTGGGCCTATGTCCGGCAGTTCGGCGCCAATGACGTGCTGGTCGTCGATTTGAATTCGGGCGGCGTCGACAGCGTGCCCGCCGGCGACAACCCGACCGATCTCGACATCTCACCCGACGGCACACGTGCCGTATTGGTGGCCCGTGGGAGCCAGGAATTGTGGATTTTGTCCGCGGCCGACCCCTTCGCGCCTGCCGAAGTGATCGCCCTTCCACCCGACCTTTCCGCAGGTCAGCTTCTGTTCGCCCCCACAGGCGATGTGGCCGTGGTGTACACCACCGCCACCCTCGTCGCCCGCTATGGAATCTGGAACCTTACCACCGACGACATCGAAGCCGACGACCTCGTCAAACCGGTCACCACGATGTCAATTGCACCCAACGGCGAAACCCTGCTCGTATTTCACACACTCGACGACCTGCCCGATACCGACGACGAATTCACAGGCGCGTGGGCACTTTCGATGATTGCCCTAGACAACCAAGTGGCAAGCCCACTACGCCTTCCTGGCGAGCCCGTTGGTTACACCCACAGCACCAGTGGCAAACACGGTTTCTTCGTGATGGACGGCGAAACTATGTTGGTACAACTCAATTACGACACGCTGCTGACCGACGAAATCGCGTTGCACAGCAATCCCGTATTCGTCGGTGCACTCCCTGACCTCGACCTCGCCGACGGGCAGGAGCCGCGGGCCTGGGTCAGCCAAGAACACGAACTCGGGCGAATTAGCTTCTGGGACCCAGACGACCAGAAAATCGAAACAATCACGGGTTTCGAACTCAACGGCGAAATCGAGGACTAGGGGTGCACGCCGGGATACTGACCGCCCCGCTTCGAGGACCCGATGAGTTTGACGGTTGTTTTCTTGCTGACGGCGTGCGTACCTAAGCCTCGCTACGACGCGCTCGTTACCGAGTTGGCGTCTGCCCAGGCCGCCCACGCCGCCCTATCTGCAGCGCAGACAGAAACGGTGGGGCGCGTCACCACCCTGGCGGAGGCCTTGAAACAAGCGGAGTCCGCTCGCGACACCCTCGCCGGCCAGGTCGAAGCGTTGACCCGTCAGCTCGCTTCCGAGATCGAGCGTCTAAACGCCGAGAAAGCGTCTTTGGTCAAGGACCGATCCTCGCTGCGCGCTTCAGTCGACGAAATGCAAGCAGCGCTCACGGATCTGAGTGCCCGTCGATCTGCAGCGGAGGCCCGGGTCCGCGAATACCAAGATTTGCTCGCACGATTCCAGAAACTGATCGACGCCGGCCAGCTCCGCGTCAAAGTCGTCGACGGAAAAATGGTCGTCGAGTTGGCCACGGATATCTTATTCGGCTCAGGTAAAGCAGACCTCTCGCCCGAGGGAGCCAAGAGCATTGCGGTGGTCGCAGCTGTGCTTGCGACGCTGAAGGACCGCCAATTCCAGGTCGAAGGCCATACGGACAACGTACCGATCCACACGGACCGTTTTCCGTCGAATTGGGAATTGGCGTCGGCGCGCGCCATCGGTGTCGTCAACGCCCTGGTGAAAGGCGGACTTCCCGCAAATCGGGCCAGCGCCGCAAGTTTTGCAGACACACACCCCGCACAACCCAACGACACAGACGCCCACAAGGCCGCAAACCGACGAATCGAAATCGTGCTCGTGCCCGATCTCGCTGATCTCCCTGGATTTGGGGAACTGCAGAAACTCGGCGGCGGCTGACCTAGACACGGGTCAAGACCGCTCGAAGCCCACCAACATGCGCCAGTGTCCTTCGGCGCCATAGATCCATGACCCGACAGCGGCGGTTGCCACTGTGTCGTAGCCCTCTGCACAGGCCAGAACGTGAATTTCCTTTTCACCAGACCGATCCACCGTCACGTCAAGCTCGCACCAAGCCACGTTGCGGTGGGCGGGATCGGCCTCTCGGGCGGGCGCCCGGGAGGTCGCCATCGCGCAGGCCGGATGCTGCGGCGAGAGTAGCCCAGCCCTGCCTTCGAGCGAAATGGTCGCCACAGTCAGACAATCGCGCGGGGACTGTCGGGGCCCATAGGCGGGCGCCCGCACCGCAATCTCTACCTGCTCGAACGTGCTGTCCGCGGCAGGCGCCCATCGCCACCGCATCATCGAGCGCTCCAGGGTCGGCGCGAGCACGGACGGGCATCCCTCCGCCTTCGCCCCGAGGGGAACGCCGTCGGCTGCGACCACGACCGACATGGGGCAGAACGTGGGACCTACAAGCACAAAGAACATCTCGTCGGAGGGTCGGGCGCGCGGGTCTCGGAGAACGTCTCGCCCAAACGCAGAAAGAACGAAACACCACAACATCAGGACACCTCAGGTCCTGCCGACAACGGGGATGAGAATGGGTTCCACCTCGTTGGGGGCACGTCAGCACGAATTCAGCTAAACCATGGGGCATTCGGGGCACAGCATGTGGATCGTGTTTTGGCAGACATTGGCATCCGCGGGTGAAGACAGAGTCGCCGCGCTGCTCAAAGCGACCGACGCCATAGCAGCTCCAGAGGTCATCGTCCCGCTCGCCCGCAAATTGATTCGTCAGCAACCCCGCAACGAGTGGGCCTACTACGAGCTGGGCATGGCCCTCGACCGCGCCCTCCAAGACGCGCCGCCGGGCAAACTAAGAAAGTTGACCCAACAACGAAACACCGCATTCTCCATCGTACTTTACCTGGATCCGAACGGCCAGAACGCCGGGCTGGTTCGGATGGCGCTGGGAAGCGCTCCGACGCCCGCCCTTCAAATCGACAGCGTCCCGTGTTCGCTTGAGGCTCACGCTTCATTCGACATCGCCGAACAGCTGTGGGGCTCAGGGAAAAAGGTTGAATCGCGGCCCCACTACGACGCCGCACTTGCAGCTTGCCCCAACGAACCGACCTGGTGGGTTCATTCCGGCGATGCCTATTTCCCAGAGGATATTCCTGAGGCGCTTCGCCGCTACGAACAAGGCGTTGCCATTTTCCCGTGTCACTGGATGGGTCATCGATTTCGGGCAGACGCGTTGGAGTACCTCGGGAGGACTGACGACGCCGTGGCAGCCCAAGCACGTGCCGTCACATGCAATCCAACCTATGAACCCGCCTGGGCCGGTCTCCGCATTCTAGCGGGCGACCAACACAGCCGATTGCCCTTGCCTCTCACGCCCCCCCAAAACGCCCCAGGAGGCCGCAACGCGAGGACCCGCGTGGAAGGCCTGGTACGCGGCCCGACTGCTCACGGATGAGCGCCACCTGGCGGCCGCATTGGTCGCCGTGGAGGCTGGATTAGCGGCCGCAGAACCAGAAAACGAATGGGTTCATTTCGCGGCAGCGAAGGCCCAGAGCAAACTCGCAGAAGCCGTGCTGCTCATGTTGTTCGAGCTCGAAATGACGGACGACCTGGCGGCCCTGCACGAGCAGAACCCCGACGGCCTGTGGCAATACGTCATCTCGAGCTTCGCGACCCCAAGCACACAAGCCCCAACGCCCTGAACAAGCAATGACCCGCTTCGCCGTGCCCCATCAGCCAACTCCGGAGGCGCACCGCGACCCGTCGCGTGATCTCGGCGTCGGAGGAACTCCGACATGCCACAACGTCGCAAGCTACGAAGCGTTGCGGAGGCGCGTGAGGCGCTCGAAGCTGTCGAACGGGCCGGGGTACATCGCGTCGCCTGGGCGCACGCGAATCAGGTCGACGCGCGATCGCTCAACGCCTGGCGTCTGATCCTGGGGCGGACTGCCCGCGCGTGGCTCCGGCTTGTTGAACTCGTCGCCCATCCGGACGCACCGCCGGCCGTGTCGTCCGGCTGTGCGGTCCGCTACGGCGACCTGCGCGTCGAGATCGAAGCCACGTTCGACGACGAGGCACTAGTTCGGGTGGTCCGGGCTGTGCGGCGGTGTTGACGCTCCCGTTGTCGGTTCGCGTGTTCCTGGCCGTCGATCCGGTGGACATGCGCGGGTCGTTCGACGCCCTCGCCGGCGGCGTGCGCCGCCTTGGCCTCGATCCACAGGACGGCCACCTGTACCCTTTCTTCAACGGCCGCCGCGGGATGATGACGCTCCTGTTCTTCGATGGGATGGGCTGGGTGATCGTCGCAAAGCGCCTTGAACAAGGCACCTTCCAGCTTCCTGTCGTCGCGGATGACCAGAAGCGAGTCGCGATCGACTCCCGACCCCAGCCCCCCATCGGCCCCAGCCCCGACAGCGGCGGGGAGCTCCAATGAGCCCACGACGGACCCGGTCCCGGCCCGCATGCTGAAGCCGCGGTCGGGGTGGAAGCGGCGGTCGAAGGGCACGGGTCGCCGACCGCTCACCGACCACCTCGACGTCGTCGAGATACGCGAGGGCGTCTGGGCCTGATCCGATTCCGTGGACGGGTTGATGTGTGTTCGTTGTTGTGGCCGGCCGGCCGATCCCGGTAGCACGTAGTGCTGCCTTGAGGGGGGTCCAGGGGGGAGACTCAAAACCTGCGGATAACCTGTGGAATGCTGTGGATGCGTGCTCATGGGGCGCCGACCGCCTCGAACTCGGCCGGCGAGAGGCACCCCAAGGACGAGTGACGGCGCTGCCTATTGTAGAAAACCTCGATGAAGTCGAACAGTTGCCGCCTCGCGTCCACGAAGCTCCCGAATGTTTCGCCGAGTTCCGCCTTGAGGGTCGCGAACCAGCTCTCCATTGCTGCGTTGTCGAGGCAGTTACCCTTCCGACTCATGGAGCAGAGCGCCCCGCTATCATCGAGCAGCCGTTGGTAGTCGTCGCTCGTGTAGGGGCTTCCGCGGTCCGTGTGATGGAGGTAGCCGGGGCCAGGCCGACGGCGTCGGAGCGCGTCGGAGAGGCCCGCCTTGGCCAATTTCCGGTCGTTGTACGGTGAGATTGCCCAGCCGACGATGCGCCGCGAGAACAGGTCCATCACTGCGGCGAGGTACAACCACCCGGCTGGCGTTCGGAGGTAGGTCA
>CAMASI010000087.1 GCA_945861065.1 Klebsiella pneumoniae | reverse complement strand
CCGGCATGCCGGTGAACGAGGTCGCCCGGTGACCATCGTCGCGAGCGAAGTCGATTCGCCCGCCGGACGAGAAGCGGGGTGCAACGTGAGGAAAGCCGTACCCATGGTACGGCGACCGAGCGTGGGGTCCCCGCGACGAAGTCCCGCGGGATGAAGCGACAAGCGTAGCAGATGGGCATTTCCCCGAGGCTTGCTAGGGCGCCGCTATCCACCGAATTTAGAGCGGCGCACGAGCAGGTTGATGGGGTGTCGCCGGCTCCGCTGCTCGGTCACGGCCGAGGCAGGCCGCTCCCTCCGCTGCTCGCTGGCGCTCCTTCCCTCAACCTACTCGGTCACCGCCCTAGAAGTCCATGCCGCCGCCGCCGCCGCCGCCGTGTCCGCCGCCCATCGGCTTGGCGTCTTTCTTCGGGATCTCGGCGACGAGCGCTTCGGTGGTCAGGAGTAGACCGGCCACGGAGCCGGCGTTCTGCAGCGCCGACCGTGTGACTTTGGTAGGGTCGATGATTCCAAGCGCAACCATGTCGCCGTACTCACCGCTCCGTGCGTTGAAGCCGAAGTTGCCCGTGCCTGCGCGGATCCGATCGAGCACCACCGCGGGCTCGCCACCCGCATTGCTGACGATGGCCCGAAGTGGCTCTTCGATGGCACGGCGGATGATGTCCACACCGAACCGCTCGGCAGGAGACACGACGACCGAATCCAACGCACTTGCGGCGCGGATCAGGGCAACGCCACCGCCGGGGAGGATTCCCTCTTCGACGGCAGCTTGGGTCGCGTGAAGGGCGTCTTCGACGCGCGCCTTCTTCTCTTTCATCTCGACTTCCGTCGCAGCGCCGACTTTGATGATGGCCACGCCGCCCGCCAACTTGGCGAGCCGCTCTTGCAGCTTCTCACGGTCGTAGTCCGAGGTGGTGTCCTCGACTTGTGCCTTGATCTGCTTGATCCGGGCCTTGATGTCATCGTCCAGGCCTGCGCCGTCGATGATGAGCGTGTTGTCCTTGGTGATGACCACGCGCTCGGCCTGACCGAGGTCAGCCACCGTGACGTTCTCAAGCTTCATGCCGAGTTCTTCGGCAATCATCTTGCCGCCCGTAAGCACGGCAATGTCTTCCAACATCCGCTTGCGACGATCGCCAAAGCCCGGGGCCTTGACTGCACAGCCTTGAAGCGTGTTCCGGATCCGATTGACGACCAACGCCGCGAGCGCCTCGCCTTCGACTTCTTCCGCAATGACGAGAATGGGGCGACCCAACTCGACGATCCGCTCCAGCAACTTGAGCAGGTCGCGCATCGCGCTGATCTTCTTCTCGTGGATGAGGATGTACGGCTTCTCGAGCACGCACTCCATACGATCCGCATCGGTCACGAAGTACGGGCTGAGGTAACCGCGGTCGAACTGCATGCCGTCCACCATCTCGCTGATGGTATCGAGGCCCTTGTTCTCTTCGATCGTGATTACGCCCTCTTTGCCGACCTGATCCATGGCTTCGGCAATCTTCCGACCGATCTCGATGTCGCCATTGGCGGAGATGGTGCCGACCTGGGCAATCTCTGCGTTGTTGGCGATCGGCCGCGACAGAACCTTGAGCTCGGCCACGATGGCCGCAGTGGCCTTGTCGATGCCGCGCTTGAGATCCATCGGCGAATGGCCCGCGGCGACCAACTTGGTGCCCGTGCGGAAGATGGATTGGGCAAGCACGGTGGCCGTGGTGGTCCCGTCGCCGGCGATATCCGACGTCTTACTCGCGACTTCCTTGACCATCTGCGCGCCCATGTTCTCGAACTTGTCTTCAAGCTCGATTTCCTTGGCCACGGTGACGCCGTCTTTGGTGACGACAGGGGCGCCCCAAGACTTCTCGATCACGACATTGCGGCCCTTCGGCCCCAGCGTGATTCGGACCGCGTCAGCGAGGGTATCCACGCCCGTCAGGATCTTGCGCCTGGCGTCGCTACCGAACAAAATTTCTTTGGCTGCCATGATGTTTGCCTCTATAGATTGGGTGAATTCAACGGTTGACGACGCCGAAGATCTCTTCTTCGCGGAGGACCAAGCGATCCTCGCCATCGATCTTGACTTCCGTGCCGGCGTAGCGCCCAAACACGACGCGATCGCCGACGGACACGGCTAAAGGGCGGACGGAACCCGATTTTTCGTCCAAACGACCATGACCGATGGCCACGATCTCGCCCTCGAGGGGCTTCTCTTGCGCAGTTTCGGGCAGGAACAAGCCGCCACGAGACTTGGCGGGTTCCTCCACCCGCTTGACGACCACACGGTCGTACAGGGGACGGATCTTCATGTCGTTCTCCTCGCAGTCGGCTCGACTGCTCTGTACACTTAGGAAGGGAGTGGGTTCGAAAAGGGTTCCGGCTTCGGGACCCTAAGGGGGATCGGTCTGATCCCCGGCGCGCGGAGCACTAGACACGCCGTTAGCAGACGTCAAGCGCCGGTGACTCCGGCCGATGGGAGGTTGGGATCCACCACGATGACTGACAAGCTTGTCTGCGACACGCCGTTGTTCGACTGGTTTGAAGAAGAGGTCACTGTTGCGGACCGAAGCCTCGGCATCCGGTTGAGCGCCGAGGCCCGATTCTACCTGTCTCAAATGCTGACAGAACGAGGACGGACCCACCACGGCGTCGAGCCGCCCGACACACTGGTGGAGCTGTTTCTCGCTGCCTCTGATGCGCCCCCAGGGACACGCGCCCGGTTGTGCCGTGAAGCGGGGGACCGTGCGCTGCACGTGCTCGGGTACTTTCGAGAGAGTCTGGTCCGCCGAAACGTCGCCCCTTCCTATTACGCCGACCTTGGTGCACAGGGCTACGACCAAGCCCACCTGGTGCTCGAGCGCTTCTTCGCCTCCTCACTCAGTGATGTCCTGGACGAGCTTGCAAAACGGTTCCGGGATGCAGTTCGCGTGGTCGGCGCCGTTCGGGAGAAAGTCGATTCCAGGCCCGATCCGGTGCAGCGATTGTTGGTCGACTTCGATACGAGTCCGTCTGCAATCACGGCGGAACGCCTCCGCGATCTAGGCATCCTGGTGCCCCGAGGGCGCATCCCCGAAGCTTGACACAGGTCGGTCTGACGCATAGCTGCCGCCGCTCGCGGAGGGGCTATGGCACGGATCACCGTCGAGGATTGTCTGGAATTCGTTCCGAACCGATTCTCACTCGTTCTCGTAGCTGCAGAGCGCACAAAGCAGTTGCTTCGCTCCGGCGAGCCGCTGGTCGACAATCCCGACAACAACAAAGAGGTTGTCACTGCATTGCGGGAGATTGCCGCGAACAAATTCAAGATCGACGACTCCGCGGTCCGCAACGAGGAGCGTTGGAAACCCGAGCACCGCAAAGTGCAGCCGGGCGGTGTAGACGACGAACTTCCTCCGGAAATGTGAGGCAACCATGGAACTGAAGCCCAATCGGTTCGACGTGCGCGTGCTGCGCCGTCCTAACCTCCAGCCGAACCGCGTGACCCGCGAAGAGCTCGATGCACATCTGGCAGCACTGCCCGACGAGGCCGAGAACGCCGAGCGCGTTTCCACCGTGTTGTCCCCGAGCACGCGCCGCGTTGACGTCAGCGATCACGTTCCCGTTCCTGTTTCAAGTGGCGTGAGCGAGGACAACTAGTGCCCCCGGTCATTCGCGCCCGCAGAGGCGCGGAGCTGGTCTGTCGCGGATGGGTGCAAGAAGCCGCCACCCGCATGCTGATGAACAACCTCGACCCCGACGTGGCCGAACGTCCTGCCGACCTTGTGGTGTACGGAGGCACAGGGAAGGCCGCGCGGGATTGGCCTTCTTACGAAAGAATTGTGTCGTGCCTGCACACACTGGGCAACGATGAAACGTTGCTGGTGCAGTCTGGCAAACCCGTCGCCGTCTTCCGAACGCACGAAGACGCCCCACGCGTGCTCATCGCGAACAGCAACTTGGTAGGAAAGTGGGCCAATTGGGACCACTTTGGCGAGTTGGAGCGGGCGGGGCTCATGATGTACGGCCAGATGACCGCAGGGTCCTGGATCTACATCGGAACGCAAGGAATACTCCAGGGCACATGGGAGACCTTTGTCGCCGCAGGCCGAACCCATTTCGGAAGCCCCGATCTCCACGGTCGCCTGATCGTCTCGGGCGGACTGGGTGGCATGGGCGGCGCCCAGCCTCTTGCCGCGACGATGGCCGGCGCAACCTTTCTCGGCATCGACGTCGACCGATCCCGCATCGAGAAGCGCGTTGCCACCCGGTACCTGGACGAAATTGCGGACTCTTTGGACGACGCGATCGAACGCGTGGAGAGGTACCGGTCACAACGCATCGCACGGTCGGTCGGCGTCGTAGGCAACTGTGCTGACGTGCTCCCTGACCTCGTTGCACGGGGATTCACGCCCGACCTGGTCACAGACCAAACGTCGGCCCACGACCCCTTGAATGGGTACGTGCCGGCCGGATTGACGCTTGAGGAAGCGGCGGCGCTGCGGTTGTCGGACCCAAAAACCTACGTGGCCCGCTCACTCGCTAGTATGGCCACCCACGCCCAAGCCATGTGCGCCTGGTTGGACCAGGGCATTCCCGTGTTCGACTACGGCAACAACCTTCGCGCCGGCGCCGTGGAGGGCGGCTTCGCGCGCGCCTTCGCGTGGCCCGGGTTCGTGCCCGCATATATTCGCCCACAGTTCTGCCAAGGCCGAGGGCCGTTTCGATGGGTAGCGTTGAGCGGGGACCCCGAGGACATCTACGTCACTGACAACGCCTTGCTGGACCTCTTTCCCCACGATGAGGCGTTGCGGACTTGGCTGACGTTGGCCCGCGAGCGCGTCGCATTCCAAGGCCTGCCCGCTCGTATCTGTTGGCTCGGCTACGGCGAGCGGGACAAAGCCGGACTCTTGTTCAACGAACTCGTGCGCACGGGTCGCGTGAAGGCCCCATTGGTGATCGGTCGCGACCACCTGGATTGCGGATCGGTGGCCTCCCCCAACCGCGAGACCGAGGCCATGAAAGATGGATCGGACGCCGTCGCGGATTGGCCGATCCTCAACGCCCTGATCAACGCGGTCAACGGCGCCTCCTGGGTGAGTTTTCATCAGGGCGGAGGGGTTGGCATGGGCTACTCGATGCACGCCGGAATGGTGATCGTCGCAGACGGTACCGAAGCCGCCGCGAAGCGTCTTGAGCGGGTCCTCACGGCCGACCCAGGCATGGGCGTCGTCCGACATGTAGACGCTGGCTACGAGGACGCGATCGAAGTGGCCCATCGCCGCGGCGTCGCGATTCCAGGCGTCACCAGGTAGGTCGCCCTTCTCGGTCTGTACTGCAACGTCACGAACGGTCCGGACCGACCCACAGACCGAAGGATGCACGGCACCCAGACGTTTCCCTGTTGTCACCACAAGGGAGACGAAGCCATGACCGAGGCCACCTGCGACGACGACCTCAAACGCCTTGCACACCGCAATCGCGGGGCTGCGCTGGACCTTCTCGCGCGGCGCCACGAGCGCTCACTGCTCGCGCATGCCAACACCATCGTTCACGACGGGGAGGAAGCGGCCGACCTCGTCCAAGAGACGCTCGTGCGCGCACTCCGTGAGCCGCGACTGTTCGACGCGGACTTCCAAACACGCGCATGGCTGCACCGGGTCTTGGCGAACCTTAGCTACAACCGATCGCGAGACCGTCGCCGTCGGTCCAACATTCTCGAAAACACATTGCGATACGAACCCAGGGCCGAAGAACTCGCAGATCGCACTGAAGTGTCCCAACGCTCAGACGCGTTCGCAACGGTTCTCTCCAACTTGCGTCCTGCCCATCGTCAGATTCTTCAGCTTCGTTACTGGCAAGACCTAAGCTACGCCGAGATCGCGACGGTGTTGCAAGTGAGGATGGGCACCGTCATGAGCCGCCTGTCTCGCGCGAGAGACCAGTTCCATTTGCACGCGCCACCCCAGCCCGAAGGTCAGATCCGCGCATAGATTGGCCTGTGACGTTGCTCAAAGGCTTGGATGACAGTTGACCTCAGGCCTAAGCCGCTGCTACGGTTCCCTGAGGAGATCGACTGTTGTCGGAAGCGCTCACGTCCACGCCCGCCGCCGCCGCGCTGCTCGGGTCCATCGAAGCCGGAATCACCGGCAACCTCACCGTAGAAACCGAGTCGGGCGCCGTGTCCGTGTGGATCGTGCACGGCGACCTCCTGTGCGCGATCGCGACGGATGACGACCTTCGCACCGTCGCGCTGCTGCGCTTGCGCGGTGTTGTGGCGGATGACGTCGCCTGGGAAGCCGAAGCAAGTCTTCGCGGCGGGGTCCCTTTGCTCAGTGTTCTGCAGGCCCATGTTTCGATGACGGACATTGAGGCCACGTTCCGAGAACGATTTGATGAGAACCTGTGCCGTTTCCTGGCAGCCACGACACCACCTCGAGCCGGGCTCGCCACACCGCCGCGCCGCGTCTTCGTGACCGGGAATGCCGTCGAAGCGGTCGCAACCGCAGTAGAACGCATCCGACGAGCGGAGTCCATCCCGTCGGCCCTTCGCGTCCTTCTCGGTGCGGAGGGCGGAATCTCCGTGCAAGAACGGATCATCCTGGGGAATCTGGTGCCCGACCCCATCTCCATCGCTGAGCTTGTCGCTACGCTTCCCATGGAGCCGACGCTGGCGAAGGCGACGCTGCACGACCTCATTCAGCGCGGAAACGTCAAGGTCCATTCCACCTACGATGAGCAGCTTGAGGACGACGACACTGACAGCGTTCCTCACCCGACCAAGAAACCGAAATCGTTCGAACAGTGGCGGAATCTGAATGATGCGCACGTAGGAGAGGACGAGCTCGAGTTTTTCACGGACCACGATCAGGTCCGGGGTACGGCTGAGGATGGCGCGTTTTCTTCGGTTTCGAGCGACCTCGACCGAGTCATCGAACGCCCGGAACCCTCAGCGACTCCCGTGCCTACCTATGCCGCACCCGTGTTGGGCGAGGAGGAGGCCACAAGCAAGGTCGACGTCGCGAGCGAAGTCCTCGTGGCAGTGCGCGCCGCCTTCGACGAGGCACAGGGGCCCGGCGTCGGGCTCCCTCTCGTTCAGCTTCTGTTGGACGGACCCCCGCCCAGGTTCCAACCCCTGCTCCAGAAGGTGCGTCTTCGTGCCGACGGTTCTATTCCGGCGCGTGATGTCGTCCGCAATCTGCGGGCGCGACCCGCAACCGAGCATCGTCTGCTCATCAAAGACGGATTGATGGACTTAATCGAACGCGCACTCTCCCTCGCCGCTGAAGACCTGCCTGACGAGACCATCGACGCCCTACTCGCCGAAGTCGCCGGCTATAATCAACGACTCGGTTTGTAAGTGGCCGCACCGGCAGCGCTCGAGGAAGCGCGCACGGACACCGCAAGCGCACCCCTAGCTCTTCGAATTGCCGCCATCGGGCGGTCGTTGATCGGCGCAGACTACGCGCCCGACCCCGAAGGTGAAGGGCTGCCGCCAGATCCCGACCCGACCCTGCGTTTCGACGTCTTCGACTGCATTACCTTCGTGGAGGTCGTTCTGGCCTACGCGCTCGGGCGCGACGACCTGGAGGTGGCCGACATCCGTTACCGCCTCCGGTACGGTGACGGTCCGGTCCAATATGAGAATCGAAACCACCTGATTGAATTGCAGTGGCTCCCCGACGCTGTGCGCAACGGCCTTCTGTCCGAATCGACGCACATGTTGACCGACCGCACCGTCACGGTGCCGCTCGCGATCTCGCTGAACACGTGGAATGCCTGGAAGGGTCGCGCCGCATTCGCAATGACCGACTCACAATTGCCAATTGGGGCGGCAGAAATTCGGGTCATCCGGGCCGGAGAGGCGCTTGCCCAGATCGCCAACATTCCACCCGGCAGCGTTCTACTTCCCGTGCGCTCACCCAGAAACTGGCGCCCGGTACTCACCTTCCATGCTGGATTCGTCGTTGCGGACCCCCGAGGTCCCAGGCTTCTGCATGCGACCAAACTCGGAGACGGCGCTGTTCGCGACGACAGCCTCGCCTGGTACCTCGAGCACCTCACCACATACCCGTGGCCCGTGGAGGGCGTCGCCATCTACACCCCAGTGGAGAGAGATGACGGATCGACGGCCAACCCCGGTCCCACCCGTGATGGCGCGGATAGCCTCACGGAATGAAGATCGATCGCTACACGACTTCCGCGCGAAGGGCCCTTGCAGACGCGCAAAAGGCAGCGGATCAGGCCGGTAATCCAGAGGTCCGACCCTGCCATCTGCTCGCCGCGCTGTTCTCCGAAGAGGGCTCGACGGTGCCCGCGCTGCTGAAACACGCCAATGTGGACGCATCACGCATCGCCATCGAAGTGACGCGCCAGGTACAGAGTGTCAGCCGGGTCGCAGGTGGAAAGCCGCAGCGGTCGCGGGAACTCGATACCGCCCTCGACCACGCCGACCGCGAATCCAAAGCGATGGGAGACAGCCACGTTCCCGTGGAGGCCCTCCTTCTCGGCATCGCCCAGGAGAGCGGTCCCACAGGAATTCTGCTCCGAGACGCTGGCGCCACGCCGGACGCGCTTCGTTCCGCCATCGAACGAATGCGCGCGGGAAGGGTCGTGACGTCGGAGGGTTCCGACGACTCCTGGGAGGCCCTCGGTAAGTACACCCGGGACCTCACCAAGGACGCCGAGGAGGGTCGACTCGATCCCGTCATCGGCCGCGACGAGGAAATTCGACGCGCCCTGCAGGTCCTCGCTCGAAGAACGAAAAACAACCCGGTACTGATCGGAGATCCAGGCGTCGGGAAAACAGCCATTGTAGAGGGCATTGCCAACCGAATCGCCGTCAACGACGTCCCTGAGTCGCTGCAAGGCCGCCGCGTCTTGTCTCTTGACCTCCCCTCACTCTTGGCAGGTGCCAAATATCGTGGCGAATTCGAAGAGCGCCTCAAGGCAGTTCTCGCCGAAATTGACGCTTCCCAGGGCCGCGTCATCCTATTTATCGACGAATTGCATACCCTCGTTGGCGCAGGAAAATCCGAAGGCTCCATGGACGCTGGAAACATGCTCAAGCCCGCCCTGGCAAGAGGCGGTCTCAGGTGTATTGGCGCCACAACTGTTGAGGAATATCGCAAGCACCTTGAAAAGGACAAGGCGCTGGAACGGCGCTTTCAGCCGGTGCTTGTCGACGAGCCAAGTGTAGAATCCACGATTGCGATCTTGCGCGGAATTCGCGGAAAATATGAATCGCACCATGGAATTCGGATCACAGACGCAGCGCTAATTGCCGCGGCCACCTTGGCCCATCGATACATTTCCGACCGAAGCAACCCCGACAAAGCCATCGACCTCGTAGACGAGGCCTCCAGCCGACTGAAAATGGAGAGAGAGAGCAAACCAGCCGTATTAGACAAGGCTGAACGCACCCTCCAAAGCCTTAAAATGGAGCGGAGTAGCGTCGCCAGAGACAGCGACAAGGCGAGCGCGGAGCGCCTCGTCAAGGTCGACGCCGCTATCGCCTACTCCGAGAATGCTTTGTTCGCGTTGCGCGAACAGCTGGCCGAAGAGCGCGGCGCCATCGAAGAGGTCGCGGCCCTGCGCGACGAAATCGTGCGGCTCCAAGCCGACGCTCACAAAGCCCAACTTGCCGGTGATTTCGAATTGGCAGGGCGAATCGAGAATGACTCGATACGTACGCTTCGCGCCGAACTCGATCGCCGCGACGCGGCCCTCGCGGCCCAACAAGGCGCCGGCTCCATATTCGGTACTGAAGTCACCGAAGACGATATCGCCGCGGTTGTCGCAAAGTGGACCGGGATTCCGGTTCAGCGCTTGCGCGAAACGGAACAAGCGAAGTTGTTGTCGATGGAGGACCGACTGCATGGGCGGGTTGTGGGGCAGCATGAAGCGATTGTTGCCGTTTCAGACGCCGTCCGTCGCGCGCGAGCCGGATTGCAGGACCCAAATCGCCCCTTGGGGTCCTTCCTATTTCTGGGCCCCACGGGCGTTGGCAAGACCGAGCTTGCCCGGGCGTTGGCGGAGTTCCTTTTCGACGACGACAGTGCCATCGTGCGAATCGACATGTCCGAATACATGGAGAAACATTCCGTCGCCCGCCTAATTGGTGCGCCACCGGGGTACGTTGGGTACGATGAAGGTGGGCAGCTCACAGAAGCGGTTCGAAGGAAGCCCTACGCGGTCGTACTGCTCGATGAAATCGAGAAAGCGCACCCTGACGTCTTCAATGTGCTCCTGCAATTACTGGACGACGGACGCCTGACGGACAGCCGCGGCCGCGTGGTCGATTTCCGCAACGCCGTAATTATTCTGACAAGCAATCTCGGAAGCCTTCGGATTCTCGAGGCTGGAACGGACCGCGAACAAGCCCGTCGCGCGGTCAACGAGGAGCTGTTGCGTGCTTTCCGGCCTGAGCTGCTCAACAGAATCGACGAACGCATAATCTTTGATGGCCTGCGCCGTGAGGATATGGACGCTATCCTCGCAATTCAACTCGGACTCGTCGCGAAGCGCCTGGTCGATCGAGAGCTCACGTTGGAATTGAGCCCGGACGCTCGAACCGCGTTGTGTGACCTTGGATTTGACGCTGCATTTGGCGCGAGGCCACTCAAACGCGCCATCACCACGTATCTCATGAACCCCCTCGCAAAGGCCGTTGTCAGCGGTACGTTTGCAGCAGGCGACGTTGTGCGCGTCTCAAGCGACGGCAGTGTCTTCTCGTTTTCCGTAGAATGATAGCAGTTCTACCGGATTCGAACCTGCTCCCCCTGTTCGCGGGGCTACACCTGCAGGTCGCTGTTCGGGCCGGACTGGCGGGACACGGCAACCTATGGGTTGACGACGTTTCCTCGCCCCGCTGCGCTCGTCTTCTGGTCAATACATTCAATTTCCTCGGGGGAGAACCCAACCACGACTGGCCCGCTCACCTTCCGGCGAGTTCAGTTTGGGTGAGCGGCGCAGCTTGGTCCACCTGCCTTCAGCACGCCTGGGGCGCTCGTCTTCGCGCCGAACACCGCAGGTCGATGATACCCCCGGCGCTGTTCGATGCGGCGGCGCTGGCGCCCAGCGACGGCCTCGGGGCCCTGCGGGAAGCTGTCCCGCAGGAGGTGGACGCCTTCCGTTCCCTCGCCGAGACGCTAGCGCCCGTGCCCTTCGAACAGGTTCCCGGCGTCGGCGTATGGCTGGGAGGCGAGCTTATCGCAGGCGCGACCGCTTTTGCGCACCACAACGATGATGCGGAAGCTGAGATCGACGTCGCCGAGCTGTGGTGGGGTCGCGGCATCGGCCGCCGCGTTTCTGCCGCGTGGTTGACCGCCGTCCTCCACCGCGGACTGAAACCGCATTGGGACGCAGCCAACCTCGCGTCCGAACGCATTGCCACGCGCCTGGGTTTCCACACCGGTCCTCAATGGACGGCCCATTGGTTTTCCTAGAGCGGCGCCCGAACAGGTTGATGGGGTGTCGCTGGCTCCGCTCCTCCGTCACGGGCGCCGCAGCCCGCTCCGCTCGGTGCTCGCTGGCGCTCCTACCCTCAACCTGCTCGGTCACCGCTCTGGTTGCCTTGACCTGCGGAAATGTCGCCCACGCCGCCCCAGATAGGCCGGAATTGAAGTGGCCGGATGTGCAGGAAGATCTGACCACTTGGTGCCTATCGAATGGCCTACTCGTGGCCTATATACGCGAGGTCGGACGACCCAACATTGTCGTACAAACGGTCATTTCCGGCGGCTCATCCGTCGAGCCCGCGGGCATGGAAGGGCTGGCACACCTCGTGGAGCACCTGTGGTTCGAAGCGCCGGTCGCCGACGGTATTCCCCGATGGACAGCCCAACGAGACCACGGAATCGCCGCCAACGCCCATACGGAGCCCGTGCGCTGGACCTTTCAAACCGTGGCCCCAAAAAGCGCGCTGAGGGCATTGCTTTCCGATGAGGCCCAACGTTTTCTGCAGCCGCTGCGAGACCTCACGGAGGCCGATCTTCTCGCGGAGCGCGAAGTCGTTCGGGCCGAGGCCAGGGAACGCGGCTGGAGCGTGGCCACCGCAGCCCTCTACGAACGCATGTTCGGAACCACACACCCCTTAGGGCACATCCCGATCGGCACCGAGCGAGGGTTGGAGACCGTCACGTTGGCCCTTGTTCAAGAGGGTGTGGCAGCATGGACGCCCGAGCGATCCACCGTTCTCCTCGTCGCCGACCTTCCTGTGGAGACGGTAGGCAGACTCGTAAATGAAACCTTGGCAGTTGGCATTTCCTCGGAGGCGCCAACGTGCCCAAGGCGGGAAATCGACGCTTCCGGCCCTGGAGAACGGCCTTCCCATACGCCTTTCGTCGTTTCCCAGGCCATCCCAGCTTCCGAACTACTGGTCGGCTGGTTGGGGCCGGCCAATCCGCAAGAGGTCGATCTGGCTGGGCCTATCGCTCGAATTATCGGCGATTCCCTGTCCGAGGACTTCGAACGAGACGTCGTGTGTTCGGCCAGCGATCTGGATTTCGGCGAGTTTCTCTCCTGCTCAGTTCCGATGGAACCTGCCGACAACGCCGGTACCGTGGCCAACAAAGTCGCCCGCCGCGCACGTCGCGCCATCCGGAATGCTGCGCCTGAGGCTGCGCTGCATTGGGCGGTTCAGCTCGATCGCCTCGTCGCACCCGACATCTTGCCTTGGAGCTATTCGGCCCAGCGAGCCATAGATATTCATCGATGGGGGTGGCACGAGATTCAAACACCTCCCACGTCCGGCAAGTTTTTCGCCTTGGCCCTTCCGTGGCGCGATGCGGTCAAACGGACACAGATGGCCACGGTGCTCGTTCAACCCGGTCTAGGTACCGGTGAGGGGCCGGCCGCCGACGTCTCCAGGTCCCGTCAACCGTCAGCAACAGCCGTAGCACCCGGCGCGCAGCGCCTCGTGTCGCTCGCGGACGACGGCGCGAACCGAACCCATGGCACGTTCAAGTTGGACAATGGGATGTCCGTCGATTGGCTAAACTATGGCCGCCAAGGCCGCGTGCTCGTTTCCGTCATTCTGCCCGTAGGTCCAGACCGCGGAAAGCTGCAATGGGACGCACTCAAGACAGGGTTGCGACAGCCGCTAGAGGACCCGTGGCACGTCAAATACGATATGGCCTATGGAATCGAGCAATATTGGTCCTATGGGCCCGCCCACATGCGATTGGTTGCGCAGGCCTTTAACGGCGATGTCGCACTGGCGCTTGCGCGCTACACGCTAGAGGGTGCGCACTACGCAGCCCCAAAGGCCGAAAAATCGGCACCTGAGTCAAAGACCGAAAAAGAAGACACGGCCGAAGAGGAAGAGGAGGGGTCCGTTAAGGCCTGGAGAGAATGGCTAGATGAACGGTACGTGCAAGCGAGCGGTCCGCCGCTGGGTTCGCCAAAGGAGCTTGCGGCGATGTGGTCCAGCGCCGTTGCGCCCGCAAGTCTGCAGTTGCTCCTCGTTGGCGATTTTGACGAGGCTGGCGCAAGAGACCTCGCATCTCGCTGGTTCGACGACTACAATATCGCCCCGCCCGAACGCAAAGCACCCGAAGCCCCGACCGCTAAGGCGATGCCGATCACGCCCATGGTCGTCGGGTTCGCCATGCCGCTTCAGTCCACGAGCGCGGTCCAATTCGTGTGCCCCGTAAGCGCAGATCCGCTGGGTGCCGTTTCGTCGCTTGGCCAGTTCCTCATCACAGACGCGCTGGAACGTAAGCTACGTCGAGGACCGGGCCTAGTATACTCGCCTTCCGCAGAACTCGTGCAAGCTTCCGATACAGGTTGGCTTACAATTACGGCCGACGCCGCCCACGCGGATATCCCGGAGGTCTTGTCTATCGTGAAAGACATCATTTCCGCGGTTCCTGACACCAGCAAAGGTGTGATCTGGCGGGCGCAGGAGGGAGCGGCACGTGCGCGCGGCGCGGGCTTCCCAAGTTTCGAGGCTGCCGAATCGTGGCTGGCGCGCTTGGTGACTGCGGGCACGGCCCCCCCTTCGCCGAGTGAATTTGGTGACGGATTGTCGGCGGTCGACAACGAAGCCTTACGGGCATGGCTTGCGCCCTGCCCGTTGAATCATTCCACAGGCTTGTTCGGTCCCCGTGCAGCGCTGGAGCCCATTCTTACCGAAGCAGGATTACAATTGTCCTGGCGAACCGTAGAATAAACTGGATTTAGTCAGATTGAGGCTCCGCCCGCCGTCTCGTGCCTAAATAACGGATTTCACCTGCCGCAAACGGAATCCCAAACCAGGATGCGAGACGACCGATCGGCCCTCGCCCGTGATTCGTCAAGCGACCGGTCACCTCGACGACGCCTTCCGAGCTTGGCCGCGTTTCGAAGCGCACCTCAAACGGCCCGGGAGAGAGTGCAGCGCCGCGAATAAACACCCTGACCACGGTCATTGAAACGCCTCCGTCCTCAAGCACATCGGTCCTCATCATCGCGGCAACGCCGATGTCCTCGAACACCTCGACGAGCGTCTGCCGTCCATCGATGGTCCTCACGACGAAGTCGCTGTCGAAGACACGAACCTCCTCTGCGCACCAGAATTCCCTCACGAAATGAATTGAACCGTCGTCTCGCTGGAACAGCCGAAACCGCGCGGGTACCTGCTCCAGGTCGGCTTCGTACATTCCTTGCCCGACCAGCAAAGTTCCGACCCATGCAAGCGCGCGCGAGGCCTTTCCGCGCAGGTGCACACTTGCAGTCATGTCGAAACTATCCATAGATTCAAACATTGCGGTCACGTCAGGGTGAATTCGGGCCAGCGCTTCCCTGCCCAAGGCCAATTCCAGAGACGGGAGCAAGGACCAAGCGCCTTGCGGACGCAGCGAACCGCGTCGGCGCGCGGAATATCCCCTTCGCAATACCCGCCCAACCCGAATCAATTTCGCGGTGGTGAGCACAAGTCGACAAACCAGCGCCCTATCCGAAGGAAGATGAGGCGGAACCCACGGGCCACCGTGAAGGGTCGCGCGGACCGCGGCCCAGGCGTAGGTTCGCACGAGCCCCATCCCGGTGGCCATCTCCCGACGAATGACCGTCCACAAGCTCTTTGCAATGGCGGTCTCCATCGCCATCTGGCCCGCCAGCGCCACGTCGTCGTGCACCCGCGTCCCAAGCGTCGCCGCCATATGAGCGTCCAGCAGCGCCCACGACGAATCCCCTTTGTGAGCCTGTTTCTCCGCCTCAAATCGCGTCAACCACCCCTCGGCGCGGACCACCACCATGTCTGCGAGGTGTGCCGCCAACCAGGCTTCTTCGCGCACGTCTTCGGGACGACCTTCCTCAAAAGACCGAACGTAGGCGCCCCAAGCCTCCGTCCGGGGCCTTCCCGACGCATCTACCGGCAGCAGCCGATCTCCGATGGCATCGTAGGCCGGTGACCGAGCCGCCATGCGTGCAAGCGCAATTCCAGATGCAGCGAGTTCGTGCAGCGTGCCGACCCTGCAGGGGTAGCGCGCGTAGAACGCACGAAGCAGGCTCACCCGATTTCTGGCGGCCCGCACTCGCGCCACAAAACCATCGGCGTCAAATTCGGAGATGCCATGGCGCCGAACGTCCTTTCGCTCCGATGGGTGAACGCGAGGGTGCATGGGTTGTGCTACCCCGCCGTGGGAGGAGCCGTGGCGCCAACCGACGGGCCTCCGCTCTCGTTCGCCGACCGCCTCTTGTGGGCCCTGCTCGCGTTGTGCCCGCCAACCCCTCGATTCCCCTGGCTTGAACTGCGCGAACGAGGCCCCGCTCCGGACGCCACGCCGGACCCCGACGCAGGCCTATTGCCCTCCCTGCAAGGGCTTGCGGGCCCCACGTTTGATCCCAGCGAGATCGATGCCTTCGTGCAGACGTTTTATGTCCGGACTGCCCGTTACGGTCTGGACGTGCACGTCGCCTGGCGGTTTGGCTTTCGCCACCTGGGTGGGTTGTGGACCAGAATTTGGGCGCGGCGATGGGGGCAACTCGAATTGCCTATGCGGTCCGGTGAGACGCTCACCAACGAATTGATTCCTTCTGCGGCGGGAACCTGGTGGTTCCGTCGCTACGTCGCAAATGGCGCCACGATGTACAGAAGTCTGTACGCCGTTGCGTCCGTCGCGTCGGAAACCAACCCCTGCGTCTCCGTCCATTTTCCAATTCCCGGCGGTGCGGCCGTCGTCCTGTTTCGCGCCCACCTCAGCGAGGCCGGCGGCCTTGACCTCGTGGAGGACGGCGGCAAACCTGGAGGTCCCGGACTCTACCTCATCCCCCACGATGGGCCTGCCCGCTACGTCCGCGCGCTTCGTGAGTCCATTGAGGTGCGGCGAACCGCTACCGGCCTCTGTGCCACACACCGACTCGCGATATTCGGCTTGCCCTTCCTTCAGCTACGCTACGACATCACAGCGGCGGCGATAGCGCCTGCTTGAGGTCGTCCAAAACGTCCTGTGGATGCGTCCCGACGCTTATTCCATCGGTGTACTCGAGCATCTCCGAACCGTCTGCCGCCAATACGACGGTCACGCGCGCGGGAAACGGTCGTGTTCCACCCGCGTGGTAGGCGTTTGACAGCGTGTGCGCCGTGTCGCACCACACCTCGAATCCAAATTTCTGCGCGTCTGCCCATTTTTTCGCGGCGGCCGGTTCGCACCAACTCACGCCGACGATTCTCACGCCGAGTTTGTCGAATTCCGGCTTCAGGTCGCGGTACCCGCAACCCTCTTTGGTTCAACCCGGGGTGCCAACCACCGGAAAGAACCACAACACCGTGGGATGGCCGATCAAATCTGCCCGCGACCTTGGGGCGCCGGTTTCGGACAAAGCACTAAACTCTGGAACCGAAATGGCGATCGTGGGCTTGTGGCCCTTCAGGTCCGCCGCAGAACAACCAGCGATCAACAAGGTCCAGATCACAAACACCTCTGTCCCGTGGTAACGACTCGGCGCACGTGCACGGGGCGAAGTTTGCCTGAGATTCCCCGTCGGCTCATTTCCTGGTCAGCACTCACGTTGGCCTTTGCGGTGGTGTGGACCCTTTTGCCCTTGTGGCTGGTCGTCGCCCTCGGTTCGGACTTGGTAAGGCAGAGCCGATTCGCATGGACCCGCCTGATCGTTTTTGGTGCTGTGTTCCTCCTGGTCGAAAGCGTAGGACTGGCTATCGCCCTGGTCCTTCGCGCCGTCGGCCTCGTGTTCCCCGCAGGGGACCTCGCCCGCCATCGGAGGCTGCAAGCGACCTACCTCGGTTTCTTGTGGACCACAGCGCTGTCTGTGTGGGACCTCACGGTGACGGTAGAGGACCGCACCGGCGGCCTCTCAGGCCCCGCGCTCCTCCTCGTCCGCCACACCAGTTTCGCTGACACGGTCCTCGCTGCCCAGTATGTGGCGAAGCCCCACGACATCGCCCTTCGGTACGTGCTCAAACACGAGTTGCTTTGGGCGCCGTGCCTCGATCTCGTCGGCCAGCGACTTCCCAACGCTTTTGTTCGACGCGACGGCGCCGAAAGCGCCCAGGACGCACAGCGCGTCCGAGCTTTGACGACGGACCTCGGACCCCGGGAAGGGGTGTTGATCTACCCAGAGGGCACCCGGTTCACGACGACACGCAAGATGCTGGCGGTCCAACGTCTGATGTCGAAAGACCCCGTGCTTGGCGCCCGCGCTGCGCGCTTGGTGAACGTGCTCCCACCGCGACCCGGCGGCGTGCTCTCCCTTCTCGACGGTATCGCCGGCGACGTCGTCGTCCTCATGCACGTCGGGTTCGAGGATGCCGCCGACCTTCGCGCTATGGCCAATGGCGCGCTCATCGGACGGGAAATCCGCCTTCGCATCGACCGATTCGACGCTGCGTCTCGCCCCACCGCAGACGGCGACCGCCTTGAATGGGTTTGGTCTCTCTGGGAAGAGATGGACCGCTGGGTGGGCGCTTTCCGCCCGGCGCCGCGGTAAGCACGGACGTGACTCAAGCGCCACCCAAACTCCCGACCGCCGGCTGCCTTTGGCTAGGCATTCCCGTGCTCGCCATCGCCGCTGTCTTCTGCGCGTACGGCTACCTCGGTTTTACGGCCTGGTCGGGCCGCCCTGCGAGCGGCGCTTCGACCGCGCTTGGCTTCGACGGATGCCCTCAGGCGGGCCGCGTCATTCTCAACCGTTTGACGCAGATGGGGTTCACAGACGCCATCGTTGTCGCAGACGCAGGAGGCTTCGTAGTCACCGTCACGTTGCCAGAAGACGCCAGAATAGCGGCAGACATCCCGCTCACCCTCGCTACGCCGGGGCACGTTTCGGTGGCCCAAGGAAACGGCCTACCGCTGGTCCCGGCGGTCGCGGCAGCCTCCGTTCGAATGGACATTCGCGCGATCCCGGTCACGGTGTTCGAGTTGTCGGCCGACGACGCGCGCAAAATAGCTTCCTGGCAGGGTGCCAACACCTCCGGCGAAATCGCCATCTACCTAGACGGCGCTGAAATCGGTCGCCAAAGCAACTTGGCGCAAACCGGAACCGAAATCGAAGTCGAACCCACGGGGCCCGATGAGCAGTCGCGGATGGAGGCCGCGGCCGCCCGCGCGGTTGTGGCGAATCACCCGCTCCCCTGCCCCGTCTCGTTGCGCTGACACGCTCGACGTCGCCCAGGCCCCACCGCCACGCTATTCACGCATCCAACGGAGTTTCTATGCTCACCCAGACCGTCGTCGAAATCCTGTGCGTGATCGGAATGCCGGGCATCATCTTCGTAGGCATCGGGCCAGCCCTCATTGGCGGGATCATGCCCGTACTCATGGTGATCGGCATGATCGACGGCCCCATGGGCGGAAAGCGCGGCGACTGACCCGTGAGTTTCGTTCGAGGGGCGCGCACCGAGGCCCGGGCTCGTTTGTTCTATTTTCCCTACGCGGGTGGGGGCGCTGCCGAGTTCAGGGCCCTGGCGCAGTATCTTCCCGGCCACGTCGACATGTGCCCGGTGGTGTTGCCAGGTCGAGAACACCGACTCACAGAGCGCGCATTTTCAGCGATGCCGGACCTCGTCGATGCACTCGTTGCAGACCTGGCGCCACTTCTGCGACTCGCGCCCTTTGCCTTTTACGGGCACAGCCTCGGAAGTTGGGTTGCCTTCGAACTGACGCGGACGTTGCGGCGCACGCGGCGTCCCATGCCGTCTCGGCTGTTTGTGGCCTCACGGCACGCGCCACACCTCCCCGAGCACAGGCCAAAGTTGTCTCAACTTCCGGACGCGGGCCTCATCGAAGGCGTCGAGCTTCGATACGGACCCCTTCCGGCAGTGATTCGGAATGAACCCGCCCTACTCGGGCTGTTCTTGCCGACGATGCGCGCCGATTTCACGTTGTTGGACACCTACACGTACCGAGACGAGCCCGCGCTGAACGTCCCGATTGAAGCGCTGTGGGGTACCGAAGACGCGATGGTCCCACGGTCCTCCGCAGCCGCATGGGCCACCCACACGACATCCGAATTCCGACTTCACCCCATCGACGGAGGTCATTTCTTCCACCGCGATCGGAAAGACGAAACAGCCGCCGTCTTGGAGCCCGGACTCCGAGCCCTGCTAGCAGCCTGTCGGAGATAGCGGTTCCGCCGAGACGAGCTTGCTCGTTTCGGCAGAGAGCGGTGAGCACCGTCGCGAGGGAGGTGAGGCCGCCGCCGGACGAGGAACGGGGTGCAACCCGAGGGAAGGCGTGCTTGACGCACTCCG
>CAMASI010000086.1 GCA_945861065.1 Klebsiella pneumoniae | reverse complement strand
GCGCAGCCTGACCGAGGAGTACCCAGCGTACTTCGCAGGGAAGGCGGGGTCCCCGTGACGAAGCCCAGCGGGATGCAGCCCCGCGCGAGATGCCCTGTTTATTTTGCGGCGGGCCCTTAGGGCCCGCGCAAAAATAACTTGCGCATTCGTACTCGCTGGCATCCCGCGGCGCTGCGTTGCGCGGACCCCGCCGAACCTGCGAAGTACGCCACGTACTCCTCGGTTCGGCTGCACCCCGCGCCTTGCGCGGCGGGCGCCATTGAGCCCTCGATGCTGCAACTTATTTTTGCGCGGGCCCTTAGCGCTACTTCATTTCGTCGACCGACTGGACCATTTCGGGGACGAAATCAGCGCGCAGGTGGATCATGGGATTGAATTCTGCGCGGCGTCGAGCCAGCGTGAAGGCCCCTGCTGGGCGGACGATTTCACCGGTAATGTGCGCTGGGTTGGTAAAATCAATCAGTTGTTTTGGACTATAAATGAACCCTTTCTCGGTTGGCTCGTCGCCTGCCAGTGCAGGCGACGCCGCAGTGAGGGCCAGAGCGAATGAGAATGTGCGAGTAGTCATCGGAACCTCCGAAACTGCAGACGCCAAACTGCCCCCGCGGTTCCGTTTTTTTCCGTCGACCCGCGACCGTAGGGTTTGGACAAAGGAGGTGCTAAGATGCCGCGAGGGGGCGACATGGTGTGGCTGCTGGCGCTTTTGGCGTGCTCGACGGCGGTGCATCCACCCGAGGAGTCAACCGTCCCGTGTCCGACGCGGTACGTTGACGCGGATCAGGACACCTGGGGCGGGGCGGTGACGCAGGAGGACTGCGACTCCGTTGTTGGCCTCGTCGATCGCGGCGGAGATTGTGATGACGGGGACGCCACAACCTTTCCCGGTGCGGCGTCCGTCTGTGATGCGGCACAAGACCAAGACTGCGACGGCGTCGTAGACCCCGACAATAGCGATTTGGACGAGGATGGCCTGAGTGTTTGTGCCGGTGACTGCGCGGATGGCGATCCCGCGATTCCCCGACTCGGCGAGGCGTGCGACGGCGTGGACGACGACTGCGACGGGCTCGTGGATGAAGACGACCCAGATCACGACCTTTGGGAATGCGGCTTTTGTGAGACTGCCGAAGCGTGGCCGGGCGTTGCCACGTTTGAGGACCACACGCTCAACCCGTGTCTGCTCGATCCCCCCGCCACGGTGTACTGTTCGGAGGATCCAGAGGACCCAGACACCCATTCGGACGGTCGGCGTCTCCATCGAATCGCTTGGCGAACAGACATCGCGCTGCGTGACCCGCTGTTCCTGATGCTAGGGTCAGGAGACGGCGCCGACCTGAACCAACTTCGTCAGTGGGCTGCTTTTGCTGGGTACCGCGTGCTGCACCTCGGGTATGCGAGCAGTCTGGACGCATTCGTGGGCTGCGTAGGTCTTGACCCGGAATGTAGCGAAGGCGCACGTGGCGAAATCGTGTACGGAATCGACGGAACGGACGCCTACGAGATCACGTACGATGACAGCATCGTCGGTCGTCTGGACGCGGTATTACGGGCGCTGGACACCGAGGATCCCACGATGGGCTGGGGCAGTTATCTAACCGGACCGGGCACATTTGATTGGGGCCGGATCGTCGTCTTCGGATGGTCAGAGGGAGCTGCCTTCGCTCATTTTCTTGGTGGTGATTTCCGCGCTGCTGCGTCCGTCGTGGTGTCCGGGCCCTTGGAGCTGGATCAGGTGACGGGTTTGCCTGTGGACTGGGTCATCGCGCCCCGGGCCACACCCGTGTGCGCCAGCTGGGGATTCGCGCACGGGTTTGAGCGTAGCATCGGCGACATCACACTCGCGTGGTCGATGATCGGCATTGAACCTGATCCGCCCATTCAAATTGAGGCGGGCACGCCTCCGTACGACGACGCTCGCGCCTTGATTACAACCACGTTGGGCACCGATCCCGAGTGTACGGGTCACCTGTCGATGGCGAAGGACGAGTGTCTTCAGGTGGAAGCGATCCTTCCAGGGTACCTGCATCTGTTTTGTGAGGCTGGGCGCTTGGGCATAGCGACGTGTGTGGATTGACGCCGCCCAAGCGCGCGTGGGGGCCCGCGCTTCCGGCGTAGAGACAATCGGAGACGGGCGTTGGCGCGGGGTGCTGCTTACAGGGCGGGCCATCGTGAGGTCTCAGGGTGCTAGAGCAGGGCATGTTGTCGTTGGCGCTGCTCGGCGCAGGTTGGGTCCTCTGGTTGCTTCTCGGCCTGTCGGTGCTGTGCATCGCGGTCAGTTTGGAGCGACTGGTGTTTTTTTCCCGGGATTCGACGCCCGGGGCGCCGTTACGGATTGCGGTCGATGCCTTTTTCAAGGACGGCGACGTTGGCACGCTGCGAACACGGCTCAGTACCCTCACGGGCTTTGAGTCCCGCGTGTTGCAAGTGGGTTTGGAGTTGGCGTCGTCGGGTCCAGCGGCGGTAGAAAAAGCGATGGGCGGCAGTGCGACCGCCGAGAAACTAGGGATGGAGCGCGGGCTCGCACTTCTCGCCACCGTGGGTGCCAACGCACCTTTCATCGGCCTATTCGGTACGGTTTTGGGGATTATTCAGGCCTTCCATGACCTGTCTCTGGACGCGGGCCTTGCGAGCGACGCCGTGATGGGCGGAATCTCGGAGGCGCTTGTCGCGACTGCGGTGGGCCTATTGGTCGCGATTCCTGCGGTCGTCTTGTACAACGTCTTCCATCGAATCGTGCGGTCCCGCGTGGCGCGTGCAGAAAGTGTGGCCAGCCTGGTCGTCGCGCGTATGACGGGAGCCTGAGTGGGCGCATTCGCTGGTGGCAACGACGACGAAGGTTTCAACAACATCAACATCACGCCGTTCGTGGACATCATTCTTGTGGTCTTGATCATCTTCATGGTGACCGCAACGACGATTGTGAAGTCGTCGATTCAGGTCACCCTTCCGGACGCCGCCACGGGTGAGAAGGGCGCGCAGACCTCGTTGGGAATTACCCTGCTCGCTGACGGCACCTTGTTGCTGGATGGGTTGGCGACAGACGCTGACGGGATCAAATCCGCCATTACGCAGGCCAAGGCGCTCGGTGAGGATGTGGTGGTGCTGATCGCGGCAGATCGTGCCGTTCAGCATGGTCGTGTGGTGTGGATTCTCGACTTGGTTCGGTCGGAAGGGGTGGCAAAATTCGCCATTCAAATCGACGAGGCCACCGCCGTGCCGCCGGATCCGAGGTAGCTGTGCACGCTCAGGTGCTCGACGACGACGTGAACGCGCGTTTGCCGTTGTGGCTAGCGGTCCTAGGCTCGGTGGCGTTGCATTTGGCTTTGGCGGGTTCAGCCTCGCTGGTCCCGCCGCGCACGCCAGTGGGCCTCGTCTGGGCAGAGATGACGGTGGTGAAACCGCCTCCGCCTCCGCCGCCGCCTCCGCCACTGCCGGAGCCGGAGCCGGAGCCTGAGAAGCCGAAGCCAAGGGCGCCAGTCGAGGCCGAACCAGAGCCTGACCCGCCTGTAGCCGAGGTGGACACCGTCCCCGTCGTGGTGCAGGGCCTTTCCCAAACTAGTTTTGCTGAGGGTTCGGGAACTGCTTTCACGGTTCGGGCCGGCACGACGACGTCGGTTCGTGCCGAGGGAAGCGGGCTCAAGCTGGGCGAGGCCGTGGATTTCAAGCCAGTCGCGTTCGGTGCCGTCAGCAAGCCACCCAAAATCAAGCGTCAACCGGTGTTGAACGTGCCCTCCGAGTTGCGTGAGCTGGGCATTGAAGGTTCCGTGCAGGTGGTGTTGACGGTGGTTTCCGACGGCACGGTGTCGGAGGTCAAGGTCCAGAAGTCCTTACATCCGGCGGCCGACGCGGCGTGCATCGCGGCGCTCAGAGATTCGCGGTGGGATCCGGGCATTTCCGGTGCGACGGTCCAGTCGGTTTCCGGCGTGCCCTTCGCGTGTACGTTTCGGAAGGTCTCGTTATGATGACATTAGGCTTGTGGGCTGCGTTGTCGTGGGCGCAGGAACCCGCCATTGTCGCCGGCCCACAGATCGCCACGTACGTGGAGGCGCCTTACCCGGCAGTGGCCTTGGCGCTCGGTTTGGAGGCAACGGTCACACTTCGCGTCACGCTGGATGGCCTCGGTGTTGTCACCGACGTCGTGGTGGTCTCGGCCGTGGGCCACGGCTTTGACGAAGCGGCGGTCGCAGCGGTGCGGCAGATGCGGTTCACGCCGGCCATGACGGAAGACGGGCCCGTTCCGGTGGTCTTCGACTTCGCGTACGGCTTTGCACTCGCGGAGGAGGTCGTGGACGCCCCGCTTCCCGTGCGAATCGAAGGCGTCGTACGGGAGAAGGCGACCCGTCGCCTGGTTGTCGGCGCCACCGTCGCGATTCTTGGGGGTGAAATCGTTGGAACGACCGATAGTGACGGCCGTTTCGAGCTGCGGGGTGTACCCAATGGCCCCGTCGTATTGCGAGTGGTTGACGCGCTCCATGTGACGGCGGACGTCGAGGTCGAGGTCGTGGACGGGGAGGTTGCGGTCGCTGAGGTTTGGTTGGTCCCGACCGCATGGCGGGAAAACGAAGTCGTGGCCACCTACGAGGGGGAGACGACGGAGGTTACGCGCAGGTCGGTGAGTATCGCCGAAGTTCGTCGTATTCCCGGGACATTTGGCGACCCGCTGAAGGTAATTCAGACTCTTCCTGGAGCAGCACGAACGCCGTTTGGAACCGGCTTACTGGTGATTCGTGGCAGCAATCCCGAAGACTCGGGCGTGTATGTCGACGGTATTCGCATTCCAATTATCTACCACTTGACGGGCACCACATCGGTGCTCTCGCCAGATCTCATTCAATCGGTCGATTACCTTCCGGGCGGCTACGGCGTTCAGTACGGTCGCTCCATGGGGGGTGTCGTCGATGTGCGCACGAAGTCGGAGTTTGATGAGGGTGGCCGAATCTCATTCGGGGCTGACATCCTTGACAGCCAGGTCATGTTCGAGAAACAAGTAGGCAAGGAAGGCCATAAACACGGGCTCGCAATTGGGGCGAGGCGTTCATATATTGACTTATTCATCCCTTTTTTCACGGGTGATACGGGTTTCATCGTCAAACCCAGGTACTGGGATTACCAAATCAAGTGGGTTCCGCCGACGCAAAAGGACCGGCGTGCCAGCCTGTTCCTGTATGGCTTTGACGATGTTCTGGAAATCTCCACGCCGGAGGATGTGGCGCAGGGGTCGGACCAAGACACACAAGGCGATTTCCGTACCCAATACAATACGCATCGGTTGGTCGGCCAGTGGGGTCGGCCGCTGAGCGACACCTTGCGCCTGGATGGCACAGCCGCGCTCGGCGTGGACACGGCCTACCTTGGACTTGGGCAGGAATTCACGCTTTCGAACCTGCAGTTGCTGGGAGAATTGCGGGCGGAGATGCCGTTCAGCCCGACGCCGCACATCTCGTTCGTGCCAGGGGTGGATTTCCTCGGTGGCTCGTGGGGCTTCGATTTCTCGAGTGCGGTCAAAATCACCGACTTTGACGACCCGCTCAAGGAAAGGGAGGGCGTGAGCTTTGGTGGATCGGGGTCCTTCTGGTCGCCGGACCCGTGGATGCGCCTCGATCTCCGGCCATTGACCGACGCAGACCGATGGTTGCTCAGCCCTGGGCTGCGTTTCAACGCCATCACGTTGGTGGCGAACGGTGCAATCACGGGGGGCTCGGACGTCGTCACGACGACCACAACCAGTTTCGATCCCCGATTGTTGACTCGCTACACGGTGAGCGACCGGGTGTCGTTGAAGGCGTCCAGCGGCCTGTACCACCAACCGCCGCAACCCCAAGAGGCGATCGGTGTGGGTACCGTGTCGGACGTGTTTCACGAAACCAGCTGGTCCTCGTCAGTCGGGTGGGAGCAACGGATCAACAATGCCGTTCATTACGACGTCGACGTGTTCTACCGGAGGATGAGCGACCTCATCGTGTACGACGAAGCGTGGACGGGGTTTGGCAGCAACCCGTTTGTCAACTTGGGCGACGGTCGGGCCGCTGGTGTCGAAGTCATCTTGCGGCACGACCCCGTGGGGCCGTTCTTTGGGTGGATCAGCTACACGCTGTCGAGGTCGGCCCGTCGCGATTCCCCGACCTGTGGCGCTGCAACACCTCCAACGACGGGCGATGACCTGTTCGGAAGCGGGGACTGCTGGTACCTGTTTGACTTCGACCAGACCCATATTGCGAGTGCCCAGGGGTCCCTCAAGTTGCCCGCTGCGTTCGAGGTCAGTGCGCAGGTACAGTACGTGACCGGCAACCCGACGGACCTCTACGATACGGCTGTGTACGACGTCGACGGCAATTTCCACAACGGCCTTTCGGTGTCGGACAATCTCACGCGCTTGCCGCCCTACGCGCAGACCAGCATTCGTCTCGATCGCGATTGGGTGTTCAAGAAGTGGCGGTTGGACACTTACGTGGACTTGATGAATGTCGTTCGTGGCGTCAACAGCGAGTTTACGACGTACAATTACGACTATACCGAAGTGGCCTATGTGCGCGGCCTTCCGTTCATTCCCAACATTGGGTTTGAGGTGATGTTGTGGCCGTGATTCGTCTCGTGAGCTGCTTGACGCTGATGGCTTGTGTCATTGGGCAAGACAAGTACCCAAGGCCGAGAGACTTGTCGCCAGCGTGGCTGGTCGATCGGCCGCGGGTCCTCGCGATTGTCGCTGAGCCGCCGGAGATTGCGCCCGGGGGGACTGCTACCTTCCAGGGCTTGATACCGATTCCGGAGGACGAGCCCGCGCACGCCGTGTTGTGGTTCGCGTGCGAAGACAACGACTTTGGGTACGGATGCGCTTTTGAGCTGCCGACCACGACCGGTACGGGCGCCACGACGGCGGTCCCGGACGGCCTGATTGGCTACGAACCCTTCTTAGCACCCAGCTACACCCCGCCCCTCGACGCGCTCGAGGGCTTGAGCGCCTCGGAGGCGCTTGAGGGATTGTACACCCTGATTGAGGTGATCGCCGCGCCGGAGGAGGCCCTTGTCGAAGTCACGGAGGATGTGGATTTCTCGATCTTCGAGACTGCCTACAAGCGGCTGGTGGTGAGCACGGCTTCTACGCCCAACCACAATCCGGGCGTGGCAGGCTTTCGGGTCGAGGATGTACCGATCGCGGAGCAGGCGGTCGTTCACTTGGACCCAAATCAACCCTACGAGTTGACGCTGGAGCTGTCGGACGGTTCCATCGAGACGTACGAGTACCTGAACTCCGTGGGGGACGTAGAGGTACGAACTGAGGAGCCCTACGTCACTTGGTACACGACCGGTGGCGAGTTGCTTGAGTTCTACACGCTGCACCCCTATCTGGACGCTGGGTTCGTCTCGCCCGCCGTGTCGGGCACCCAAGGCACGTGGTGGGCCGTGGTGCGCGACCGTAGGGGCGGAATGGCGTGGAAGGAAGTGGCGTGGATCGTCGATTGACGACGCCACTTCTGGCGTCGGTGGACCAAGGCGGCAACGGTGTGATGGCGCGCTTTCCGGTCGTCACTAAGGTTTGACAGGAGCGTGGGAACAGCGTTCCTGAGGCCGTGGGTCGCTTCTTACGAGGATCTGGTCTGCAATTGCGCGGGACGCGTGCTAAGACGCGGCGGCCCGGGCCCAGGCGCCCAGATCCCCCTCGGAGACGTCGGATGTACCGTGTCCTCTGCGCTGCGGCGGTGATGCTGTTCGTCGGCCTCGCGCCAGCAAGGGCCCGCGCAAGCGACAGCCCAGGCATCGCTGCACTTGAAACCCACCGCCAAGGTCGGACCACGCTCAAAGCTGTCGAAAATCGCTACTTCCTGAAGGAAGAGCGGTTCGAGGTGGCCCCAGGCTTCGGGTACGTCCCCAACAACCCTTTTGCCCGTCGCTACACCGGCCAGGTGACCTTCGGGTACCACTTTGCCGAGACAGTGTCGGCACAGGCCCAGATCGGGTTTTCGCCCGACCTCGGCGAGAGCGACCTCAAAGGCCTCGTTGACGTGCTGCTGCAGCGCGCCCACGATGCCTCGACGTCGAGCTCCGCTGCGTTCCAACAGCCCCTGGACAAGGTGGTGCTTGGCGCCAACTTTGGGGCCGCATGGGCGCCGCTGTACGGCAAGATCAACCTGTTTGGCGAAACCGTCCTCAACTTCGACTTCTACGGCTTTGTCGGCGTCGGGATGGTCAGCAAGCAGAACTACAATGCGGTGTACGACGAAGGCGTGGACATCACCATACCGGGCGCAGACATCGTAGAACTCAAACAACTTGGCAACGAAGTCAAGGTCGGTCCGGCGTTGGGCGTCGGGCAGAACTACTTCGTCACGCAGACGGTTTCGTTCAAGATCGACGTCCGGTCTGCACTCTATATCGACCAGAAAGCTCAGTACGACCCGGCCATCCCGCCGGACGGGTCGCGCTTGTACAACAACTTCACCGCCTCGTTCGGCGTGGGTTTCTTCTTCCCGAAGATGAAGCCCCGTCTGTACAGCTTTTAGGAGTCCTCGTGCGCGCACCCCACGCCGTTTGGCGGGTCGTCGCGGCCGCGTTCGTCATGAGCGCGACCCCCGCATTCGCCCAGGACGATGGAATCGATGACATCCTCGCTGAGGAGAGTCAGCCGGAAGACACCCTACGTGAGGAGCGTCGGTCGTTGCAAGAAGGCACGACCGACCTCGGTACGCCGGGTGAGCGCCGCAAACCGACGATTCTGACGCTCCAGCGCAAGACCTTTATGAAGATCAACCGCTACGAAGCGGGACCGTTCGTCGGCTTTGTGGCCAACGACCCGTTCTTGTCCATCTACGTGGCCGGGGTCGACTTCGGGTACCACGTGACGGAAGTGTTCGGCGTTGAGGTGGCGGCAACGTACGCCCCGATCGTCGCGCGCAAGCCGATCACGGACCAGATCATCGAAAAAAATCAGGTGACACCGGACATCTCGGAGATTCAGTTCTTCGGGAACGTCAACTTCCAGTATTCACCGATCTACGGCAAAGTCGCCGTATTCGACGATGGCATCATCATGTTCGACGTGTACGGTGCCTTCGGGACCGGCTTCGTGAACACGAAAGACGACTTGGAGGCGTTGCAGGCCGTTGGCGAAGAGCCGGCTGTGGCGACCGAGAGTCAGTTTCACCCAACGCTCAACTACGGTGGCGGCATCCGGGTGGTCTTCAACCAAGGCCTCGCGCTCCGGGTCGAGGCCAGAGGCCTGTCGTATATCGAGGTCCTGGAATCCACGACCTTGGAGATGAAGAACAACATGATCCTGCAGGCGCAGGCCTCGTTCTTCTTTGGCGAGAAGGAGTGATGTCCATGTCTCCGTTGTCCTCCGCATTGATGATGGTGGGTCTTCTTGCGCCGACGTCGGCCTGGGCGTTGTCGTGCGAGCAGATCATGGAGATGCTCGGCGCGAATGTGCCCTCGTCCGTGGCCGTCATGACGATTCAGAGCTCGGGCCAGGTGTTTACGCCGGCCGATCTGTCTTGCCTTGTGGGTCGTGGGGCACCGCCCGATGTGCTCGCGGCGGTCAAGGGCATGTCCGCGTCTGCACCGGTTCCGGTCGCGCCGACCACGCCGGCCTCACCCACCCTGACCCCGGTCGCCCCTGCGCCCGTGACGCCTCGCGCCCCGGTGCCAGTCGCGCCCGATCCGACCGAGTCTTTAACCGGTACGGCTTCCGACTTGGAAGAGCCGGGCGAGGGTGGCCCTAGAGAAGTAGAGGACATGGTTGCGGCCTACACGGCTGGCAAGTTCCTCACCTCATCGAAGGGCTTGTACGACTACTTGGTGGCGGACAAGTACCCCGACCAGTCTACTCGGATGCAATACTACCTGGCGAAGTCGCTCAACGACCTCGGCATGGTGCAAAGTGCCCAGTATTACTTCATGGAAGTGGTCCGGAAGGGACCGTCCAATCCGTACTTCAAGTATGCCCTTCCGTGGCTCGTAAAAATCAGCCAGCAGACTGGCAACGACTACGAGTTGCTCCGGGTGGTGAAACAGATCTCTCCCGAGTCGTTCCCACGCGAAGCGCGGAACCACATCGTCTACCTGTTGGGGCGCAAGAACTTCGAGGAGGACAACCTCGCGGAAGCGAGCGAGTTCTTCCAGCAGGTCTCTCCCAAGTCCGAATTGTTCATGCGGGCGCGGTTCTACGACGGCGTCATCAGCTCGGAACGGCAGAAATACCGGTCAGCGGTGCAGGCGTTCAACGACGTCGTTCAGGCGAAGCCGTCGGTCGCTACACCCGAGGAAGCTGCGCAGTTGGAGGACATGCGGGATCTCGCCCTCATGAACATCGCGCGCATCTACTACCAGTTGGAGCGCTACGACACCGCGCTCACGAACTATGGTCAGGTGGATCGCGACAGTGTGTATTGGGCGCAGAGTTTGTTCGAGCGCGCCTGGGCTGCGTTCGTGACGAACGACCTCAATACCACACTTGGGCTGTTGCTCACGGTTGAGAGTCCTTACTTCAACCAGCAGGAGTACCTGCCCGAGGTCACGCTCCTGCGGGCCCTGACCTACTTCAACTTGTGTGAGTACGGCGAGGTCGAGCGCATTCTGATCGACTTCGACGCCCGATACTCGCCGCAGAAATCGGAGATCGAGGCGTTTCTGGATCAGTACAAGTCGGAAGAGGGACGCAAGCTATCTGATCAGGCCTTTGAAGCCTATTTCGAAACCCGGAAGGATGACTCAACCTTAGAGCCGGCGATGTTTGCGCGGATTCTTCGGAACCGCGAGCTCGCATCCCATGTCAGGTCGTTGGACATGATGGAGGCCGAGGTGGTTTCAATCGACGCGCAAAAAGCCCTTTGGAAGGACACGGTTGGTGATGGCCTGAAGCAGATTCTTGAGCAGGATCGACTTCGCTACAAGAAGCAAGCCGGGCGCGTCTTCCTCCAGGAAATGCTGGAGCAATACCGCATGATGGCGGACCTGCTCATCCAGTCCGAAATCATCCGATTCGAGGTCGTGGACGCACAGCGTCAGGACTACGAATTCAAGACTCAGAACCCCGACGTCGCGGCGGGTGAGGAAGACAAGGTCGACTTCGCCCAGTCCAAGACCATCATCTACTGGCCTTTCAATGGCGAATTCTGGCGCGACGAACTCGGCTACTACAAGTACGCCGAGCACGGTGCTTGCAAGTGAGGAACTCCATGCACAGTCTGTCCCGGCCGTTGTGGCTTAGTTTAGTGGTGGCGCTCGCGGTCGCACCACTGGCTACCGCGTTTGCGGCTGACGCCCCCGAGGAGGAGCGCCGCGTCCTCAAAGCGCGCCAGGTCGATACGACGGCGAACATCTCCGAGGAATTTGCGAAACAGGCGGAAGCGAAGCGGCTGGAGGCGATTTCGCGGCTCAAGGAACTCCTCGGCAAGGGTGTCGAGGGCGACCAGAAAGCGGAAATGATGCTCCGCTTGGCGGACCTGTACTTCCAGCAGGGTCGGTTTCTTTTCCTCAAAGAAATGGCAGCATTCGACGTGGAGTACGACAAGTGCTTCAACACCGAAGGCTGCGTTACGGACAAGCTCGTCGCGAACAACGTGGGCTCGCGCGAATGGCAGGAAAAATCGATCAAGCTTTATGAAAACATCATCGCCAACTACCCTCGGTACGCCAGGGCAGACTCGGCGACGTTCTTCTTAGGCTCTGCGTTGCAAGACGTGGGACGAAAAGACGACGCGGTTGAGGCCTTTAAGAAGCTCGTCAAGCTGTACCCGGAGTCGACCTACGTTCCAGACAGCTACGTGCTTATTGGGGAATACTACTTTGAGGCGAACAACGCTTACGCCGCGTTGCGCGCGTACCTGAAGGCCACGCAGTACACGACTTCGGAAAAGTATCCATTCGCCATGTATAAATTGGCGTGGTGTTACTACAACGTGGGAGATTACCCGGCCGGCATCGATACGATGAAAACCGTGGTGTCGTTCTCTCAGGGAATGGCGGCGGACCAGAAGAAGGGCGTCAACCTTGAAGACGAAGCCCTCAAGGACTTGGTCCGGTTCTTCGCAGACGCGGGCGCGATGAATGACGCCTACGAATACTTCACGAAACTCGGGAAGAAAGACCTGATTCAGACGATGTTGACCCGCCTCGCGGGCACGTACTTTGAGCAGGGTAAATTCGATCAAGCCGTGGACACGTACCGGCGCCTCATTCTTGAGGACCCCAATGGCGTGAAATGCCCCGAGCACCAGGGCGAGATCATCAACGCCTACCGCAAGATGGGCGCCAAAGACCGAACGCTGGAAGAAATTCAGCGGCTGCTTCGCGACTACGGCAAACAGAGCGCGTGGGCTAGGGCAAATGCGTCCAATCCCACGGCGGTCGCCGAAGCCATGCGCAAGGTGGAGGAGAATCTCCGTCGCGCCGCCATCGACTACCACAACGACGCCAAGCAGTTGGAGAAGGGCAGGCACAAGGACGCGTCGGGCACTTACGACCTCGCTCGGCAGGCCTACGCGTCTTATTTGGTGGAGTTCGCGACGGACGAACACGCCTACGACGTCCGCTACGCCTATGGCGAGCTTCTCTACCACCTGAAGGACTTCAAGGGTGCCTTCGAACAGTACATGAAGGTGGTGGATACCAATCCCACCGGCAAGTACAGCAAGTTCTGCGCGGAGTCGGCCATTTTCGCGGCCGAGGAGCAGGTCAAGCTCGAGGGTGGGGCCAACGCTGGTACGAAAGTCACGGTCACGTCGAAAGAAAAGAAAGAACCCATTGCGCTTACGGAGTGGGAAACCCGCTTTGTGGACGCCTGCAAGAAGTATTCGGACCTGTTCCCTGGGGATCCCAAGGTCCGCGGCGTGATCTACAAATCGGCGTATTTGTTGTACAACAAATACCGGTTTGAGGACGCGGCAAGCCAGTTCCGCGCCGTCATCCAGATGGAGCCGACGAGTAAGGATGCGGAGACCGCTGCAGAACTCATTCTCGACTCTTTCGTCGTCCGCGAGGACTGGAAGAACCTCAAGGAGAACTCCAAGTTCTTCTACGACCAGGAAGGCCTCGGGTCGGCTACGTTCAAGAAAGAGACCTACAACGTCTATGAACGCTCCAGCTTCAAGCTCATCGAAACGGAATTCAGCGCTGACAAGAACAAGGGCAAAGCTGCGGACAGTTTCCTCGCGTTCTACAATGAGTTCCCGACTGCCGAGACCGCCGCGCAGGCTCTGAACAACTCGGCGATCTACTACTACGACGAGAGCCGGGTTGCGGACGAGATGACCGTCCGGCACATCCTCGTGGACGACGTGAAATTCGGTCCGAAGACCAAGTATTATTACGATCAGGTCGCGGCACTGGGCGACGACTACGAGCGGATCGCTCACTTCGAACGGGCCGCCTTCTATTACGAGCAGTTGTACAGCCTGTACCCGGAAGAATTGAAGAAGTTCAAGGGCAAGGCGGAGGACGAGAGCCGGATTTCCGCGAAGGCCGCGGACGCGCTTTACTCCGCAGCCGTGTTCCGGAACGCCATGGGGGACTGGGAGACCGCCGTGTCGAACTACGACCTTTTCATGGCGGGTTGGGCGACCGACAAACGCGTCACGGAAACGCGACTCACCGTTGCGCGCATCTACGAAGAGCACGAGAAATGGGCCGAGGCTGGGAACATCTTCCAGGCTTATTACACGAAGCCGCCTGCGGATTCGCCGGCCGAGTTCGTGTACTTTTCGAGATTGCACCATGGCCGGGCCATGACGGCGTCAGGCCAGAAGCCAAAGGCCGACAAACTCTACCAAGAAACGATTGACCTGTGGAAAAAGTCCGGGAAGCCCCCGGGGGCTCCGACTGAGTTCGTGGCCGAAATGATGTACGTGCTCGCCCAACCGCAGCTTGAAAAGTACATGGGCTTGACCATCAAGGGTGCTGGCAAGGCCGCGGGCAACAAGGCCGAAGACAAAGCGCTCATCGAGTCGCTCGGCGCGAAGAGCAAGGGGCTCCTCCAGGTTCAGGGTACCTTTACCGACATCGTGCAAACCGGTGCGGGAGAGTGGGGTTTGGCGGGGCTCGTCGCCCTCGGAAGGGTCTACGAGAACATGGCCGTGTCGCTGCGGACTGGCGCGGTGCCCTTCTACCTCACAGAAGATCAGGTGGAATTCTACCGCCTCAACGTCGAGGACAAGGCGTACGTTCAGGTCGAGAAGGCCGTTGAAGCCTACCAGACAGCGCTGACCAAGAGCTTCGAGCTTACGCTGTACAACGAGAACACGGCCTACGCGACCCGCCAGTTGGGTGTGTTGCGACCGGACGAGTTCCCCGGTCTACACGAAGAGCTGTTGCCCAGCACGTACACGTCTACCAAAATCCGCACATACCCAGCCGAGCAGGCGCTGTGAGGACCCCCATGCGCACATTGACCTTAGTGACTGCTTTGATGTGGCTCGCAGCCTGCGGAGACAAGAAACCCGTGGAATCCGGCGTGGACCTCGCGGCGAACCCGGCGGCGAACTTCCAGGCCGGCCTCAACCTGCTCAACACCCCCGACAAGAAGACGGGGGTGGTGGACTATGCGGCCGCCCTCAACTATTTCGTTGCCAGCTCGAATCTCGGCGGGGGTGCCAAGGCGCACTTCAACGCCGGCTGGACCGCCGAACGGTTAGGGAACGCGGTCGATGCTGAGAAACATTATCGCGCGGCTTTCGAGGCGGACCCTGCGTACCAGGCCGCGATGTTCTCCCTCGCGCGGATTCTCACCGACCAAAAGAAACACACGGATGCAGTCGGCATTTACAAGGTCTTTGTCGACAAGAACCCTACCGACTATGAAGTTCGCAATGACTACATTGCGGCGTTGATTGCGGCGAAGTCGTACGAAGCGGCCGTCGGTGAGGCCCAAGAGATACTCCGCCACGACCCGAAGAACGCGGGTGTGTACCGGAATCTTTCGGCGATGTATTATGCCACTGGAAACTACGGAATGTCGCAGCTTTGTGCCGAGAAGGCGCTTGGCTACAATGCCGGTGACGTGGGTACCTACAACAATATGGGTGTGACGTCGCTGCAGCAGGGCGACGAGCCCGAGGCCATTGAGAAATTCAAGACGGCCTTGAAGCTGTCGGCGAAGAACTTCGAAGCCAACATGAATCTTGGCTGGGTGGCACTGAACTCAGGCGACTACAAGCTAGCCGAGGGCGCGTTCATCCTGGCGACCGAGGCCGACGCGAAGAATGTCGACGCGATGATGGGCCTCGCCATTTCCAAGCGCGGCGTTGCGGATTTCAAGGCGGCAGGGGAACTGTACGACAAGGTCATCAGTTTCAGCCCAGACGGGCGCGCGGCTTATTACGACGCGGCGATCCTGCATGAGTACTACACGAAGGACTTCGCGCGCGCGCAAAAGTACCTGCAGACCTATATCGACACCCACCAGGGTGCGGTTTCGCCGACGGATGAGATCTTCCAGCGAATGGAACGGATCAATCTGGCGAAGCAGAAAGAGCAGGATCGCATTGACCTGATTGCGGCTGGCAAGAAGCTCGAACAGGAACGCATCGATCGCGCCAAACAGCAGCTGAAAGAGGTTGCTACGGCGGTGGCCGAAACCAAGGTCAAGATCGACGCGAACAAGGGCTGCCTCGACCCCGGGATGGTGGAAGAAATGGTCATGGTCCTCGAGCAGGGCCAGATGATTGTGGACGCTGAAGAGTACGAAATGGCGGTGGACATCAAGCAGTTGCTCGACGCCTACATCCCGCAAGTCGACGAAGGCATCTTGGTCATGTGTACGGGCCTGACCCCCGAGGGCGAGCCCGCACCCGTGGAGCCGGCCCCCGAGGGAACGCCGACGGAAGGCGCTGCGCCTGTAGAGGGGTCGCCCCCCGCGGAAGCGCCAGCCACCGAATCTGCTCCGGTCGAGCCGCCCGCCGCTCCAGCCGAGCCGCCCGCGGGGGTCGCACCTGCGGTGCCTCCTGTTGAAGCACCCGTGGCGCCACCCGAAGGGTCCGGCGGCCAACTCTAGTCTTGAACCCGGCCCGGCGGTTACCGGGCGTGCGCATGAGGTGAATGATGTCCTACAATGTGCGATCGTTGCTCGTCACAGTCGGCCTTGTTGCTTTCCCGGGCGTTGCTGCCGCGCAGGAGACCGATGAAACGGGTCGCCAAATCAAGTACAAAGAGCGTACCGAGATCGACTTCGAAGGCGTGGACGTCAACGGTGAGTTGGTGAAGCCCGCTGGCACGCTGTTGCTGGACCGCCGCAAAGCAAACTTCAATCCCCTGATTCGAATCCGCGAGAACTTCGCAGAAGAGATGAAGCAGTCGGTCGACGAGGTCAAGTGACCGCGGTGCCCACCGCAGTCGTGGAGAGCGTATGAGTCTCGCAGTCATTCTGGCGCTTGGAAGCGTCACATTCGCGGCCGAAGATCTCGATCCGGAACCGGATTCGAAAGACGCTCGTGCGTCGGCTCGTTCCGCGGAGAAAGAAATCGTTCGCGAAATCGAACGCGGCTACTACATGAAGTCCAACATCGGCGCCACGAGCTTCTTGGGGACTGCTGGGGTGCCGACGAGTTCGGTCATCTCCGTGGGTCTCGGAGTAGGGTCCGACTTCATCGACAACGAGCGCTCCAGCGTGGCCTGGGAAGCTCAGCTTCGGCAGTCGTTGGTCAACGGCCCTCGGTCCGACGAGTTGTTTGCGTATGCCCCGATCATCGAAGGCGACATCCATGTCTTCGACCTGTTGGCCAGCGTGGAAGCCAGCGTCTACCCGACGCGCCGGATCGGGGTCGGGATTCGCGGCGGTGCCGGTCTGTCGGTCATCCCGCTGCTGATGCACGCTGTGGCGTACCAAGATGAGATCGTGGATGGCACGTGGGGCGGGGTACCCGCGTCGGTGCACGTTTCACCGCTCCCCATCGTCCTGGTCGCGCCGACCTTCGAGTATTACACGAAACTTTCCCACTTCTCGTTGGGATTGGACGTGGACGTGTCGTACACCATCGGCTGGGATCTTGGCGTCTCACCGAGCGGATACCTCAAGTACACGTTCTAGGCGATTGTCGCCTCGGCCCGTAAGGGCCGTTCAATCTGCGTCGAAGGGCGCACCGTAAGACGGCGTTCCCGTCCAATGCGGAGGAGATCATGAAAACCTATCCGATGGGCCTGTACGGGCTCAAACTGGGCATGACCCAGGTATTCAATGACGACGGCACGGTGTTTCCGGTCACGTTGGTTCAGATCACGCCGAATACGGTGCTGAAGGTAAAGACCGACGACGCGATCGATGGCTACAACTCCGTGCAGGTCGGCGTCGGCACGCAGAAGGCAAGTCGTCAGTCTCGGTCGCTTCGTGGCCAGTCGAGGGCTGCGGGTCTGGAAGAAACGCCCCCGCGCCACATTCGTGAGATTCGCGTCGCGACGAAGGCCATCGCGTCAGGCTTCACAGTCGGTTCGACCCTCACGGTGGCGGACGTTTTTGTTGCCGGCAAACGGGTCGACGCCATGGGCACCAGCAAGGGCAAAGGCTTTGCGGGTGTCATGAAGCGGCATCACTTCGCGGGCTTCGAGCGCAGCCACGGTGTGCACGAGTACTTCCGCCACGGCGGGTCAATCGGAACCCGCCTCACGCCGGGACATACCTTCAAGGGCAAGCGCATGGGCGGCCATATGGGCGACGAGCGCGTGACGATGCAGAACCTCGACCTCGTGAAAGTGGACGCGGAACGGGGCATCCTGTTCATTCGTGGCGGCATCCCAGGGGCGCCGGGCGGCCTGGTGTTCGTCCGCCGTGCGATCAAAGACGAGGTCTAGAGCGGTGGCCGAGCAGGTTGAGGCAAGGAGCGGAGTCGAGCACCGAAGGGAGCGGGCTGCATCGCCCGTGACCGAGGAGCGCAGGCCCGCGACACCGCATCAACCTGCTCGGACGCCGCTCTAAGGGCGGCGCTGTGTCACCGCTCTGGTCACCATCCGCTCCAGAGCGGACGGCGCTGGACGCGTTCCGGCGACTCGCAGCAGAGCGAACGGGTCGTGCGCTACCGGACTACGACGCGCTTTGGGCGTGGTCCGTAGAGGATACCGCTGCCTTTTGGGACTTGTGGCGAGAGGCGTCCGGCGTTGTCATGACGCCCGCCTTGGCAGTGCTTGAGTCGCCAACGATGCCGGGCGCGGTCTGGTTCCGTGGGGCGACGCTCAACTTTGCGGAAAACTTGTTGAGGCACCGCTCGGACGTCGTGGCGTTGGTTGCCCTCGACGAAGCAGGTCGACGAACCACGCTGACCTATGCCCAGTTGGCGGAGCGGGCAGGGCGCCTCGCCGGATGGCTGCGCGCCCGAGGCGTGGTGGCGGGCGATCGCATTGCCGCCTTTGTCTCTAACCGCGAGGAGGCCGTGATTGCCATGCTCGCGAGTACATGGTTGGGCGCCGTTTGGACCTCGTGCAGCCCGGATTTTGGCCACCAAGGTGTGATGGATCGGTTCGGTCAAATCGCGCCCAAGGTGCTGTTCGCGACGGACGGCTACGTGTACGGCGCTAAGGTGTTCGACACCCGCGACCGCGTCGAATCGATTGTGCGGGCGTTGCCGTCGGTCCAGGTTGTCGTGGTCATCCCGACGCTCGGGCGCCCGATTGACGGCATGACTCGGTCGGTGGCTTGGGACGACGCCACGACGGACGAGATTCCGGACTTCGTAAGGTTTCCCTTTGATCATCCGTTGTACATCCTGTACTCCTCCGGGACAACCGGGGTGCCAAAGTGCATCGTTCATGGCGTGGGCGGAACGCTGCTTCAGCACACGAAAGAGCACATTCTGCACTGCGATTTCGGCGGCCAGGATGTGGTGTTTTGGTTCACGACCACCGGCTGGATGATGTGGAACTGGCTGGTCAGCGGTTTGTTCACCGGCGCAACCCTGGTGTTGTGGGACGGAAATCCGGCCTGGCCTGACCTCAGCGCGTTGTGGCGCATGGCGGAGCGCGAAGGGGTGACGTGGTTTGGCACGAGCCCTCGGTTCCTCGCGTCGTGTCACAAAGCCGAGCAACGACCTTGTGAGCTAGCGGACCTCCGTCGGATGCGGACGTTGGGCTCGACAGGCTCGCCTTTGCCGCCCGACATGTTCAGCTACATTGGTGCGCACGTCGGCCCCGTGCAGGTCGTGTCGATCTGCGGCGGGACAGACATCGTGAGTTGCTTCATGCTCGGTTGCCCGACGGAGCCCGTGTACAGCGGAGAGATTCAGAAACGGGCGCTTGGCATGGCAGTCGCGGCTTTCGACGAGGATGGCCAGGCTGTCGTTGGCCAGAAAGGGGAACTGGTGTGCACCAAGGCGGCCCCGTCGATGCCGATTGGGTTCCTCAACGATCCCGACGGAAGCAGCTACCGCAACGCGTACTTTACGACGTGGCCAGGCGTTTGGCATCACGGGGATTTCGTGGAGATCACGCCGAACGGCGGGGTCGTCGTGTACGGTCGGTCAGACGCCACGCTGAACCCGGGGGGCGTACGAATCGGTACCTCGGAGATCATGCGTCAGGTGGAGGGCTTCGAGGAGGTCATCGACAGCCTCGTGATCGGCCAAGAGTGGCTCAACGACGTCCGAATCGTGCTGTTCGTCGTGCTTCGGGCGGGGTTGGTGTTGGACCGCGACCTTCAAGACCGGATTCGGGCGAGCATCCGCAAGGGCACGACGCCGCGGCACGTGCCCGGCAAGATTCTGCAGGCCCCCGCCATTCCCCGAACGCTGAGCGGCAAGAGTGTCGAAATCGCGGTGAGTCGTGTTGTGCACGGAAGGCCAGTGAAAAACCGCGATGCCCTCGCAAATCCCGAGGCGTTGGATTGGTTTTCGGATCGACCGGAGCTACGCGGCTAGCAGCCTGTCGGAGATAGCGGTTCCGCCGAGACGAGCTTGCTCGTTTCGGCAGAGAGCGGTGAGCACCGTCGCGAGGGAGGTGAGGCCGCCGCCGGACGAGGAACGGGGTGCAACCCGAGGGAAGGCGTGCTTGACGCACTCC
>CAMASI010000085.1 GCA_945861065.1 Klebsiella pneumoniae | reverse complement strand
GCGTTCGTGGCGGCGGCCGGCAGGGCAGGGGTCCGCCGCATCGTCTACCTCGGCGGTCCGCGCCCGGTAGGCGAACCGTCCCCACATCTGAAAGCCCGCCTGGTCACTGGGGAACGGCTCCGAGGATCCTCGGTGTCGTGCATCGAGCTTCGGGCCGCGATGATCGTCGGCGCTGGAAGCGAGTCGTGGACAATGGTCCGCGACCTCGCGCTCCGGCTGCCCGTGATGGTGCTGCCGAGCTGGCTCGGGACCCGCAGCTCGCCCGTCGTCATCGCGGACGTCGTCGACGCGCTCGCTGCGGCCGCCACCGACGAGCTGACCGGGAGCGGCGCCTTCGATCTCCCCGGGCCCGAGGTGCTCACCGCCCGCGAGATCCTCGAGCGCGTCGCCGCCACCGTGGGGATCCGACCGATCATGATCCCGGTGCCGGTGCTCACCCCGGGCCTGTCGTCGCACTGGCTACGGCTCGTCACCCGCGCCGACTTCGAGGTCGCCCGTCAGCTCGTGTCGGGGCTCAGCTCCGACCTGATCCCGGACCGCCCCGGCTACTGGGCGCGCATGGGCGAACGCGGCCCTACGGCGCTCGCCGTGGCGATGACCGACGCGATCGCCCACGACGAGATCCGCGGTCCGGGCAGGCGCTGGGAAGCTCTGGTGCGACGGATCGGGCGGAAAATTTGATGCTCTGGGTGGCCCTCTGATCATCCCGGGGCCTCGGGATGGCGTCATCGGCACGTCGGGCGATCGGCGTGATGCAGACGCTGTACAAGCCGTAGTAGCCAACGGGCACTCGGTGATGGTGATGACGAAGTGCCAACGTGATGCTGGCAACGCGGATCTCGCTGATGAACGAGTTCGCGGCGATCTGCGATCGGGTCGGCCGACGTGCTCGACGTCCGCCGCGGCATCGGCTCCGATCAGCGCATCGGGACGGCGTTCCTGTAGCCGTGACGAAGCGGGGCAACGCCCTCACGGTGGTCAGCGGACCCGACGCCGACCCAGAGATCCGCATGACCGCCTCGGACGGCTACTCCTGGCTCCTCGAAGTCGCCGACCACCGCGGTCGGTGGGAGGCCACGCCGTTCGAGGGCGCGGCCCTGAGCATCGGCCGCCTGGAGGACATCTGATCTGAGCCGGGCCGCCCCGAACTGCCGAGACACCGCGGATCCGCCGCACCAGTCGGCCGGCCGTGACGGATGCGCGGATAAACATGCTCTGAGGCTATCTCAGGTCGAGTGGCCGCGCAGCTTCGCGAGCGAGATGCTCACCGCCGCAGTCGATACGCCCTCCCCGCGAGCCAGCTCGCTCTGGTTCCGGTAAACCCCCTCGTCGAGCATCCGCCGCCACTCCCTCGCCCTCCACCCGACGGGCTTCCGCTCCGCCTTCTCCGGCTTCGAAGCGACCTTCCGCTCCAGTGAAAACGAGATCTGACGAGTTCTTCCTACGACCCCACCGGGGGCGCTCCAGATCTTGCGGGCCAATACGGCTCATCTGCGGGCCGATGCGGCTCAACGGGCATGGGACCCCGCTCGGCGTCACAAGCGCCGACCTACCCGTGCGTCAGGTTCGAACCACTTCCGGCATACCGAACACGGCCGACTCGTCCTTGCCATTCGCGCGCCGCATCGGCGTCAACATGGCTCCCTTTTCGTAAGCAGACCCCGGCGCTTTTGGTGAGCGGCGAGCCGGGCCGCCCCGGGACCACCAGATTCTCGACGGCCGCGCGGAACATGCTGGCCGGGTCGTGCAGAACGGTCTCCTTGGACACGACCACGCGCGAGACCGCGAAGCCGCTGTCCAGGGCCCGGTGCGCCAGCTCGGCCAGTAGGTGGCTCTTCCCGGAGCCGAAGCCGCCGCCGAGTAGCAACCCGCCCGGGGGCCGATCGCCCGCACCGGTGACGGTCTCCAGCAGCTCGGCGAACCGGTCGTCGACCTCGGTTTGCAGCGAGGGCAGCGCCCGCACCGCGTCTCCGTTCGGTACCCCCGCCCGCAGCGCCTCGATGGCCCGTCGGGCGGCGAGCGTCTGCGTCCCACCGACCGGCGTCAAGACGCCACCTCGGCGCCCAGCCGGACCAGCGCGGCATGCGGGTTGTCGCGGTCGCGGTCGCGCACGTCGTCGTGGATGCGCAGCTTGAGCGCCTTCAAGTTCCGGAGTCGCGTCGGTGTCGACGTCGCTCGGGAGGCGCTGCGCGAGCTGCTCCGGCGTCGCATGGCTTCTCCTGCCGAGGTCGACGAGATGGCCCGGGTCTGCCGGGTGCAGGGAATCGTTCGTCCCTACCTCGAGGCCTGGTCATGACCGAGAAGCGGAAGAACGTGGCCGCGTCGGTCCGGCAGCGACTACTCAATCAGGCCCGTGCCGAGGGTCGCCTGTTCCAGGAGCTGGCCACGCTCTACGCGATGGAGTCGTCGTGACACAGCCAACGAAGCGGCAGAGCGAGTACCTCGAGTTCATTCGCGCCTTCACCGACCGCTGGAGAATTCCGCCGAGCTTCGAGGAGATCGGCGGCCACTTCCTAACCACGCCACCCTCCGTCAACAGCATGGTGAAGACGCTGGAAGCGCGTGGGTTCCTCACGCGGGTCCCCGGCGCCGCGCGTACGCTGCGCGTTCTGGTCCCGCCCGCAGTAGCGTCGACCGCGGTCCGCGACTCCCCGACCGCGGCGGTAGCAGACGTGTTGCGTGTGGCGTCGCTCGTGATCGAGCGCCTGGTGCCAGCGTTGAAGGGCGCCGAAGAGGACCATCTCCACCGAGCGCTCGACGCCGTCGCGGCGGCGGTCCATGTCGCCTGCGTCACCGCCGGCGCCTCCGACGGTCAACAGGCCGACGCCCTGGAGTCTCTTCGTAGCGTGGTGCTTATCGCCCGCGGGATGAGCCCCGAATCGGGCCCCGGTCGCCGCGTATGGGCACGCCGGAAGTGATCGGGGCCGACTCACGGGAGCACCTGGGCCGGGAGCGTTGCCGCCAGACCGCGATACGGCGCGACACCAGGGAGGGCCCGTGTGGAGCCTCGGACTTGTCGCATCCGCCTTTGCCGGTGCCTTCCCATACCCGATCGAACACGGCACGTTGCCCAACGGCTTGCAGTGGTACGCCGTCCCCATGCCCACGCCGGGCGTCGCTTCTGTGTACACCTGGATGTCGGTGGGTTCTCGCGATGAGTTGGACGTAGGACGTACTGGCTTCGCGCACTTCTTCGAACACCTGTGGTTTTACGGCACGAAGGAATTGGGCGGTGAGGCGCGTGAGAACGCGGTCGTTCAACTCGGCGCCGAAGAGAACGCCTGGACGTGGCTCGATGAGACGGTCTACCACATGACGGTGTCTTCCGACCGGGTGCCCGACGCACTTCGCTTGCAGGGAACGGTGTTCCAAGGCTTGTTCTTGACGGCAGACGACGTGCGAAAGGAGTCCGGTGCCGTCTACGGGGAATTCCGAAAAGGTCAGGCCAATCCAGACGGGCGCCTGTCGGAAACGCTGCAAGCGCTCGTGTTCACCCGCCACAGCTACGGCCATGACACCATTGGCTACGAAGCAGACATCAAGGCCATGCCGAGCGCGTTCGACTACGCGAATGCTTTTTTTGCCCGCTTTTACCGACCCGGAAATGCCACGGTCATTGTAGCCGGCGACGTCTCTGCAGACGCCGTGCGTGCCGAAGTGGAGAAACAGTTTGGAGGTTGGACGGCAAGCACAACTGTCCGCCCCGTGCCCCCCGTCGAGCCGGTCCAGACCGCGCCAAGGAGCGCACATGTGGATTGGCCTACCGCAACGGCGCCACGCTTGACGCTGGCGTGGCCCATTCCAGGCCACCGCGCCGACGACAAACGTTTGGCTTCGCTGGAACTCGCGGCGGCCGTCTTGCTCAGTCCCGTAGGTCCCTTGGAACGAAGACTCGTCCGCGAAGAGGGGCTCGCCTACGACGTAGGCGGGGGCAGGGATTCGTTTGTGGACGCGTGCCTGTTTCAAATCTCGGTGACGGCCAAAGAAGATGCGGACCTGTCTCGGATCGAGGTCATCGTGAACGAAGAGATCGTTCGGCTCGTCGCCGGCGTCGATGCGGCCGTGCTGGATGGGGCGCGAACCCGCCTGGTGAACGAGTTCGTTTCGGGTCTGGATACCCCAGATGCTGCTGCTGCGGCGCTCGGGTGGGCGCTGCGCCGTGACCCGGCTGCGGACGCCATTGATCGGTGGCAAACCCAGCTCGAAAGCGTTGGACCTGCCGACCTTTCGGCGAATGTGAGCCAATTCCTCACACCCCTCACACGCAACAAGGTGACACTCACGGGCCCAAAGGAGGATCGGTGACCCTCTTCCTCACACTTGCATGCGCACCGCACCTCCCGGTGGGAGAAATCCCGGTGGCGCGTGCCGCCCGGCCGGTCACGCTGGTCGAACTTCCGGAGCCCCAAGCGGGAAATGTCTACCTGGCCGCTCTGATTCGGGCCGGATCCGCGCTCGATCGTCCTGGCGAAGAGGGGCTCGCTGCGCTGACTGCACGCTCGACCGTCGAGGCGGGCGCCGGCCAACAGTCGGCAGATCAGGTACGTGATGCGCTGTACCCGACGGGCAACGAACTGGAAGTCGTGGTCGATCGGGAGTGGGTGAGCTTGCGCTTGCGCTGTCGTGCGCAGGACGCGGCGCTGTGCGTGTCCGTCTTCACCGACGCACTCGTCGCGCCCCGGTTTGATTCCGGCGACGTCGAGCGAATTCGGGATGAGTTGGCCTACGAGGTCGGGGCAGGCATGCTTGCCGACGAAGAGCGGCTTGCACACGAGGTTCTCGACGCCGTCTTGTATGAGGGTCGTCCGTATGGCCACCCCGTGGAAGGGCGAACCGGCACGCTGCCCATTCTGACGTCCGAGAACTGCGAACGATTCCATCGGGAAAATTGGGTGCGCGAGGTGACCGTCGTCGGAATTGCCGGTGGGTACGCACCCGTGGACCGCGATCGATTGGTCGCGCGACTCGAAGTCCTTCCTGGCGACATCGCACCAGACCTGCTTCTACCTGCACCGGTGGTGCGCCCAGGCCGGACGCTGGTCGCCGTGGACACAGAAACGGCCGTCACGGGTTTTGCCTTGGGTCATCCGTTGGCGTTGAGCCGCAACGACCCCGACTGGCCCGCGCTTCACCTGGCGATGACAGCGTTTGGCGCCCACCGTCAGAGTTTCGGGCGCTTGTTCCGCACGCTCCGAACCGCTCGGGGGCTGAACTATGGCGACTACGCGTATGTCGAGCCGTACGTGCAGCGCGGTTGGGAGTCGATGCCTGAGAACGGCGTGCTTCGCTCACAAAACCGGTTTGAGCTCTGGGTACGGCCGACGGGTGTGGAGAATGGTGCGTTTGCCCTCAAACTCGCTTTGGACGAGATGGAGAGCCTTGTGAGGGAGGGGCTCACACAGACGGAAGTCGACGACATTCGGTCCTATTTGCGCGGAGCGATTCCGTTGCTGGCTCAAGACCCAGGTCGACGCCTGCTCTTCGCGATGGATGCGGTGGCCACCGGCACGCCCGACCTCCTGACTGCGTTGGTCCCGGCCCTGGAAGGTCTGGACGAAGCAGCGGTGAATGCCGCCATCGCGCGCCGTCTCACGCCAGAGAACCTCGTTGTGGTAGGTGTTTCAGGGGACGCAGCGGCGTTGATGCAAAACTTGGTCGAAGGCATTGAAAGCCCCATCGTCTACCTGGATGTGACCCCCGATGCTGCACAGGCCGAACGAGACGCGTCCGTCGCCCGCAAGGACGTTGGACTCGACCCAGAAGACGCTTGGGTGGTGGGTGCCGCAGGAGTGTTCCGATGATCGTTCTGCATCTGTTGGGCTGCGCCGAACTCGAACCGTACCTTCCGGTAGTTCATTTCGACCGCCTGGAGCTTCAACACGTCTCGTTCGAAGACGTTGCGACCGATTTCGTATTTCAGATTGAAAACCCAAATCCGGTGGGGGTGGATATCGCCTCGTTCAGCTACGCCCTGGACCTGGAGGCCATCGAATTTCTCAGCGGGGACAACGAAGAGGGGCTCGCACTTCCTGCCCGAGGTTCTACCGACCTGCGGTTGCCCGTCTCCCTGATATTTGCGAACGTGTACGACACTATTCAAGCCACTCGGGGCGAGGACATTGTGGATTTCGGGCTGGCGGGCAAGTTCGGATTCGACACGCCTCTCGGTCCGGTTCAGATTCCGTATGACGAGGCCGGGGGTTTTCCTGCGCTGCGTACCCCAAAGTTCCAATTGGGAAAACTCAGCGTCGATGCGGTGGACCTATTTGGTGCCGATTTGTCGCTCGACCTCAACGTCGACAACGACCATGAAAGTACCTTATTTTTCCAGCAACTCGCGGCGGTCGTGACGCTCAATGGCGAATCGCTCGTAGACGGGCTGTTGGCCGATTTCGACGTTGGAGGGGCGTCTACAGGCACGGTAAGTGTGCCCATTCATGTGGACTTCTTGTCCGCGGGGCTGACGTTGGTCAACGTCATTGTTGACGGAGGCAAGGTCGACGTCGGGTTCGTTGCTTCGATGGACGTGGACACACCGTTTGGTGTCGTGCCCCTGGTGGTCGACGAAGAAGCCCTGCTTGATCTGGTGTTGTGAGCCGTGGGTCCTTGGTGACTGAAACATTTGGACGCTTCCAGACCACCGCGCTGTTGGGCCGCGGGGGGATGGGCGAAGTGTGGCGAGCGACCTCGCCGGGTGGCTTGGATGTCGCCGTCAAATGCGTCAACAGCCCGGACGCTGAGGTCACGCACGCCCTTCTCGGCGAGATCGCCAGTCTGGCGCGCCTCGATCATCCGTCGGTGCTCCGCATCCTGGATCAGGGAATGGGCAAGTCGGGTCCTTGGCTCGCGATGGAGTTGGGACGCTCCTCGTTGGACGCAGTTCCACTCCCGGACCGATTCGCCTCGTGGAGAGCTGAGATTGCAGGCATTCTCCGGGGGCTCGCGCATGCACACGCGCGAGGGGTGCTGCACAGAGACGTGAAACCCGGGAATGTGCTGATGCTCTCGGACGGTCGCCTGTGTCTCTGTGATTTCGGCTTGGCCCGGGTCGCCGAGCGGGATGGCACCCGGACAAGCGAAATCGCGCGGGGCAGTCCAGGGTATTTGCCGCCCGAGCAAATCGAAGGGGCCGTGCGTGATCAAGGCCCGTGGACGGACTTGTACGCACTCGGCTGCCTTGCGTGGGCGAGGGCGACCGGCATGCCTCCTTACCAGGGATCCGTGCCAGCGGTGCTTCGGGCGCACTTGTCCGGTCCGTTGCCGACCTTCGAAGGGCGTTTCCCCATGCCGCAGGAGGCCGAGGGCTGGTTGTTTTCCTTGCTCGAACGCGAGCCCGGCCTCCGCCCGGGTCGAGCGGCAGACGCCTTGCGCGCGCTGCTGATGATGCCCGATCCCGGCGGCGAGGGTGCCGCGGGTTCGCCGGTCGGGGCCGCGATGACCGTTTGGGTGTCGCAGATCCTGGCGCCTCAGAGGGGTGTGTACGAGGGGTCTCGGGGTGCGCGTCAGGTGCTGTTCCCGCCGGTGCCGGTGCCCAACCAGCGGCCCTCCGACCCAAAACGGGCGCGCCGGATGGGCGGCGTGAGCCTGTTCGGCCTCCGGGTCGCGCCCCTGGCTGGAAGAGAGCAAGAACGCGACCTCTTGTGGGACCAACTGCGGCGCGTAGCGGCCCGGGGCCGTGCATCCACGGTGATCCTCCATGGCAATGCGGGGGTTGGAAAGTCCCGCATCGGCCGATGGTTGGTGGAAGCCGTTGAAGAAGAGGGCCTCGGCACAGGCCTGGTCGCTCTCCACGGGATTCCCGAACACGGTGCGCACGGGCCGGCCGCGGCGCTTCGGCGTTGGTGCGGCGCCGACGGGCTGGTGGGAGGTCCAGCGCTCAGCCGACTGTCAGACGCGCTCATTTCTGCAGGGGCGACACCACCGCTCGCGCAACGAATCGCGATGAGTTTGGCGCCTGAAGCGACCTTCGATGCCCGAGTCGCCGCCATCTTGGAGGCCCTTGAACTTCTGGCCGCTGAACGTCCGGTGGTGCTGCTGCTTGACGATGCGATTCACTGTGCGGAAGCGCTGGCCGTGTTCCAACGTGTCGACGAGGTCCGTGCGCCGGTCCTTGTCGTGGCCACACTCGCGCCAGGCGCGGATCCCGTACTGGAGGGTCGTTTTGCCTCGTCGGCGGGCCTTCGGATTCCGGTTGGAAGTCTCGACGGCGCGACCCTCGCGGCGCTCGTCGCGGACCTGGGCGTGGACGACGAATCGGTGGTTCAGACCCTTTCCGCTCGCGCCGGGGGCAACCCGTTATTTGCGGTGGAGTTGGTGGCGGAACGGCTCCGCGACCCGGACGCGCCAGTGCCAATGACGTTGGACGTTTTGTGGGGAAATCGGCTCCGTCGACTTTTGGATGAGCGCGGCCTGTTGGCGGTGGAACGGGCTGCGGTGTTGGGCGCCGTGGTGGACGTGTCAGAATGGCGCGCCTTGTGTGGACCCATCGACGAGGTGTTGCGCGCCCTGATCCTGTCCGACCTCGTGCGGATCGACGGCGAACGATTTGGGTTTTTCGCTCAGAGTTTTCGTGAGGCCGTACTCGCCGGGGCTGCCGCGGGCGGGCGCCTCGTTGGCCACCATCGCGACGTTGCCGCGCTGTTGACGAGGTTGTCGGCGGCGGAGAGTCGGGTGGGGCGTCACCTTTTTGAGGCTGATGCCTTGGCGGAGGCGTTTGGTCCGCTCATGGCTGGTGCAACGGCAGAGCGCCGTCGCGGAGACCTTGCGGCGTCGGAGAATCTGATGTCGACGGCATTGCTTTGCCTGGATGGCTTGGGTGCGCCGCCGTCAGATTCGCGGAGGTTGGGAACCGAAGCCCTTCGCGCCTGGATGCTCCAATTGCTCGGAGACGTTCAGGGCGCCGTGGCGGCGGCCGCTGCGGTGGAGAACCGGGCGATTGCGGCTGGCGAGTGGATGGCAGCCGGCGACGCGCGCTGGGTCCTGGCGGAGTCCGCGCGCTTGGGAGGCGACGCCGCTTCGGGCCTTGCTGGCTTCCTCGCTGCAGCAGCGTAGATGGCCAAAGGAGACGCAGCAATCGGACGTTCCGATAGCCTGCGAGGCGCGGGTTGGTGCGCCATGTTGGTCGGCGACTTCGACCAGGCCAACCGCCTTCTGGGCGAGTCCCTTGATCTCGCCGACACGGCCAGGGATCCGAACGCGAGGGCGTCGACGCTGATGGCGATGGGCTGGATGCACTCGATGCGGGGAGACCATGTGTTGGCGCTGGCGCTGTTGCGGGACTCGGCTGTGGGCTTCGAGCGCGCCAGCTACCCGCTCGGCCAGATCGCAGCGAGTCGTTTCTTGGGCGAGGCGCTGTGTCGGGCAGGGGAGGTTGATGTCGGCCGCGCCATGCTGACGGAGGCATTGGACCGGTATGTTCGGTGCTCTTACGGCCACGTAGGCGACGCGCGTACCGCGGTGGCGAGTTGGTGTCTCACCGAGGGAGACACCGCCGGAGCGATCCGGCATGCGGACGCGACCATAGCGCACGCGAACTACCCATGTCATTTGCGAACAGCCCAACTCATTCTCGCCGCGGCGCATGCATTGGACGGGCGTTCCAACGAGGCGGCGGCAGCGTGGGCGGCGCTGCCAGCGGGTGCGCCTACGTGGGAGGATCGCGAAGTGGCGAGGCGGCTGGCGTCTCGTTGCCAAGCGACGGGACGGTCTGCCTGGGCGCTTCGCCTTCGATCTTATGCGAACAGTGGGTGAGTGCGGATGCACAATTCTCCTCAGCACCTGCAAATGGCAGACCCCTCCATGCTCCGCACCTTGGCGTACCAGGTAGAGGCGATTTGGCCTTTGGAGGCCCCACGCCTTCGCGCGATACCCGTTGCCCCGAGACGGGTGCTCGATCTCGGGTGTGGTCCGGGCGTTTTCCTCGCGAAACTGCACGAGTTGTGGCCCTCTGCCTACCTGGTTGGTGTAGACCTGGACGCTGATCACCTCGCACGGATTGACGTCCCTTGTGAGGCGCGCCTGGGCGACGCCATGGCGCCCGTCGCCGACCCCGGCACCTTCGACCTGGCGGTCTGTCGTCACGTGTTGCAGGCCGTTCCCGATCCCCAGCGCGTCATCGTCAATCTCGCCCAGGCGGTGCGGCCCGGGGGCCTCGTCCATGTGGTGGCCGAAGACTACGGGCTCATCGCGTTTTCGGACCCGGCCGTGGACGACTTTTGGGAACGAACGGCGATTGCCTTCGGCAAACGGACGGGAACGGACATGCGAGGCGGGCGACGAGCTGCGGTGTGGATGTGTGAGGCAGGGCTCACACAGGTTCGAACACACTGGCTCACATTGGATACACAGACCGTCGACAGGGAAGTCTTTGCTCGGATTTGGGAGGCTTGGCGCGATGGCTACTCGGACGCTGTGTCGGACACGCTGGGGCTTCCCCGGGATGAAACGCGCAACGAGTGGGATCGAATGATCCGCGTGCTCCGCGATGGGCCGGGCTACGCTGTGTGGCACCTCCCCGTCGTTGAGGGTGTGAGGGCCGAGGAGGGCGCGTGAGTCCGGTGGACGTCGCAGCAGGGCTTGTCGATCAGGCCCGTCGGGCCGGGATGAGGGCGTCGGAGGCACTGGTTTCTTGGGCAGAAGTGGTAGACGTCGGGCTCCCAGCAGGTGGCCTTCCCAACGTTGCCAGATCCGAACGCGTCTCGGCGTCGCTCCGAATCTGGTCTGCACCTGGGGTGTACCGGGTGGCTCGGGGTGCCAATCCCGCGGAGCTGCTCGACCGCGCGATGGCCTCCGAGCCCGTCAGTGACCCGTTTGACGGGCCGATCGCGACGGGCGCAGCGGTCCCGTTGCCGGGGCTGCTTATCGAAGACCGGCGGCGAGCCGCGCTGTCGATCGACGACCGAATTGAAATGCTCGGGGACATGCTGACCGTCGCACGCAATGCGGACCTGTCGGCAGAGGTCACCGACGCACAGCTTCGAGATGACCGCACGCTCCGGGGATTCGCGACGTCACGCGGGATTCGGCTTGCGGAGGGCGCGACGACCTTTTGTGCGAAGATGGTCGTGCGCTCGCCGGTTCAGGGGCAATCCCTGGTGTCGCGACCGGAAATCCGTCATCGGAGCCTGAGTACGCTGCTGAGTTTTCCCTTTGGCGCCCATGCCGTCAGGCGACTGGACGGGCTGCGTGTTCCCGCTGGTGATGGCCTTCCGCCGAATCGGTCCGTGTTCAGTACCAACGCGACAGCCGCCCTACTGACGGCAATTGAACCGTTATTCTTACGGCCGGAGCTCGGGTCTGGATTCCTGGCGCACTCCGAGTTCGACGCTCGAATCGTCGTGTTTGATGACGGTAGCCTTGCTGGCGGCTTGAGAACCCGCACGTTTGACGACCGCGGCGTGCCTCCAGGTCCAGTGTCGCTGATTCGTGATGGTCGGGCGGATCGATTCCTCTTGTCGCCAGAGGCGGCGCGCACCGCAGTCCGGTCGGAACCCGGTCACGACACGGAAGGTGCCGTGTCGGTTTCCAACTTGGTTTGGGCGTCCGGCGTTCGCACGATGAACGCCATCCTGATCGAAAAGGCTCGTCCCACCTGTTGGATCGACGGATTCGAGCGGCTCGAGGTGGACCTTCAGACCGGAGTGGCCGAAGGCGTGGCGCACGTCGAGTCCCTTGTCGGTAACGATGCCCGTGGGGCGTGGATCCACGCGGACGTGCGCATTTCGCTGGGCGACGCCTTGAAAAATGTCATCGACCTCGCAGCGGACACCGATCGGGTCGGCCATATCGATTCCCCAGCGGTGTGGGTGGAAGGCGTGACCGTCACGCCTCGCTAGGGTCCTCGATGTCGGCGCTCCCAGACCATTCCGCCTCCCGCCGGTAGATTGTCCGAGCGGTGATCCCGAGCAAACTGGCCGCCAGCCCCTTGTCCCCGCCAGTGGCTCGGAGCGTTTCTTCGATGAGGCGGCGCTCCGCGACCTTAAGCGGCGTACCGATTTCAAAGGTGAGTGCTTTCCGCACCACGCCGCGGCCGGCTCGAATGACGGGCGGTAGGTCATCGACACCTACACGGTCCTCCCGGCACAAGACCGTGGCCCGTTCCATGGCATTCTCCAGTTCCCGCACGTTGCCCGGCCAACGCCATGCCACCAGCGCTTCTACAGCCTCGGCCGTGAGCCCGTGCACTGCCTTGCCATTCTTTGTGGCGTACCGTTCGAGGAAATGCCATGCCAACAACGGGATGTCCTCGGCCCGCTCGCGGAGGGGGGGAGCCGTGACCCGGATCACATTAAGTCGGTAATACAAATCCTCGCGAAAACGCCCGGCCTCGACTTCGGATTCAATGTTTCGGTTGGTGGCAGCGACAACGCGTACGTCGGCCGTGACGGTCTCGGTACCACCGACGCGTTCATATTCGCCGTCTTGCAATACCCGCAACAACCGCACCTGAAGCGCCGGGGTTGTTTCGCTGATCTCATCGAGAAAAAGGGTACCACCGCGGGCGAGATCGAAACGACCGTCCTTATGCGCCATCGCGCCAGTGAAGGCCCCTTTTTCGTAGCCAAACAGTTCGCTTTCTAACAGATTTTCGGGGATTGCGGAACAGTTGACGGTGACGAGGCGACCCTCGCGTCGACGGCTGGCGCGATGCAGTAGGCGGGCCAAATGGCCTTTGCCGGTGCCGGACTCGCCGGTGATGAGCACGGTTGCGTCTGACGGCGCGACTTGTTCGACCTCCGCGACCAGTTGGCGGGTCACTGCGCTGGTACCGATCCATGCGGCGTCGACAGATTCCCCAAGGCGCTCTCGAAGACGCCGGTTTTCGACGCGCAGGCCCCGTTTCTCCAGCGCCTTCCGGACGGTACTGACCAATTCCTGCCGCTTGATCGGCTTGGTGACGAAATCGTAGGCGCCTTCTTTCATGGCTTCGACCGCCACCTCCACGGTGCCGTAGGCGGTCATGACGACGACCTCGATGTCAGGGTCGACGTGACGGACGGCCTTGAGCAGATCGAGGCCTGACATGCCGGGCATTTTCAGGTCCGTGACGACGAGGTCGATTCGATCCGCGCGCACCCGTTCGAGTCCTTCGCGCGCGTGTTCCGCGAGGCTGACGGTCAGTCCTTCACGGGCCAGAATGCGCTCGACGGTCACCCGATTTGGAGCGTCGTCGTCGACGATGAGGACATGTGGCATGTGGCGCTCTATTCGGCGCGAGCGCGGTGTTTAGTCTCGGTTGGTCATGTCAGCGGTCCACGGGGAGCGCAAGCACTACCCGGGCGCCATGCCCGTTGTCGGCCGTTCCCAAGCGCAACTCGCCGCCGTGGGCCTCTACGGCCTGCCGCGAAATGGCCAGACCGAGGCCTGTCCCGTGTGCGCGCGTCGTGTAGAACGGCTCACCCGCACGATCGTGGTCCATCGGTGTGAATCCGGGACCGTCGTCATCAGCGATGACCCTCGCTTCGGTTTCGTCGACTTCAATCCGCAACGAAACGGTTCTTGCCCCCGCTTCGCCAGCGTTCCGGACGATGTTGAGTACGGCCTGACGGATGCGCGCCCCGTCGACCATGACCGCGGGCAAGGCTGTCGCCGACACGGTGAGCGTCACCGAGCGCCGTTCCAGTTCGGGTCCCAACAAACGCGCTACGTCGAGCAGCAACTGCCCCAAATCCTCCACCGCAACTTCAGCGCCGGTCGGCCGTGCAAGCTGAAGGTAGTGCGCGGTGACACGGGTGAGCCGGTCGATCTCGCCGCTCACGATGGCGAGCAGGTCCCAGGCCTCGGTACGCCGATGCGGATCGAGGGCCGCCAATTCTTCCGCGAGCAACTCGGCGTTGAGAGAGAGGGCGTTGAGCGGGTTGCGGACTTCGTGCGTCACCTGGGCCAACATCTGGCCGACGACGGCGAGCCGCTCCGACCGTGCAAGCCGATCTCGTGTTTTCAGCGCTTCTGACACGTCGGTGACCACGACGACGTGCCCGGCCTCGCCGAATGGGTTTCGCCGCACTTCGTGTTGCGTCGCGGCGGGGCCAACCGTGCTGCCGTCGCCGCGCAGTCGTTCAGGCAGCGGCATGCCTACTGACGCCCCCCACACCCGTTGGGCGGCAGGATTGGCCAGGGTGACCAAGCCATGTTCCTCGACGATCAGCGTCTCACCGATGCCGTCCAGGACGGACGCGAGGTAGCGCGACAGGCGGTTGAGTTCTTCTGCCCGGTCTACGAGCGTGCGGTCGCGCGCGTCGAGGGCTCGGGCCATTTCGTCGAAACCCTGCGCGAGTGCGCCGATTTCGTCGGTACCGCCCAGCTCGATGGGCCGAAGCCGATTGCCGGCCGCGACGCGCCGAACCTCTTCGGTGAGCGTCTGGATGGGCCGCAGGGCGACGATCACGGCCACAGCGACAAAGATGGAAACCAGCGCCGCGGCACCCGACCCTACGAAAGCGAGCGCCGTCGCCCGAGTTCTTCTCGCGTCCGCTTCCGCCGACAGCTCGGTCACACGACCGGCGGCCAGCTGACGGAGGCGAGTCACCTCGTCGCCCAAGGCGGAGAGGTCGGAGCGCAGCTGGGTGGCGACGGTGGCCGCGTTTCCGTCGACCAGGCTTGCCACCGATGCAGCGACCTGCTGATGGAGCTGTTCGATTCGGGTGACCAGCGCATCTGCTTTGTTTGCCAGGGCGCGGTCTTCCGACGTTTCGGCAAAAGCGCGCACGGCGGACACGTGCACGCGCGCCACGCCCACGCCGTCGGCCAACGCTTCCGCGTACACCCGTGCCGCGGGCATGGTCAGCGGACGGTCCTCCGTTCTCAACAGGCGCTCAACATCCGCTCCGAGCCTTTGTTGGAATTGGTGGAGCCCGTCGGCGTCGTCCGCCAAGGGAAGCCAGGCCTCGGTGATGGCGGCTTGCACCCGTGCGACACCGCGCCATTGGACCCACAAGAAACCCATCGCAGCCTGACTGGCGAGCAACGACACCAAGAGCGCTGCGACGATTCGCAGGCGCAACCCGATGGGTGTCACCCTACGAACCGCCGGGGTGGAATCCGCCGGGTCCGCTGATCTCGGGCGCGCGCCCCTCGGCGATCTGTAGGATCATCGGCGCGGTGCCCTCGACGTCCAACGTGCCTGTGGCCCAAATCACCGTTCCTGCGGAGTTGCGAATGGAGACTTCGTGGGCGCCGGGGGTGAGCGTGACTGATGCGGTGTCTCCTACCCCGACTTGGAGTTTTTGGCGGTCCACCCGTACCTGGATGGGTTCGGAGCCAACGACGCGAATCTCGACGAGGACCGGTCCGACCGGTGCGCTGGGCGCGGCCACACCTGCCACGCCTGCGGTCAAGCCCGTTCGACCGATGATCACGACCATCTCTCCCTCGCTTGGGACGTCGATAGTCATGTCTTGGGGAGTTCCGTTGATGTACGCCCGCAACACCCGCGACCCTGCGGGGACTTCGACCCGGAGCTCGGCTGGCAGCACGAGTTCGGCAAGGCGATGTCCATCCACCAGCAACTCAACGGGAACCCTGGCATCCACCCTCAGGTGGCCGAAGGCGGGGGCTTCGACCACTGGATCGGCGGCGAAAGCGGAAGCGTAGAGGCACCACATGGCAACCGCTAACAGGGTTCGCGTCGGGGCGACCTTTGCGATAGCCGCGGCGGGCTGGAGACAACGATGTTTGGCTTTTGGGTTTCGCTTTTGCTGGCGTGTTCGGGTTCGCAACCGGAGGTAGTAGGCGTCAGCGGCGGGAAAGACCTTGTGCCGCCAGCCGTCGATATCGGTGTGGTATTGGCCACAGTGGGCGAGGGTGGCGTAGGCACGGCGGACTTCGGTCCTGCAGCCGCGCGCCGCGTGCCGAAAGACGGAACCACGTTGTCTGTGGATGAGCGCAAAGAGGTGCTCAATGGCCTCATTGATGAGGAAATCCTGTTCCAACAAGCGGTGCAAACCGGTCTGCTACGCGACCCGAAGGTGCGCAAGACGCTGGTCAGCTCGCTGCTGCGGACTGCAGTGTACGATCAGGTGCGCGCGACGAATTTTACTGACGAAGAACTTCGTGCCTACTTTGACGCCCATCAAAGCGAATTTGTTGTTCCGGAGAAGATGCAGGTAAAAAGGCTTTTCCTCTCGGTTTCCAATGGGAACGACGCCGCACAGCAGGAAAAAATAAATGGCCTACACGCCACGTTGAAAGCGACGCCTGACAAGTTCAAGGAAATCGCGATTGAACATAGTATGGATCCGTACAAGCGCCGGGGTGGCGACCTCGGTTTCTTGACCCGTGAAGGAAAGACGGGGATCGACCCGTTGGTGATCGAACGGGCCTTTTCGCTCCAACCCGGACAGCTCTCCGAGCCGTTCCTGGCGGGTGGCGGATGGAATGTCGTCCAGGCAGTCGCCTACCGTGAACGCGTCGAGCGCCCTTTTGAGCAAATGAAAGGCGCCGTCATCCGAAAGATGAAGAATGAACGCTACGAAACCCTTCAAGCCGAATACGTAACGAATCTTCGGTCGAAGCTCACGATTTCGGTGGATGATGCTGCGCTGCTGGCTGCGCCAATCGATTCACGGCCGTCTCCGGAAGAGGTCTTGGAGTTGCCCGGTCTCGGTGACGACATCGAAGCACCGGGTGGAGAGGCCCATTGATCGCGTGGCTGTTTGGCCTCGCGTTGGCGGCCGACGGTGTCATGGACCGGGTCGCAGCTGTCGTCAATGACGACGTGATCACGCTTTCCGAGGTGTACGACCTCGGTGGGCCGTTTATTAAGCAGTCTTGCCCCGGCGCGTTGCCTACTTGCGTTTGGGAAACTGAATTGGAGATTCTCGACGCGCTGATCGAAGCGACGTTGGTAGAACAGGAACTTGATCGGCTGCAAATGGCGATCACCGGAGCGGACGTGGACAGCGCGGTGGACAGAATCGTGCGCGAATACGAAATGGACGACCGCACCGCCCTCAGGGCCGAAGTGGAGAAATCCGGAACCCTGTGGGACGTATATCTAGAACAGGTGGAGCAACAGCTGCGTACGCAGCGGTTCACCCAAGGTGTGCTCGCACCTAGGGTGAGTATCAGCGACGATGAGTTGGTGGATTTCTACCAGCGCACCGCCCGCGGAGAGCAGAAACCCACGGTTCGCGTCGAAGCGCTTGGTACCTCCATTCTCCTCGATGAAATCCAGGACCAAAAGGCGGAATTGGCGGAGTTGGTCGGGTTGCTCAACGCGGGCACCCTGGGGTATCCGGAGGCCTCTCAACGATTCGATCCGGCGGGCCTTTCGGGTGCACTCGGCGGTAGGTTCTTCGAGAAAGGCCAGCTGGTAGGTGCATTAGACGGCATGGCCTTCACTATGACCGCGGGCACCTTTGTGGGACCGGTGGAGGTCGGTGGTTTGTTGGTCGTGATGCGGGTGGCCGAAACTGGGACCGCGGAGGGCGACGTCGCGCCGTTTGAAGAGGTGAAAGAGGCCGTTCGGAACAAACTCTTCGAGAGCGAAATCGAGCGGGTACGGGAAGAATGGTACCAGCGCGCTCGGCGTGGCGCTGCAGTACGGATCGCGTTGCCGAAGCCGTGAACAAGCCGCTCGTCGTCACCGCGGGCGATCCACTGGGGATCGGTCCTGAGGTTGCGGTTCGAGGGCTGGTCAGCACACGCGCTTCCGCCGTATTGGTGGGCCGAACCGATGTGCTTTTCGCTGAGGCAACACGTTGGGGGTTGAAGGTTCGCCCATTTGACGGGTTCCCGGGCGCGCCGGGTGTGGCCATTTACGACCCGGGCGCGGCTGCGGAGCCTGTGGAGGTAGCGTCCATTCGTTGGGGCGTGGCTGCGGTGCGCGCAGGGCAAGGCAGGGCGTTGGTGACGGGCCCCATTCACAAGGCGCGGCTGGCGGCGCGGGGATTTTCCCATGCTGGTCACACCGAGTTCTTGGGCGAATTGTGCGGCGTGGCCCACCCCGTCATGGCCTTTGTAGGTGCTAAGGTTGGGGTCGTGCTTGCCACGGTGCATGTGCCTCTGCGGGCTGTGGCCCAAGCGCTGAGCGTCGAAAAGTTGGTTCATGTGATTCGCACGACGGACGCCGCTTGGCGACGGCACGTGGGGACACCGCGGGTGGTGGTCTGTGGGCTCAATCCGCACGCTGGTGATGGGGGTGTGCTGGGTCGCGAAGAAATCGATGTGATCGGGCCTGCAGTTGTCGTCACACGGGCGGAAGGGATCGACGTCGTCGGCCCTGTCAGTGCCGAAGCCGCGTGGAATCAACCCCGTGCCAACGACGTGATCGTAGCGATGTACCATGACCAAGGGCTGGTTCCGCTCAAGGCGCTGGCGTTTGGACGCTGTGTGAATTGGACGTTGGGCCTACCGATTGTCCGCACCAGCGTGGACCACGGAACGGGGGATGACCTGGTGGGCACGGACCTGGCCGACCCAGGGAGTATGGTGGCGGCGCTTCGGTGGGCGCGACGGCTCACTGCGTCGGGCGAACTTGGGGCGGGTTGATTGCGGACCGGGTGCGGCCGGGATTCGCGTACCCGGGCTCGGTCGGCGTTTTGTCAGGGCAGGGCGCCGCTGGGTGGCGCGTAGAGGTCGGTCAGCGGCGTTACCCGACCGAGGATGCCGACGTTGTTCGTCTCAAGCTTCCACACGATTTCCCCCTCGCTTGTGACCTCGCTGAGGTAGCCGAGGGAGCTCCAGGCCACGAGGTAATTCCCACCCGCGAGCTTGCGCACGTCGCCCATCGACCCCGTGTGTTCGCCCGAAGGCTCATCGTAGTGCCACACTTCCTCGATGGTGAAGTTGGCCTCGTCCCACGCGAACTCGACGGCACGTGAAACCTTTGGATTACTGAAGTCGCCGTTGTCGAACACCACCATCCCGCCGTCCCAGATGTGAGACATATGCGATTGACTGAACAGCGCATTGGAAAGGCTGGTCCACACCGGCGCGCCGTCCGCATAGGTGAAGTCGCCGTACATACCTCCGATCTGCCAGGTAATGCCACCTGTCGCGCGGTCGACCTTCAGCAGGCAATCGAGGTTTTTGGCCATCACGTAGAATGAGGCGTCGTCGAGTGCCATTAGCGAGTTGCTATGCGTCCACTCGATCCCTTCGCCAAGGTGAACCAGATCCGCACCGGGCTTCGCCTCCCAAGGATCGACGGCGTAGGCGTCGAACCAGGCGAACTCTTCGGTGGGCACATAGGTGTCGTCGATGCCCTCGGGGGCTGTGCGGATCGCGTCGCTCGCCCATTCCACCGTATCGACGGTTGCGTAGTCAAATCCGAGCCAGCTCAGGCTCCCGTCTGCGTTCTCCCACATCTGGTGATGGCCGAGCAGCGCTCGGGTCTCCTCGATTTCGTCACCGTCCAGAGAGACTCTGACGATGGTCCCGATGTCCTCAAGCCAGCTCATGTCGCTCTGAAGGTAGCGGATGCTGCGCCCGTCGCGCGAAAATCGAGGGCCGATGGTGAGGCCATCGGTGTCGCTGCTGGTCCACCACACGTAGTCCCCGTCGCCGTCGAGAATCGCGACGACGGTGAACGGCGGGGCCCCCATCATAGCGATGGCGATCAGCACGTAGCCGCCTGCCACTTCGGACCGGGCAACGTCCACGGAAACCAGTTCCGGCTGGGGGAAGTTCGCCGGTACATTTGGTACGACGTGGGTGGTCAGCGGGCCCTCGATTCGCGAGGTCCCTACCGTTTGGACCACGCGGTACTCGTAGGTGCGCCCAGCCTTCATCCCCAGTACGGCCACGTCGTGCTGGGTTCCTTGCGGCCCGTGTGGCGTTGTGCGGACTTCCGCGGAAATTCCCTCCAACCAGAATTCGACGAAGCCGGTGGCGGAGTCATCCGAGGTCCAGGTGCAAGCGAGCACGGCGGGGATTGTGCTGTTGGCAGCGCAGCTTGGCTGCAACACGGTGTCGGCCGAAGGAGGCGGAATCGACGGGTCTGTGGACGAGGCAGTTTGCGTGCCAGGCCCGTCGGCTTTGTCGGATTTGCAACCGCTGAGAAAGACCAACGTCGCTGGAATAAGTTTTATCAGCATGGCCGATTGTAGTGCGCCGCAAGGGACCCCACAAGTCCCTCTCCGGACTGGTTCCGCGCTCGCCGGATCAAGCGACAACGGAGCAACGTGACTGCACGCCGCTGTAGCGGGCGCGATGATCGAAAGCCGCTCCGCGATACGCCTGCGCGCACCCGATCCCGATCCCGATCCCCCTCCCGACCCGAGGCAGCGATGCCGTTCGACCATGAGAAGCTCGATGTGTACGCCGTCGCCATGGACATCCTGGTACTCGCCAA
>CAMASI010000084.1 GCA_945861065.1 Klebsiella pneumoniae | reverse complement strand
CCGGCATGCCGGTGAACGAGGTCGCCCGGTGACCATCGTCGCGAGCGAAGTCGATTCGCCCGCCGGACGAGAAGCGGGGTGCAACGTGAGGAAAGCCGTACCCATGGTACGGCGACCGAGCGTGGGGTCCCCGCGACGAAGTCCCGCGGATGGCATCGCCTCCCGCAGCAGGTGCGCAATCTCCGACAGGCTGCTAGGGGGTGGCGGCCACCCGTTCCCACAGCGCCACGGGCTCGCTGAGCCACAACTCAATCCGCCCATTCACCACGCGAGCGGTCCGAAGATGAGCCAGCGCATCCGCAGCGGCCGTTTCCGACAGCAGACCCAGACCGACTTCCCAAGTCCGCCAACTCGTCAGTCCTCCGAGATGCAACGCCCCCACGTCAAACACGTCGGGACGCAGGTTTGCGTGGCCACTGATCACCGAAACGGCGCCCGCGTAATGCACTGGGTAACAACCCGATGACCTGTCGATGTTGACCCACAACGTCAACCGGTCGACGTGAGCGTCTACGACTACAGGAAGGCCAAGTCCGTCACCGAGGAGGAAATTGAGCTCCGCCGCCGTCACCACCAACGCATCCTCGGGGTGACGATCATGGGCCACAAACCGAGACTTCAGGCGCCCGACTTCCGCCAAGCCAAAAGATTTTCGCTCCGGAAGCGCCGGGCAGATCTCGGTCCGGGATGTGCGCCAAGCCCAACCAGTGCAGCCGAGAAGACCCGCCACGCCTACGCACATGCCTGCGAACCACTGCCGATTCACCAGCGCTCACCCATATCCATGACTATCGCGACACCGACACCCCGGGGAGCACCGATCAGGTTCAGGGCGCTGAGGAGCCCGACGCCCTCAACCTGATCGTCCCCAACATGGCCCTAGAACGGAATGTCGTCGTCCGACCCACCCTGGAATCCGCCGCCGCCGCTCGAACCGCCGCCGCCGCTCGCGCCGCCGCCGCCCGCACCGCCACCGCCGCTCGCACCGCCGCCGCCGCCGGCGCCGCCGTAGCCACCGTCACCTCGGTCTTGTCGCTCGCCACCGCCTGATCCAAGGAAGCGCAAGTCGTTCCCGATGATCTCGGTCGAGAAACGTTCGACGCCGTCTTTGTCCGTGTATTTACTCGTACGAAGAACACCCTCCACATAAACTTGGCGGCCCTTCTTCAGGTACTTCGAGGCGTTCTCCGCCGTCCGTCCGAAGACGACAACGCGGTGCCACTCGGTGTGGTCGCTCCAGTTTCCTTCCTTGTCCTTCTGGCGCTCCGTCGTTGCGATGCGCAGCTTGGCGATCATGGTACCGGTGTTTGCAGTACGACTTTCCGGGTCTGCGCCCAGGTTGCCGACGAGGATGACTTTATTGATCATGACATCTCCTAGAGTGGATCGCGGCCAATCGCCGCGCCGCGTCGGTACCCCAGCGGGGGTCCAGTCGCGTACCTCGCCGTTCGCGCTTCCGCCCCCTCGCATCCGCCGCGGCGGCGCAGAATCGCATAGGCCGCAGCGATGCACAACCTTCCCTGCCCAACCTGTCGCGCGCCCACATCGACACTCGTGGACAACAAGACGCGGCCGTTCTGTTCAGAGCGGTGCCGAATGGTGGACCTCGGCCGATGGCTGGCTGAAGACTACGCGGTCCCAGGCGAACCCACCGACGAAGGTGACCCTACCCAGCCTCCCCACGACTCACGTCCGGAACGCCGAACGTCCGAGCGACTTGATCGTAGTGGTCGATGACCTTTCTGACGTAGGCTCTCTTTTCCACATACGTCCCAGGGAAGAAGCTCCTCTTGAATCCGTGCAATACGACGTTGCGCAATTCTGCGGGGCTGAGGTTGAAGGCCCGTGTGACCAGGCCCAACTCCCGCGACACCGTCGTGTTCGACATCAGTCGATTGTCGCTACAGAAGGAGACGCTGAGTCGCTCTTCGATCATCCGACCTACCGGGTGATCTTCCACCCGCTTCAGATCCGGCATCGTCTGAAGATTGGAGGTCACGCACACCTCGATGAGAACGCGCCGGTCTGCAATGTACTCCGACAGGTCTCGAACGTACCGATTCGGGTCCTCGACGGCGACTTGGTCGACACTGTAGAGGTGCGTTCCGTGACCGATCCGGTCCGCGTGCAGGCGGGTAATGGCCTGAAAGATAGACTCCGGTCCGTAGGCCTCACCAGCGTGGACCGTGCGCTTGAGAAAGTGCCTTTGCGCATGAGCATACGCGTCGATGTGATCCGATGCTGGGTGGCCCGCCTCTGCGCCGGCCAAGTCAAAACCGACCACTGGCAACCCAAGGCTGTCGCGCGCATGGACGACCATCCGCGCCAAAGACAGCGACGCGGCACCATACACTTCTGGCAACCGCCACTGCCCGAGCGCCCCGATCAAACGAGCGTAATAGGGGCTGAATCCCGAATCAAACAACCGCATCGCGCAACAGATGATTCCGAATCGAAACGGAGGCTCCCCGCGCTCCGCCACCGCCGACGATCGTTCATGCTCCCGCTCGACGCGTCCCAGTCCTTTCGCGACGGCTTGCAGGATGTCCACGACCTCGAAGCCGTCCCGAACCAACAACTGAGGTGCTAGCCTTACTTCGAGGTAGCGCACCCCTTCGGCCAGACAGTCCTCGCCGAGTTCGAAGGCCACCCTTTCCAGCGCTTCTGCATTCCGTAGGACCGCTACCGTGTAGGCAAAGCCTCGCAAATAATCGGGCAAGTCGCGGTAGGTCTGTTTGAACACCAGCGAACGCAGACCTTCCTCGGTGTTGGAGGGCAAAGGGATGCCTTGTTCGCGACTCAACTCCAAGAGCGTGCCAAGGCGCAGGGACCCGTCTAGATGGCAGTGCAAGTCGGTTTTCGGGAGCGCCCGAAGGAAGTCTTCATGAAACATAAACGCACCTACCCCGGCCGTCGGTGCATCGCGCCTTGATCACCCCGATAGCCGTGCTAGCAAGGCGACCCGTTCCGAGAGGGCGAACCGTGCAGCTTCCGAACTCAATGCGCGACCACCTCGTCGATGACCTCGACGAGTACCTAGAGGCCTTTTCGGCCCAACCCGATCCCGAGGCTGTGGCCGCCTACATGATCGAGCTCCTAGAGACGCTCGCGGATGAGAGCGGTATCGACGACGTCGTCGCCAGCCTCGAAGAAGGTGGATCCCTCGACGGACCGTTACAGGACACGCTGGAAAGCGAGATGGCCAGCAACGATGAGTTCGAGTACACGGGCGAAGAGGTGGTGTCACTCCTCGAACGGCTGTGCGGAATCGATTGGGAAAGCGGCGGCAAGAAAAAGGACGACGACGATGACGACGATGACGAGGACGAAGAAGAAGAAGAAGAGTTCTGACGCTTTGGGGCCCGCAGCGGAGTGAACGGCGCATCCGGCTAAGGACCGCCTCCGACGGCGTGCCGTTAGGGCCCGCGTCTGCCTACGGTGGACGCCAGTTGTGCGGCCTCGCCCAAAGCAGTTGCGCGGCCTCGCCTACAGCGGGACCCTGAACCTGTAAGAGCCATGTAATGTCATTGTTCGCCCCAATGATCATTCGATTTATTGTCAAATCCATGGCACCGCTGTGCGGCTGTGTTATCGATCGAGGTCCGAGGGCTTTGAGCGAATGGATCTGCAGGCAACCTGGACTCATGAAGGACGACTGTTCTTCTGGACTCCCGAGGGCGACACGATTCAGGCTGTCGAGGCCTGCCTGCCCGGAATCGTGCTGGACTCTGGCCAGCCCACCACGCGTTCGATCGCCACACCCGGCGAAGCCATCAAGCGCAATCGTGTGGCGGGAATCGAGTTCCCTCTTGCCGCCGCGATTCCGGCGCTCGCGGCGCTTCCCGTGGGCGCAAAAGCCCCCGACTCCATCATCGTTTGGTCCTCCGCTACCAAGTTGGCACTGGAATTGGCCGCACGCCAAAGGGTCGTCCCGACCGCACTGAAAGCAGAGGGCCGCTGGAAGGTCCTGCTCGGTGGCAAACGCGACGAGGCGAGATTCCAGGCGCTTTCTGCCGCACTCCCCACGTCCGGTCGTTGCTTACCGCTGTCGGATAACGCCCGGGCACCCGTCAAACTTGCGCCGAGCGACATCGTCGTGCGAGCGTTCCTCGACGACGTCGTAGACGCGGTCTACCGCACGCTCGCGTACCCTGGCTCCGCACGCGGCTGGGTTCTCGAGTTTACCGAGTCCCTTCGCGGCGAAAATAGCGCATTTTCTCCACGCGATGCCCGCTCCGTAGCGATTCCCGGCCAGATCGCGGCCTGGTCCAACGAGGGCGAGCGACAGGGGCTGCGCGTCGGATTCCGACTCGACACCCCCACAGACGAAGAGGAGGAGACCGCAACCTTTGGGTTGAGCATCTTCGTCCACCCACCGGGATCACCGGAATTGGGAGTGCCAATCGCTGCGGCTTGGCCCCGCACCCCCGGGGGAATTGAACTCGGGGGGAGGGTGTGGCCTCACCCCGCGGCTGCGATTGTCCGAGGCCTCGCCCGAGCTGCACGTTTCTTTGAACCGATGAAGGCCGCGCTTACGGGTTCTGCGCCGAGCGACCTCACATGGAATTCCCACAAAGCGTGGGAGTTTCTCGACAAGGGTTATCCGGCCCTCAAGGAGGCCGGTTTCGATATTGATATCCCCGAGGCCTTCAAGGCCGAAGGCAGCCGACGCATCCGCGCTCGAATCCGCGTGGAAGTCGAAGACGAGACCCGAATTGACCTCGACGGCGTGCTGCGTTTCCGCTGGGAGGTCGTTTTTGGTGAGCACGTGCTCACCGGCGACGAGTTTTCTGAGTTGGTCAGCCGCAAGCAACCCCTGGTCAAATTCCGTGGCGAATGGGTACTTCTAGATCCAGCAGAAGTAGCCCGCCTGCCGGATTCGGTTCGTTCACAAGGCGAAATGGACGCCGCCAGCGCCCTGCGCGCGGTTCTTGTAGGAACGCATGACGGCATTCCGGTCGTTGCAGACGATCGGCTTTCGCTCATCGTCGAAGCCCTGCGGAATCCAGATTTGGTACCCGTTCCTCAGGGATTTGTCGGAACCCTACGGCCGTACCAGCATCGTGGCTTCTCGTGGCTGGTCACCCTCGGGAAGATCGGCTTGGGCGCCTGCCTCGCCGACGACATGGGTCTCGGAAAAACGGTCCAAGTCATCTGCCACATCTTGGCACGCCGCGGTCGCAATGCGCCACCATGCTTGGTGATTTGTCCCACCAGTGTGCTGGGCAACTGGCAGCGCGAAATCGCGAGATTCGCGCCGTCACTGAGGGTCATTCGCCACCATGGAATGCACCGCGGCCTTCAGGGCGCGTCCAAGGCCGACGTCGTCCTCACGACCTACGGCTTGCTGGGAAGGGACGCAGAAGAACTCGCATCTCTGCCCTGGGACATCATCGTCCTGGATGAGGCACAGGCGATCAAAAATCCCGATTCCCAACGCGCCAAGTCAGCGTCCATGCTCAAAGGCAAGCATCGCGTGGCGATGTCCGGCACGCCCGTGGAGAACCGTCTCGACGAGCTGTGGTCCCTGTTCTACTTCTTGCTGCCCAACCTTCTCGGAACGCGCGCCGCATTCCGCCGAAATGTCGCGGTCCCTATCGAGCGCTTTGGCGACAATGAAGTGGCCAAGCAGCTCAAACTTGGCGTGTCCCCGTTCCTTCTGCGTCGGCTCAAGACCGACGCCGACGTCGCACCCGACCTTCCGGAGAAGATCGAGCGCGAAGAATATGTGCCGCTGACCCGCGAACAGGCCTCGCTGTACCAACAGGTCATTGACGATTTCATGGAACGGATCAGCAGCCTGCAAGACATGGAGCGCCGCGGTCAGGTGCTCGCCATGCTGACGCAGCTCAAGCAGGTCTGCAATCACCCGGCACAGCTCATCGGAGACGGAGACATCGCCAAGCTCAGTGCCCGGTCCGGAAAGCTCGATCGCCTGGTCGACTTGCTCGACGAGATCCTGGACAACGGGGAACGCACGCTCATCTTCACGCAGTACCGTGAAATGGGCACCATCCTTCAGCGCCATTTGTCCGACCTCTACGGCGGCGAAGTTCCCTTCCTTCACGGCGGTTCGTTGCCGATGCAACGGGACGAGATGGTTCGTTCGTTCCAAGAGGACGAAGACGCCGCACCGGTGCTCATCATCAGCGTACGCGCAGGCGGCACCGGCGTGAACCTGACGCGCGCGACCCATGTCATTCACTATGACCGTTGGTGGAATCCGGCGGTCGAGGATCAGGCCACGGACCGCGCCCATCGAATTGGACAAGACCACCGAGTGCAAGTGCACAAACTCGTCTGTCAATCCACGCTTGAGGAGCGAATCGCCGCAATGTTGGTCGACAAACGACAGCTGGCAGAATCCGTCGTCGCGAGCGGCGAGCGTTGGCTGACTGAACTCGACGACGACGCACTGCGCCGCCTTGTCGCCCTCGGCGACGACGCGGTCCTGGAGTAGCCATGAGCAGGCTGATGGGTTGGGACTACCCCGCGACCACAGAGTCCCGCGTGCTTCCGGTTCCCGAAGACGGCAGCGTGGCGTCGGCGCGTCCACTGGGCTGGCTCGGGGAAGCCTGGCGCCGAATGATTGAATCCTACACCGGTGACCACGCGCCCCGTGTTGCCCGCGGCCGAGGATTTGCCCGCGCTGGTCGCGTCCGCGCGTTGTGGGTCGCCCCGGGCCAGGCCACGGCAGAGGTCGTGGCCGCGCAGCCGTTCCAAGTCACCATCCGGATTCCGGTCTTCGAAAGTAGACAGTGGGCGCGTGTCATCGACGTCTTGGTTGCCGACCTGTCCCGTGTCGCCGAGCTGCTGGAAGGGCGATTGTCGGAGAGCCTCGTCAAGATGCTTTCCGAACGAAAGCTCGACCTCGTCCCGCTCCGCCGCGACCTCGAAGGCGACTGCGATTGTGGCGACTTCTTGCTTCCTTGCGCCCACATGGTGGCGGTCCACTACGTGCTGGCCGACGCGCTCGACGGCGAGCCCTTTCAGCTTCTTACGCTGCGCGGAAGGACACAGGAGCAGGTCTTGCTGGGCTTGAGGAGGGCCTGGGGCGAAGAAGACGTCGAAGCCTCCAACGATCCCCCCCCTGCGGAAGAGGAGCCCACCGAAGGCGACTGGAACAAAAGCCCGACGCCCTTGCCCCAGATGTCGTTCGCAGTGGAGCCGGCACGTCCGGCCGCGGGAATGCTCGCGCTTGGCCCGCCTCCTGGTGGGCTGGATCTGCAGCGGGCCATTCAGCCGTTGTACGAAGGCGGCGCCACACGCGCGACCGAAATCCTGCTGGCCGACCCGACGTCTGGGACCGAGCCCCACAAACGCAAGGTGCTGTTTGTTCGAAAGAGCGAGCTCAACAACCGAGACGATCAGGCGCCAGCCAAGGTGGAGCTGCCGCCTCCGCCACCACCGATTGAAGCCACTGAGCGGATCGCCGACGCGTTGGCGGAAAACGAAGGAAGCAAGTCGAGCGACTTGGCGCGGATTCTCCGAATGGACCCCGTTGCGATTCGCATCGAGTTGATCGAGCTCGAAAAACTGGGAATCGTGTACCGCCGCGGCCGAACGCGCGGAACACGCTGGTACCTAGGGTAGACGAGCGGGTCGGCGGGTCCACCTGTTAGGCCCGGGCCGCTGAGGCTCAATCATGCGTGGATCGGTCTTCCTTTTTTGCGGCGTCGCCGCACTCGTCGTCGCCCTTGGATGCAGTGGCTTGCCCTCCGGAAGCGGTAAGGGATCTGGCCAGGGACGCGGAAGCGCCAGCGGCGGCGGCACACCGAAGCTCAAAGTGCTTACCGCCAAATCGAGCCTAAAGGGCAAAGGCGGAAAGCGTCCGAATAGCAACGCGCTTCAAGCTGAGCATCGCGCTGGCGAGTTTATCGCGAAGCTCAAACCGGGCGCCAAGGGCCTGGGCGGTGACGTCGGCGCCAAGACCGCCGGTCAAAGCTTCAACGGCGTTCTCGGGATGGTCGGCGCGAGCCAAGCGGCCATGGTGCACGCCGCCGGGACGAAAAACCCAAAACTGAGCGACTACCTCGGCCTCAATCGCACCATCCGTTTCAAATCGGACAAGTCCGCGGACCAGGTGGCGCGCGAGTTGGAGAAAGGGGGGCAAGTCGAGTGGGTCGAACCCGTGCTCAAGGTCCGGACCGTCGGCATCCCCAACGACCCGTATTGGCAACACCAATGGCACCTCCAGGGTCTCAAAGTGGATCAGGCCTGGGAGATCACCAAGGGTAAGGGTGCCATCGTTGCCGTTGTGGACACCGGCGTTTCCTTTTCTGAAGACGGGTACCTACACCTGCTACCCGGGAAGGACTTCGTGGACGGCGACGATGACCCGCAGGACGAGAACGGGCACGGAACCCATGTCGCCGGCACCATCGCCCAAAAAACCGATAACGGCATCGGAGCCGCCGGCGTTGCGCCTGAGGCGTCGATTCTCCCGGTCCGCGTGCTCGACGCCAACGGCAGCGGGACCAACGACGGCGTGGCGGCCGGGATCGTGTGGGCCGTAGACAACGGCGCCAACATCATCAATCTCAGCTTAGGCAGCAGCCAGAATTCGGAAGTGGTGGCCGACGCCATCGCCTACGCCTACGACAACGACGTGACCGTGATCGCCGCTACGGGTAACGATGGCTTCACCGACAGCATCGGGTACCCGGCTGCACTTCCGACACCCATCGCCGTCGGCGCCGTGGACTTCAAGCATGTCGTCACCTTTTACAGCAACCAGGGCGACGAGATCGACATCGTCGCCCCCGGCGGCGACACGTCGCACGACCTCAGCGGCGACGGCCAGCCCGACGGCGTGCTCCAAGAGACGCATGAAAGCGGAACCTGGGGCTACATGTTCTTCCAAGGCACATCGATGGCCACACCCCATGTGGCCGGTGTTGCCGCACTCGTGTACGCCAACGGTGCGCGCAAACCGGACCAGATTAGGGAAATCCTCCAAAACACGTCCAAGGACCTCGGGTCAAGCGGCAAAGACACCACCTACGGGTACGGCTTGGTCGACCCGGTCGCTGCGTTGGGAAAACCCTCGGCCGACACCGGTGGCGCGTTGGAAATCACCCACCACAACGTGCGTTCCTTGGGCAACGGCAAGGCCGTGATTTCGTGGACGACCAACCTCGCCAGCACCACCATTGTGAAGAGCACGACGGGGTACAAGAACAACAACGAGACGCCGGTCAAGACCCACAAGGTCACCGTGACCGGCAAGTCGGGCCAGAAAGCGAGCTTCGACATCGGCAGCACGGCCGGCGGAGCCAAGGCACGTAAAACGGTGTCGGTCACCTTCTGAAAATGAATGACCCCCGCCGCCAACCGGGTTTGGGCTTGCAGCACATGGTTGGGACGAACCGGCAGCGGTGGGGTCGCCCCGGTAGTGCACGGTCGGTAACAAAAGGTTCCCGAATTGTAGAAACAAGAGGCGGTGACCTGTGAACTCCGCGCTGCTGATGCTCGGACGCGCCTGGGCCCCGGTGCTTCTCGCCGTAGCCTTGGCGTTCGCCTACGGAAGCGTCCGCCGCGTGGCGCCCGATCGGTCCAAACAACTGCGCCGGGCATGGGTGCCCTGGGTGCTATTCGTCGCGACGTATACGCTGAACCAGGCGCTCTGGCTGGCGTCTCCGTGGGACCGAATCGCCCTCATCACGTCGGACCTGCTAGCCGGAATCGCGGCCATCAATATCGCCGGAATCCTCCTGTTTGACGTGGTGCTTCGGATTTTTCGCGTCCGTTTCGTGCTCATGCTTGTCGAACTCGGACACGCTGCTGCGTACATCGCGTTGGCGATGCTGGTGCTCGCCGCAAGGGGGGTGGACGTGACCGGCGTGCTTGCTGCGTCTACTGTCGTCGCGGGCATCCTTTCGCTTTCCTTGCAGACCACGTTGGGCAACGTGATCGGCGGCGTGGCCGTGCAACTCGACGGTTCCGTGGAAGTGGACGATTGGATCGAACTTCCGAACGGCGATCAGGGTCGCGTCCGCACGATGCGCTGGCGGCACACTGAGCTGGAAACGCGCGACGGCGACACGCTCGTGGTGCCCAACGCTACGCTCCTGACGACGAACTTCCTTCGGCTCGGCCGACGCGCAACCGACATCGGACCTCGCCGAACCGAAGTGCTCTTCGAAGTCCTCGCTTCGGTGTCTCCGCGCAAAGTGACGCGGGTCGTGGAAGAAGCACTGCGAGGCGCTCCCATTCCACGCGTGGCGAGCTCGCCACCGCCCGATACGATCTGCCAGAATCTCGCTCAGGGCAATGGTCTCATTCGATATGCTGCTCGCGTGTGGATCACCGATTTCTTGTCCGACGAGCAAATTCGCAGCGATGTGCGTGCGCGCGTTCATGCAGCCCTGGAACGTGCACGCATCCCCATGGACGGCCCACAATATGCGATGCGCTACCTCGGGCGGAGCAACCCCGACCTCCGGAACCGGGCGACCGCCGCGGTCCACGCCACAGAACTGTTCTCAGCGCTCACGCCTGCTGACCGAGAGGCCCTTGTAGACCGCCTCGACTACGTCCCGTTTGACAAGGGTGAGGTCATCACGCGCCAGGGCGCTTCGGAGGATTGGCTCTTCGTGCTCGGTACGGGCAGTGCCGAGGTGCGCGTGACGGTCTCGGGCCAAGAACGTGCCGTGACCCGTCTCATCGCGCCAGACGTATTCGGGGAGATGGGCCTCCTGACGGGCGAGCCGCGCCGCGCCACCATCGTCGCGCTGGAGCGGGTGGTGTGTTGGCGTCTCGAAAAGGACGAGTTCGACGAGATCCTCCGCCGTCGGGAGGGCCTTGTGAACCAGTTGTCCGAGTTGTTGGCCCGCCGACAGATCGGCCTGGACGCCGCGGCCGCCGACTCGGCAGGACCCAACGCCCAGCGCCTCGAAACCGAGCGTGCACGAATGCTCGATCGAATTCGCACGTTTTTCCGCCTCGATGGCTGATAGACTGCCGCCATGCCCTGGCAAATGCTCCCCCTATTTGCGGCTACCGCCGGCGCCGAGGAGCCCGACAGCTGGCAAGAAGGCGCCCTATGGATGCGGGACGCTCGCGCCGTCATCAATGGCGCGTGGGTGGAGCGTCTCGATGCGATCCCACCTGGAACGGACCTGGAGGGCCGCCCCTACATCACCATCGTACGGTTGGCGGTAGACGCAGAGGGCAACACGGTAGAAGTCGTTGTCACCCGGCAAAGCGGCGCTGACGTGCTCGACCAGGCTGTCGTCGAGGCCGTGCGCTCTGTGCACCTGCCGCCCCCACCCACCGACGCTGTGCTTGGCGGACGCTACATCGCCAGCGGGTTGCTCTTTCAGGTCACACCGACACCCCCGCCAGAGCGGGTAGTGATCCCGCCCGTTCAGAGCTCTGAAATCGAGGTTGTGGAACCGGTATCGAACGGCCTGGGCCCCGAGCAGTCCCAGACCGAGAAGCAGGCCGACAACAACGCGTCGTAGCTCTGGCCGATCGTCTTGCAGCTCTTGCCCATCGCATCGAGGCAGTCCGCCGCGCTCTCCTCGCTAAAGGTGCACCCACCGTACAGGTCGGCTTCGTCCTGCAACAGGTCCCGGGTCTCGTCGACACACTGATCCACACTGTCGTAGGTGGACCAAAAGTCCGCCGTATGACATCGTTTCACGTAGTGACACGACACGTTTGACGAACGATCGGGCCAGTTCTTCTGACTGACCCCAAACCACCCACACGCGGGCATCAGAACGAAGGCGACGACACCGGGGAGCTTCACGACGTCCCACCCTGACGACCCGTGCCTAGCGCCCGTGGCCCCGCGCGGCAGCCCAATTCCACTCGTTTGACGACCCTCGGACAGCGCCACGCGCACAATTGGCGCTACAGTCGCGATGTCACGAGGCTGTTCTATGTGGACCTTTTTGCTCTCCGCCGCCCTCGGTTTCGGCTTTGAAGACGCCGAGGCGGATTCCTTGGGCATCGAAGAAGAAGCGCCTGACGCGATCGTCAATGGCGTTGAGACCACCGATTGGCCCGCGGTCTTCACCCTCGCGGCGGCTGACCAATCTGGGTACATCTTCACTTTTTGCTCCGGCACGTTGGTCCACGAAGAATGGGGCGTTTCCGCAGCGCACTGTGTGGATCCCATCCAGGACTACCAGAACCAGGGAATGACCGTGTACGCGGTGTTCGGCGGGAGCGTGAATTCCCCTGATGACCTCGTGGAGATCGAGGAGGGCATCAAGAACCCCGAATATGGCTACGGCGCCTTCATCGACGACATCAGCGTCATCCATTTCGCGGAGAAGAAGAAAGACGTCACGCCCATGGTTCTAAACGACGAACCCATCGACGACAGCTGGATCGGCACCTCGTTGACGTTTGTGGGCTTCGGCGTGACTGGGGACTCTCAGACCGGTTCGGGCGTGAAGCGGATGACGGACATTCCGATCAGCGGGTACGACATCGACAATGTGTACTCTTTCGACCCCGACACCAACGTGTGCAACGGGGATTCCGGCGGCGCTTCGCTGGAGCGTTCTGGCAAAGTCGCCGAGCTCGCCGGGATCAACGCCTTTGTCACGCCCTCGTGCAACGGCGGCAGCAACGGCGCGACCCGCGTGGACGTTCACATCGACTTTCTCAAGGACCACATTCCAAAGCTGTTCACAGACCCGGCGCAACTTGAGGAGGCGGGTGACGACGGCGCCGGATTGCCGTGGGTGGTACCCAGCGTAGATGATGACGGTAACGGGCTCGGCGGCCGTTTCGGCGCGCCAGAACAGTTCCACGAAAACATCGGGTGCAGCAGCACAGGCAGCTCGTCTGGCAGTTTCGTCGCAGGAATTCTGCTCCTGCTGAGATCCAGGCGGCGGTTACCGAAGTAGAACGTGTTCTACTGAGGCAAGCATGGTGCTCGTGGCGGGACAACTCGATCCGTTTCCGATGGGTTGGTTTTGCGTCGCGATGAGCGAAGAGGTGCCCCGCGGCGGCGTACTTGGCCGCACGTTCGGGGGCCGGGAGGTGGTCGTTTTCCGAGGCCACTCCGGGCGCGTGTCCGTATTGAACGCCTATTGCCCCCACCTTGGCGCTCACATGGCCAAGGGCGGGCGTGTGGAGGGGGACACGCTCCGCTGCCCCTTCCACGGATTCCGATTCGACCACGATGGCCGGTGCGTCTCCACCGAATACGGCCAAAAAGCGCCTCCAACCGCACGCACAACGCCCTGGGAGGTGTGTGAGCAGAACGGATTGATCCTCGTTTGGATCGGGGTCGGCGCGCCCACGTTCTCGGTGCCACCGCTTGACGACACGAATTGGACCCCGCCCATCCACAAACTCCTCCGCCTCAACAGCCATCCGCAAGAAACAACGGAGAACAGCGTTGATCTCGGCCACCTCGCTGCGGTGCATGGCTACCGCAACGTATCCCAAACAGGAGAACCCGAAGCGCGTGGCGCCTACCTCGGCCTGCGCTACGCGATGACTCGAAGAAACCCATTTTTCGGTGGTCTAGGCTCGATCACCACCGACTTTGACGTGCACGTGCACGGGCTCGGACACTCCCTCGTGGATATCCGACCTCGTAAGGCCGCGGGAATGCACCTGCGTTTGTTCGTGCTGCCGTCACCTTGCGACGGCAAAGGCGTGGAGTTGCGAATCGCCGTCAGCGTTGAGCGCACGTTCCCCGTTCCTTTCGGCCTTGCAGAGCGCGTAGTCGGCCGAATTGGCCTGATGAGCATCAACCACGATGTGAAACAGGACTTCGACATTTGGCAAAACAAGGTTTGGGTCGCGCGCCCAGCAATCGCCAAGGGAGATGGACCGATTTCGCTGTACCGCGCGTGGTGTCGCCAGTTTTACCCCTCGCCCCCTCCGGTAGCGCAGGACATCGCGATTGCCTGACCGCTCCGCCGACGTTGGACGTTAGACCCTGAAACGAAACGAGGTTCAGATGCGAATCATCCTTCTGGTCTTATTGGCCGCATGCACGCCCAAAGACCGTGCCGAGCCTGTCATCACCGAGCCCGGGACCGGCGCAACTGGAGGCGGTGCCGGCGCTGGCGGAGCGGGCGGGGGAAGCGGAGGAACCGGGGGCGCTGGCGGTACAGGCGGATCCGGGGGCGCCGGTGGCGGGGGCGGCACCGGGGGAACCGGCGCAGTGGTCGTGGACCAGTTCGGGCCCGATACGAGCCGTACCTTTACCGTGATTGGCACCGACGCCGACAAACTGCGCACCGTGCGCGACATCGCGTTCCACCCGACCCGGCCCGAAGAGTTGTGGACCATCAATCAAGACACCGACGGTGTTGTGATTTTCTTTGACCCCGGCACCCCTGGGCAAACCTCGCTTGAACTGCTCGACATCGTCCGAAACCATTTCATGGAGGAGGTCAGCAGCCTCGCCTTCGGCTCCGACGACGATTCGTTCGCGTCGTGCCAAGAGTCGCGCAATACCTACGACGGTTCACAACCCCCCGATGATTTCATGGGCCCCGTGTTGTGGCCGGGCGGGTCGGACGTGTTTGCCCAAGCCAACCAGGGCGCATTCTCGCTGGGCAGCCATATCGACATGCTTCATCAAAGCCCAAACTGCATGGGAATCGCCTGGGACAAGGAGCACGTCTACTGGGTCTTCGACGGTTTCAACAGCGAACTCGTCCGTTATGATTTCGCCGACCCCCACGTCATGGGCGGGGACGACCATGCCGATGGCATCATCCAACGGTGGGAAGAAGTCACTCTCACTCGTGTCGCTGGCGTGCCCGGTCAGATGGAACTCGACCCCGCGACCGGGCTGCTGTACATCGCCGACACCGGCGCGAGCCGCGTGCTGGTCGTGGACACGGCAACGGGCACCAGTGGCGGCGTGTTGCCGTTGACCAACGAACCCCTGGACACCTTCGTCCGATGGGTTGACAACGACGCGTGGGACCTCGTGACCACCGGTCTGACCGAGCCCTCGGGCCTCGATCTGCACGATGGAACCCTGTTTGTGTCGGATCATGCGACCGGAGAAATCATCGCATTCGACCTCGACGGCAATGAGCTTCAGCGGATTTCCACGCCGGAGGGCGTCGGAATCATGGGCATCGAAGTCGGACCCGACGGCCTGATCCACTATGTGAACGGCGTTGCCAACGTCGTCGTCCGCGTAGACGCCGGAACTTAGGCGCCGTGTTTCTCGCCGCGTGGGTATCGCTGGCGCAAGCCCATATTCCCACATTTCTCCTTGCGACGCCTGACGATTGGTGCGACGTCGTTCAGGGTGCGTTGGGCGGCGATTATATTCAATTCACTCCCGGCGACTATTTCGGCCCCTGCACGATCGTCGGCCAACCCAACGCGTTGTACCCGGGCGATTACACCACACTCCTAGCATTAGACCCCTATGACCTTCCGCGGATCCACCACGATGGCGTCTCCGACTTCATTCTCGACGTTTCAGGCACGCATTTACTCGTGACATTGATGGATTTTCCCGTCGTCCCAGAAGGCGTCACCGCCATTCGGTTGCACGACGGTGACGATCTTTGGGCCCGCTATATTTCCACTGCCGTCGTAAACGGAACCCTTGTGCACGTCGATTCAGGGGCCACAACTACCCGAATCGGAGAACTCACCGCGCTCGGAGGTACTGGCACCGTCGTAGAGGTTGGCTGCCGGTTGGGGTGTGAGTTGTCCGACGCAGAGGTGAGCTTCAACCTGATGACCGGCGTTCACACCGGAATTCGATTTCACCCAGGCGCTTCCGGATTGATCCATGACAATGCCATCGCTTGGGGGAATGTGGCGGTAGATTTCGCAGGCGGTGGCGCGCTGCTGAGTACCGTGGAATTGTCTTTATTCCAAGGGTCCGCCCAAGCATTGCACGTGACGGACGGCCCCGTCATGCTCCGAAACCTCGCATTGTTTGACGGTCTGACGCAGCTGTCCGGAGACGACGTGACTGCCACCGGGCTGACTGTCCTAGGACCCCTCGAAGGTGCAGGGTTGATTTCGCCGGCCAGGCTGAGGAATACCGCAATCAATTCGGCGACGTTCCCGACGTTGGCCAAAGACGTGGACGGCGGCGGAAATATTGCCTGCGCGGATAAGGCACTCTGTTGGTTGGACGCAGACGCCTGGGACATCTACCCCGTACAAGGCGGACCCCTCGCCAACACAGGCGTCGAGGACGCGGACCTGCTCGGAGACTGGTGCAAACACGCGCGCGGCGATTTCGTCAGCCCCGGTGCATTCGAGTCGATCGGCAGCGTCGGTGTGGGGCCGCTTCTTGTGGTGTCGCGCTACCTCTTTGACTGCCGCCTGCCCGAAGAGACCGAGGTCACCACCACGACAACCCCGACGGATACTGGTTTGCCGGGCGTTGGAGGCGCCACCGGTTCTACGCGGCCGCCGATCGACACAGGCGATGCGCCCGGACAGCCACCGCCACTGCCAATCGAGCCCAGATGCGGCTGTATTTCCGGCGGCTCATCGACGAATCTGACGTTGGTTGCCCTCGTTTTCACAATGCGACGACGGAAATCCCCTGGGCGCCAGAAACATTTTCAGCATACATCGGTGTCTGGGCCCACCTTGGCGCGCTGACTAGACAGGACTATGCTTGGTCAAGAGGCGCCGATGTCAGTCCAGTTCAACGTGCGAAGCCAAGACCCAGCTCTCGCGGCTGCTTGACCGCGCCGAGGCCGGGGAGGACGTGATCATCGCTCGTGCGGGGCACCAGGTCGCGCGGCTGGTTCCGATCACTTCCGGCGCTCTCGATACGCCGCGCATCCTCGGCGGCCTCAAGGGGAAAGGCTGGATCGCGGACGACTTCGACGCTCCGCTCGACGAGGACTTCCTCCTGACTCCCGGCGCCGACGTGCCGAGCAACGGTTGAGCACGGATGACCGTCCTCGTCGACACAAACGGGCTGCTTCTTGCGTTGCTGGCTCCCGAGCGCCTGTCTCCTCGGGCGCGCAGGGTCCTTGAGGATCGGCGTAGCGCGCTGGTTTGGAGCGCGGCCGGCACCTGGGAAGTCATCGTAAAGGCGAAGCTTGGCAAGCTCAATCTCGGCGGAGACGTCGCATCCGTCCTGGGTGAGCAGATCTTGCGCATGGGTATGCGAATCCTCCCCGTGGAGCAGGCACAATGGGCCTGGCGAGGGCTCGATGGGGCGCCGAATCGTGGCTCCCTTCTTTCGCAAGCAGACGACGGCGCTTCTTGGTGAGCGCTGACAGCCGTGGGGCTCATGGGAGCAGGAGGGGATTTCGCGTCGTGAGTCCGCACATTCCACTGAAGTCACGATCGGCGCTCCAGAGTTCACGGACTCCGTGTTGGTTGCACAGCGCCGCCACTCGCGCGTCGTGGACCTTGGGGCCCACGATACGGCCCGTCTCGATGACGGTCCGAAGGGCGCGCCAATGCTCGGGGCTCTCCCCGAGGAGCGTCAGTACGGGACTCTCGAGCCACGCGGACACCTGCTCGGTTGCGGTCTCCAGCGGGGAGGGCGGCCTGTAGATCCTGGGGTGCGTGACAATGGAGAGGAATTCGTGAATGCACGGCCAGGGGATGGCCCAGCCAGCTGAACCCTCCGCCAGCCCGCGTACCAGTTCAGCGGCCCGGGCGTGCCACGCGGAGTCAGCTCGGTGCGCATAGACCAGGATGTTCGTATCGACGGCGATCACGCTCCCCGCCCCGCGTAGGCGGCGGCGCGGATGCCGGACCAGTCGCCATCGGAGAACGGCTCCTGAAGGCCGTCCCCTAGAAACGATGCCTCCCTGAGCCGAAACTTCGATCTGACTGCGCGACGCTGAAGGCTCGCGCGCAGGCCCTCCTCAAGCAAAGCCCGGAGAGTCGTTCCTTCTTCGGCCGCCACCCGTCGGGCGTCAGCCAGGAGTCCGTCAGCCATCTCGATGGTTGTCTTCATATGGGTACCCATATGCGCCAACGAACGCAGGGTCAAGGTCCCGCGCTGGCGCCCCCGGGCGCTCCCGGGACGGGCGGAGGCGCTGGCGCTCGGCCCGCGCCTTTTGGGCCCCCAGGTCCAACAGACGTTGGTGGAAACGTGCCGACGTCTTGGCCTCGACCGGGAGAAAAATTTGGTCTGGCTCGTGCACCAGCGCGCCCGACGACGGGGGACCGCCGCCGAGCACCAAGGCCACGACCTGACGCCTCACGCAACCGGACGGGACCCCGGCATCCAAAGAACAGGCCGTCGGCGCTGGCTGACCGTAGCCGCCTTGGCCGGTCGTTCACAACGCGACCGCCGATCGACACAGGCGATGCGCCCGGACAGCCACCGCCACTGCCAATCGAGCCCCGATGCGGCTGTATTTCCGTCGGCTCATCGGCGAATTTGACGTTGCTTGCCCTCGTTTTCACAATGCGACGACGGAAATCCCCAGCGCGCCAGAAACATTTTCAGCATACATCGGATCGCCAATGACCTGCCAAACGGGCGCCTGAAGCCGCGCACTCAGCGAAAGCGACCGCAATTCCTGTTGCCACAACATCCATCCGACGCCCGCGGCCACGTCCGTGGAGAAAAAACCCGTGTTCTTGTACACCAGCGCGTCCTGCCGGTCCCGGCCCTGCCAGACCAATGCGCCATAGGCCGCCAAGCCGACGCGGCCGTTCTCTCTCGGCGACCAGCGAATTCCCGCAGCGCCCGTCGCACCGGGGCCGACGCGGTACCCACTCATATCCGCACCAAATCCCCCTCCGCCGTTCACGGACCCAGCCACTGCCACCTTGGGGGTCAACTTGTGCCCTGCCACCAGGCCAACTGTGGTTCCGAACGTGCCCCGACCTGAACGCACCGGGCTATCGGCGACCACCAACCCCGTCGGAATCGTCAGGCCCAGGCTGCCGCCGTACGACGTCGCCATGTCCTTCGTCACGCGCGACCACGACCCCGTCGTGCCCACGTCCCCGAATGCCTGAGAATCCACGTCTCCCGGCATGCCCGACGGATGGACATGTTGTGTGAGAATGTAGGGAACGGTCGCAGACAACGCAAAACCCTTCGGTAGCCCCACACTGGTCCTCGCCGTACCCGACTGCACCACGTGGGGTGGCATGTACATGCCGGCCATGCTGTCGCCATACCGATCGGTCACCGACAGGCCACGCCACGCCTCCGTGTCTCCCGACAGGCCGACGCCGTAGTCCACGCCCACGATGAACTCGCCAGGTCGGGACACGGTGCCACTCGGAAGTGCGATATTTCGAGAACAGTTGCACGCCTGCGCAACCGCCTCCGGGGCAGCGAGGCCTATCATCAACGCCCAAGTCATTGACTCAAGAGGATGCGGCCTTCGCCGCCGCTTTGAGGGAGACTTGCTCACCACAGGCCGGCATAGCGACACCCATATACGGGTTGCCCAATCCGGGTTGTAGTTGCACCCAGTACGCGAATCCGTCCGTCATGCCGCAATGGTACGCGACGACCTTTGGAGCGTCGGAATCCGCAACCAGGCGCAACACCACCAGCCGCGACAGCGCTGCGAACTCGACGCGACGGAGCACGTCGGTGGATGCATCGGCCACTCGTCCGGCAGCCAGGGAAAGTTCTGCATCCGCCGTCGTGGCGGCCACGAGCGCCCTTCCCGCCTGGGCCGCACCGACCGCATCATCGGCGACGAGTGAGAGCCTGAGCGATTCGTAGCCGGAAAGCCAGGGCGCCACCGGCACTGCGACAAGGCCCGCGGCGGGCGACGGTGCGCCAGCGGCGAGGGCCGGCGCCAGGAGCGTCAAGAACAGGACCCACCACACATTTCCTCCCTCGGAAAGATACGGAAAGCACCATGAGTCGCCAAACCGACCCGCGGAGTACCCTTGCGTTCACCTCTCCTATTGCTTCTCAGCTCGGCGTGTGCCGGAACGGACACGCCAGAACCCTTGGTGGGCGGCGACACTTGTATCGCCTTGACCGCAGGCACATGGACGTTTGCAGGCCCCGCGTGGGGGATGGGCGAGTACACCATGCAGGGCGACCTCACGCTCGACGCCACCGCCTGTACGTTCACGCTCACCGCGTGGGACATGGCCATGGACGACCTGCCCAGTGGCGGCGCTGTGGACGACGTCGCAGTGCAGTTTGACGGCCTCAACTCGTATTGGCGGAGTTGTACCGGGACCGCGACCGATCAAAACCACGCCGACGGCCTGTGTGCCGACGACGGCGCGGCCTGGTCAATCGACGCGTTGATTCCCTAGCGATGCGTGTAGGCAGCGTCCGAATACCGCTCCCAAATCGCGGCCAAACGCGCAGGGATCGGCGCTTCGCGGTAGTCTCGCACGAGTAATGTGAGTACAATATCGGTGTGCGACGAGAAGACCATACGCGGGGCGCGATGATCGAAAGCCGCTCCGCGATACGCCTGCGCGCACCCGATCCCGATCCCGATCCCCCTCCCGACCCGAGGCAGCGATGCCGTTCGACCATGAGAAGCTCGATGTGTACGCCGTCGCCATGGACTTCCTGGTACTCG
>CAMASI010000083.1 GCA_945861065.1 Klebsiella pneumoniae | reverse complement strand
TTCGCCGCAACACGGCTCGTGACCGCCGTTCCGCCGCGCGCATGCGCCGGTCGTGTTCGCTCATACCCTTCCGTAATCCGGGAGGTAGGCGTATCGATGGCGGATGGGCGCCGGCCGAAGAAGAACGCCTGGAAGTGCGGACACAGCACGCTCGTGCAGGAGTTCCTCAGGGTCGTCCCGACCCCAAGGACTGCAACCGATCGCGCCGAGAGGCGCAGCGACGACGCCGCAGCAACGCAGCTTTTCTTTCGAAACACGTTGCGGTGATGGAACCCTCTGGTACCGACAGTGGGCGCTCCTGCCCGCCAATACCACCGAACCCGACGAGGTGAGCAGATGTACACCGCGATGGCACTGATACTGCCGGGGGGCGCGCGCCGCTGATGAGTCCTCCTGTTCGCTGATCGACGCCGAGGAAGGCGCGACGTGGATCCTCGACCAGCCCGACGAGCCCGTCCTGGCTGTAGACATCGGCACCGACACGCTGGTCGACCTGACCTGCTGGCTCGAGCTGACCGCACGGCTCGGCGCGTTGACATTGACCTGGACGGAGCCGGATCAGGCCTGTTCGGGCGGACAGACGTCGCTGACGGAGCTGTCGATCCCAGCCGAGGCCTTCCAGCACGCCGAGGCGGCGCGCTACGTCAGCGACCTCGCGGTGATCGCGGTCGCGGTGGACACGTCCGGCGTGGAGCGCTGGCGCAATGTTGCGGCCAATGTTTTCCTGGAAGGCAACTTCGTCGTCGAAGACGCCGCATTCCGCTGGGAAACTGAACCCATGCAAGGCGTGCAGCGGATGGTCAGCGCAGACATCGACGCCGACGGTGTGCTCGAGGTCATCGCACCCGAGGACAACGCGCCGCCCGGCGGCCGCGTCGCCATCGTGTCCGCACCGCTCGACAGGGACCGCATCCTTGCCGAAGAGCCCGCCTGGAATGGCGACGAGGGCTCCTCCTTCGGCGTCGGCCTCGCCGCGGGGGGCGCGATGATCGAAAGCCGCTCCGCGATACTCCTGCCCGCACCCGATCCCGATCCCGATCCCCCTCCCGACCCGAGGGAGCGATGCCGTTCGACCATGAGAAGCTCGATGTGTACGCCGTCGCCTTGGACTTCCTCAATATCGCAGAAGGCGCGGGGAAGTACTCGCCCGGCGACAAGAGGCGGTACTACCTGTGGGCATCGGGCTCCGCCACTGAGTGCGCGGCGATCCTCGATGTGTGCCGGCGCCTCAACCTCGTCGAGGACGCAACGCATCGGTCCGGTAAGGAGCAGCTCGATCGCGTCGTGGCGATGCTCGTAGCCTTGGCGAAGAAGCTCCAGAATGATCGGCGACGCTTCCAGGGGCGACGCCGGGAGCGGGGTCGGGAGCGGGACCGGGAGCGGGTCGGGTCGGGTCGGGTCGGGTCCGGCTTGTGGGGATCGCGCCCCCTACGACTTCTACCGGACCCTCGGTCACCCTCGGGCCCTTGTCACCTCAGTGTCGGGTTCCCTCCATCAGGGCCCCGAGCGGACTCTCACCTCTGGTCAGTTGGTCATACCGGACACACCCCGAGCGCTCGGGGATCATCCCCGAGCATTGCTAGGACGTCGGCCCCGCAAGCGGCGGGCGAGCAGCAGCGGCAACAATCCTCCCCACGCCCCGACACCCTGCATCGACAATGCACCGCACTCACATTGCGTGGCACCCGGCTCTGCTGCGTCAAAAAGCCCGGCGCCCTCCACCCAAATCTCGACTACGGCATCGGCTGCAAGCGGTGCCCCGCTCCGCAACTTATAAGGTTTCGCACCCTCATCCGTCACGGTAACTGTCAAGCTATCCGCCCCTTCAAAGCCTGGGTCTGGCGTGTACGTGATGACACCTCCATCGCCCAATTCGGCGCTACCGAATTCCGGAGCGACAGTGATTTCTACGGTCGCATTCGCCGGATCGCCGTCGCCGTCCGCAATGACCAGCGTCGTTGAACCCGCCGTGTCGACAACGGTGGCGATGTCCGGTGCCGAAACCTCCGGAGCCACGTTGCACGACGGGTAGGTGACGGGGTGGCCCACCGTCTCTTCGATCCAGTCGATCACCGCGTCGGGACGCACGTAGATGCCACCGTCACGGCAAGGAAAATCTGGGTCCACGCCGATGTAGGCGCGCGAAACGACGCCGACGACAAAATCGCCCTCTGGCGTGCGGAGGTACAGAGGCCCGCCTGAGTCCCCGAAACACGCGTCTACACCGTTGCCCCCCGCTGCGATCTCGCCAGCCGGTCGAGCCGCCACGTTGCACCCCGTGGACATGCCATCGATCTTGTTCTGCGAACAATCTGCGTCTTCGACCAAGGTAACGCCGACGTTCTTGGCGGTATTGCGGTCGTAGCCGTCTTCGTCTGTGACACCGTAGCCAACCACCGTCACCTCGGCGCCGTCCACCAGGTAGTCGTCTATGATGCAATCCAGTGCCAAGGCCCGGGGCGGAACCGAGGACTTCTTCGCCAGCGTCAACAGCCCGACATCAAAGCTGGTTTGGGAGTTCGGGTACTCGAAAACGCCGTCCACCTCGATGAGTTCTTGATTCGCTTGGCTTTTGGTCCAATCGGTGTTCGCGGTAAGCACGTATCCGATGGAGGCGCCGACCACGCAGTGACCGGCCGTCAGCACCACCTTCTCGTCGATGAGGGTGCCCGTACAACCCACGTACTGGTAAAAACCGTAGTCGAACACGATGCCAACGGTGTCTTCCCACGATCCAATTTCCACGTGCTCACCCCCGACGACGGGGTTCGGCGACTGGTCCGTCCACTCCGGAATCACCCAAGTGCCGTCGGTTTGAATCGGCGCAACCCCGCCGGTTTGAATCGGCGCGACCGATTGAGCGAACGCGGTTTCGAGCCCCAGGAGCAGGAGCATGCACACCTCAGCGGGCGAGCGCCATAACCGTAGGCTAGCCCCAACATCCGGGGCGCCGTATGCGTGACCAAATCGTTGCCAAGGTGCATCACGGGGACAGAATCGGAGTCGAAGAGGCCGCCTGGCTGTTCGAACAGGCTCCCGACGCGCTCCTGAAGGAACTTGCTGGTGTTGTGCGCGCGCGTTTCCACCCGTCCGACCGCGCCACGTGGCTGACGATGGCCATCATCAACACCACCAACGTGTGTGTGGCCCGGTGCGACTACTGCGCTTTCTACGTGCTCCCCAACAAGCCCGGTGGCTACCTGCTGACGGTGGACCAACTGTGTGCGCGCATCGATAAGATGGTGGCGCTGGGTGGCTCGTTGGTAGGCTTCAACGGCGGCTTCCACCCAAAGCTTCGAGTCATCGACCACGCACGAACGTTCCAAGCCGTGCGAAAACGTTTTCCAGACCTGGAGTTCTTCGAACTCACCGTCGCAGAGTTTCTTTACGCCTGTCGGGTCTCCAAACTCAGCAACGCAGAGGGCGCGTCGATCCTCGCCGCCCACGGCACGAAATGGGTGACGGGGGGCGGCGCGGAGGTGCTTTCACCCGCCTTCCGGCTAAGGCACAGCCCCCTCAAATATACCGTCGATGCGTACTTCGACGCTCAGCGCGCCATCCTTGACGCCGGCATGGGCAGCACAGCCACCATGGTCATCGGCTTTGACGAGACGCTGGCAGAACGGTTGGACCACCTCGACCGACTTCGTCAGTTCCAACAAGCGTGCGGCGGTGCGCTCCCCAGTTTTTTGTGTTGGACCTACAAACCGGACCATACCGCGCTCGGCGGAACCGAAATCACCACAAAGGACTACCTGCGCTGGTTGGCCGTGAGCCGGATCTTCCTCGACAACTTCAAGCACATCCGCACCAGCGTGCTCACGCGCAACGACGACGCCATGCTCGGCTTGGTGTGGGGCGCCGACGACTTCGACCTCCCGACCGAAGACGAAGTGACGGAGAAGGCTGGGGCGACCATTTCGCTCGACTTCGAACACATCCTCGACACCAGTCGACGACTCGGCGTCGAGCCGGTGCGACGTGCACCGTTCCTCCTTCATCCACAGACGAACGGGGAGCTTAGGGGGGCAGGATGATCAGGTCCACTCGCCTGTTCTTCGACCACGCTGTTTCGTCGTCTCCAGGAACAAGCGCAAGCGATTCCCCGAAACCAACACTTTCCAGGCGGGCCTTGCTGATTCCGCGGGCCACAAGCGCGTTCACCACCGCAGCGGCGCGCCCCTCACTCAGCACCTGATTGGCTGCTTCGTCGCCACGACTGTCCGTGTGCCCCTGCACAGAAAGCCGAAGTATTTCGGGATGGTCGGCGACGACCAAGGCCACTTCGTCCAGCAGCGGATCGCTCTCGCGGCGAAGGTCCGCCAGACCCGTTTCGAAGAAAATAGATTCCGTCAATTCGATCCGTTCTCGATGAATAATCACCCTCGGCGGCTGTAAGATCGAGATGTGTGAAGCCTCACCTTCAACGGGAACGTCCACGACCGATCGCGCCCCGCCCGAGCCCGGCGCCCGCACGATGATGAAGTGCGAACCGGCGGCCATGTCCATCGTGACCGGCGCATGAATCGACATAGGCGGTGCGCCGTCCACGGAAACACTGGCGCCGGCCACGGCAGCCCCGGTGGTGTCCCGCACGACGAGCGTCAGCAGGCCTTTGCGCACGAGGGGCGCCAGCACCAACCGAACGTGCGACTCCGGGTCGTCGCCGACCACGACGCGCTCCTTTCGAACGCCAAATCCACTGGCTTCGACCTGAACCTCCAACGGTCCCGGATCCATCGAAAACAGGATGCCTCCGCGCGCCGACGCGCCTCGAGCCCCGGACCGCGCGACGACTGCGGCATCGGCGATCGGGCGACCCAGATTGTCCACGACATCGACGCGCACAACCACCGGCGGGTCGATGCAGCCATCGTCATCGCGGTACCGATCTGCGTCCTCGGCCTCAAACGGGCACGCGTCAGCGCGGTCGGGGAGTCCGTCTCCATCCCCGTCCTTCACCGCCCAGGCCGCAAAAACCAGCACTATCCACGACATGCGCCAGATCCTAAGCCGACTTGCGCCAAGTTGCCGTCACAACAGCGACGCCTCGTTGCATTCCGAGACTTGACCCGCCCGTCGGGGTGACTAGTGCGCCGCGACCTCGGCACGGAACCGGGAACGGAGCGCGAATGATCCGCATGAAGAACGTGTCGCGACGCTACGGCAATGTCGTCGCGGTGAACGACGTCAGTATCGAAGTGAATCGCGGCGAAATCGTCGGATTGTTGGGCCACAACGGCGCAGGCAAGACCACCTTGATGAAGCTGCTGACGGGCTACCTCGAGCCCACGAGCGGCACCATCGAAGTCGACGGCAAGGACGTCGTGGCCGAACGGACCGCGGTCGTCGCACAAATTGGCTACCTGCCGGAATCGGCGCCCCTGTACCCAGAGATGCTCGTTCAGGACTACCTGTTGATGATGGCAGAATTGCGCGGCATCCGTGGAGACGCCGCCAACACCGCAGTCGGCAACGCCGTCGTGGCCACCGGCCTGTCGAAAAGATTGCTGCAGCCGATCGCTGACCTGTCCAAGGGATTTCGCCAACGCGTCGGGATCGCGCAGGCCATCCTCCATCGGCCAGCGGTGTTGGTGCTCGACGAGCCGACCAACGGCCTCGACCCCGTGCAGATCCAGTCCATCCGGCAACTGGTGCGCGACCTCGCCAAGACCACGACCGTGTTGTTGTCGACCCACATTCTCCAAGAAGTTGAAGCCGTCTGCGAGCGGGTCCTTGTGATGATCGATGGGCAACTCGTCGCCGATTCCCGCTTGTCGGACCTTCTGGCGGCAACCACGGTTCGCCTCGCGCTGCACGAAGCGACCACCGGCGTTGAAACGCGCATGCGCGGCATTCCGGGCATCAAAAACGCCCGCAGGGTGGGGCCCGACCCCATGTTGCCCGGCTTCATCCACTGGTCGTTGGATGTGGACGATCCCGCAGCGGCCGCCCCTCTCGTGCTTCGGTCCGCCGTGGATGCGGGCTGGGTGGTTGGGGCCTCAGGCGCTGAGACGCGTACCTTAGATTCTGTGTTCCGTGGCCTGCAAGAGGACCATGCGTCCCGCGCCACGAAGGAGGCTTGATGGACGCCCTTTGGACCGTCGCGCGCAAAGAACTGCGCACGCTGTTTCGTTCTCCCGTGGCCCTGATGTTTCTCGCCAGCTTCCTGGTGACCATCCTGTTCACGTTCTTCACATGGTCCGTGTTCTGGGCACGGAATCTCGCCGACGTGCGTCCATTGTTCGAGTGGCTTCCGCTGCTGCTCGTCTTCCTCGTGTCGGCCGTCTCGATGCGGTCCTGGGCGGAAGAGCGGCGTTCCGGCACGCTGGAAGTGCTGCTGACGCTCCCCGTGCGCACCGTAGACCTCGTGCTAGGCAAGTTTGCCGCTGGCATGGCGCTCGTCGCGGTCGCCCTCCTGTTCACACTCCCAATTCCCTGGCTCGTCTCCACCATTGGTCCGTTGGATTGGGGTCCGGTCATCGGCGGATATGTCGGGGCGTTGCTGCTGGGTGCGGCCTACTTGGCGATCGGCCTGTGTGTCAGTGCGCGTACCGACAACCAAGTTGTGGCCCTGATGACAACGCTGCTCATCGGCGGCGCGATGTACCTCATCGGAAGTCCCCGGCTGGGCGGGCTCGTCGAGGGTTCCACCGCCGAGTTTCTGTCAGCGCTGGGCACCGGCGCGCGCTTCCAGAGCATCGAGCGCGGCGTGTTCGATCTCCGCGACATCGTCTACTACGTCTCCATCGCGGTGTTCTGCCTGGGCCTCAATGTGTGGTTCATCGACAGCCGTCGACTGGATCGCCATTCGGAACAAGGGAAAGGCCGCGCACGCGCACGACAGCTCGGTCTGGTCTTGCTCGGCGCCAATGCCATCCTGGCCAATGTGTGGCTCGCACCGATCCGTTCCCTGCGAATCGATCTGACCGAACACGGCGACTACACGCTGTCGGATTCCACGCGATCGGTCATTGCGAATTCGCCTGAGCCCATCGTGATCGAAGGGTTCTTCTCCGCTCGCACCCATGAGTTGCTGACGCCCCTCGTTCCCCGCCTGCGCGACCTGTTGACCGAGTACGAGGTCGTGAGCGGCGGACGTGTTTCGGTGGTGTTTATCGACCCCTCGGAAGACGAGGCTATCGAGGCAGAAATCGGCGAACAATACGGCATTCGGTCCGTGCCGTTTGGCGTGTCCGATCGGCATAGCCAGGGCGTCGTCAATGCGTTTTTCCACGTGTTGGTGAGAACGGGCGACAAGTACGAAGTGTTGGCCTTTGGCGACCTCATCGAAGTCCGCCAAAAGAACGAGGGCATGGACGTTCAGCTTGGGAACGTCGAGTACGACCTGACGCGGGCCATCAAGAAAATCAGCCAGGACTTTCAATCGCGCGACGTCCTGCTCTCTAGCCTTCCCGAAGGCAGCAAACTCACCGCCTTCATCACCCCCGCCGCGGTTCCCGAAGACTTCAAGGCCAGTGTCGAGACATTCCGCACGGTCGGCGCCAGCTTTGCGAAGGCCTCCGGAGGTCGGTTGACCTTCTCCGAGTTGGACCCGAGCACGGACCCGGCACTGCAAACACGTCTACAAGACGAGTTGGGCGTCAAACCGCTGACCAAGGACCTGTTTGGACGCGACGTGTTCTACCTCCACCTCGTGTTGGAGACCGGAAAAGCCATCGAACGCATCGCACCTCGGGGTGACCTGACGAGCGCCGAACTGGAACAGGCGCTCGACGCTGCCGTAAAACGACTCGTGCCGGGCCAGTTGAAATCGATCGTGATCCTGACCGAAATTCCGGTGAACGAGCCGCCCAATCCAAACATGCCGCCGCAGTTCCAGCCGCCCCAGCGTCAGGCCGACTACCGCGCCATCCACGAGCTGCTCGGCGACAGCCTGAGCGTGCGCGACGATCCGTTGAACGAGGGATTCGTGCCCGAAGACGCGGATGTGCTCGTCGTTGGCAAGACGGGACCACTCAGCGAGACGCAGCTATTCGCGATCGACCAATTCCTCATGCGAGGCGGTGCTGTCGTCGCGCTTGCGGGCAACTGGGGCGTCGCGGCCGACCGCAATGGCCTTGAAGGTGTCAAACAAGACACGGCGCTGAAAGACCTCCTGACCGCCTACGGCGTGGACGTCGTCGATGCCCTGGTCTACGACCCGAAAAACGCGCCGTTCCCCATTCCTGTGACGGAACGACGAGGCGGTTTCCAGTTCCAGCGCATCGAGCTGATCCCCTACCCGCTCTTCCCCGACATTCGGACCGACGGCCTCAACCCGGACCACCCCGCTTTGGGGGGCCTGGTCGGAATCACGGCACCTTGGGCCAGCCCCTTGGACCTGACCAAAGCGACCGAAGCTGGTCGCGAGGTGCAAATTCTGGCGCGTACGTCCCAACTCTCGTGGCGAGACACATCGGGGACCATTCTTCCTGACCTCGCGGCCTTCCCGGACGGAGGCTTCCCGCCCGGAGCGGCGCGCCAGGCCGAAATCGTCGCGGCCACCGTGTCCGGCAAGTTCACATCCGCATTTGCCAACAAGGTCAACCCGCTGTTCTCAGGCGCCGCAGACGCGCAGGGTCGCACGCTGACTGAATCCGTCGCGGACGGGCGGTTGGCGGTCTTCGGCAGCGCGGAAATGGTCGGTGACGTACTGATGCAGATCGCAATGGCCCCGAGCGGCGAGGTCCATCGCGGAAACCTGGACCTGCTCCACAACACCATCGACTGGGCCGTGGAAGACACGGATCTGCTCAGCATTCGTTCCGGTGGTGCGTATACGCGCACGCTTGAACCCCGCGAAGAGAGCGTGCGAGCCCGCCTCGAATGGCTCACCGCCTTCGCGATGTTTGGCCCCATGTTGTTGGCCGTTTTCTTCCCCCTCACCCGGAGATGGCGCGTCACCGCCATCGCCCTTCCAGGAGTGCGCGCATGACCCGCGCCAATACGATTCTTGCAGGAGCGCTCATCGCTCAGTCCGCCATCGCGGCGTTGGTGTGGCGGTCCTCGGGAGAACCCGTGATCACCCCGCTTCATAGCCTCGTGTCGTTTGACCCAGCGGCCGTCACGGCCGTCGAAGTCGTCGGACGGAGCACCGCGGACAAACCCGCGACTGCCGTTCGGCTGGAGAAAGAAGGCGAATCCTGGGTGATCGCCTCTTCACACCGGTTCCCAGCAGACGCCGTCAAAGTGACCGAGGCCCTGGAGAAGCTCAAAGACGTGGTTGTCCGGGACCCCATCAGCGGCCGCGCCGTCACCCACCGAGACCTTGAGGTCGCCGACGACACCTTTACGCGCAAGCTGACTGTCACCGAGGGTGGCCAGACCAAGGTATTGTTCCTGGGTGCTGGCAAGGGCCAAAGCGCAAATGTCAGGCTTCCCGGCAGCGATGACGTGTTTCAGTCCCGGGGGATCACCGCCTACACCTTGCCAGATGCCGACCGACGGTTCTGGAAGGCCGAGTACATCGACCTCAAGCCCGATGACCTGCAGACGCTCACGATTACCAATCCTAATGGAACCGCGACGCTGCAACGCGTCGAGGGCGCGTGGACGAGTTCCGAGCTTCCTCCTGGTCACACCCTCGTGGTGGCAGAGGTCGACTCGCTCGCCCGGATGCTCCTGACCGTTCGTCTCGGCGATGTCGCCGGAGTCGAAGCAGACCCGAGCATGGGCCTAGACGGATCCACGCGCGTTTCTTGGACAACAACGGTCGAGGGGCAGTCGGAAGCAGGTGGCTACACGGTCGGCGCGTTGGCCGACGGAAAACGCTACGTGAAGGCAGACGATCGGCCGTGGGTGATCCGCGTGACGGACTCTGCAATCAAGCGTGCCGTGGAGACGAAGTTCGAGTTCATCGATGATGGCGTTCCTGACTTCGTTGGCCAAGTGGGTGACCCAGGATTGTAGATGTCGAATGGCCCGCAAGAAACGCCTGTGCTGACCGATGGACCCTCCGAGGTTCCATTGCGCGTACCAGTCTCGGGCCTGTGGACTGCGGCCGTGATGCTCACGGCGTGGGTGGCGTTCGTCATCGTGATCAGCACCGTACTCATCTTGGGCCTCCTGACCTTCGGATGGAGTTGGTCGGACATTTCCGCACTCAAGGTGCCTCCGGGCGTGCTCGTCGCCATGACGCTGTACCAATTCCTCGCCATGATCGGCCTCAGTGTGCTCACCGCGCGTTGGGTCGTCCGCCGAACGAAAGAAGCGCCTACCGCCGGAATGCGCGCCATCCTCGCGTTGTGGCCTGCCGCGCCCATCGTGCTCATCCTTGCCGCCCTCACGGGCGTCACCGTTGGCTGGTTGCCGGGTTGGGCCGCCGAGTTTCTGAGCCGAGAATATCCGTGGCTGCGCCTGGGCTCGGTCGATCTGGTGGGCGACATGCTCACCGAGGGACCCTTGGCGACCAGGTTGCTCATGATTGTGACGGTGACGCTGCTCGGACCCGTCGCCGAAGAACTCATGTTCCGGGGTGTGCTGTTCGATGCCATGTCTCGGGTGGGCGGCCTATTCTTTGCGGTCGTCACGACGACGCTGTTGTTCTCTGCCGTTCACCTCGATCCGGCGCAGGCCATTCCCTTGCTCATCACGGGCGCGTTCCTCGGTTGGGTACGCGCGACGACCGGGTCGGTATGGCCGGCAGTCACCGCGCACGTCGTCAACAACACGCTCGCGGTCAGCCTTGCACTTCTTGGAATCGCAGAGGCCGCGGTGTCGCTCCCGCTTGCGATGGCCGCCACCTGCATCGCTGCCGTGGCCGTGCTTGGAACCCGGATTGCCATTCCGGTCGGAGGCACCGTTCCGGGATAACGCTGCGCCCCGGAGGAAAGGGATGGGCGACGGCAACAGCGAGTTGTGGACCCGGCCCGAGGTCGACGCGAGGGTCACAGCGCTGCTAGGTCGTATCGACAAGATCGAAGCGATGGTGGACGCGTTTGGAACGCTCGCCCAACGCCTTCCCCAGCTTGCCGACATGCTTGGGGACGCTACGACCTTCGTCCAGGGAGAAGCAGCAAAACGGGACCTCGATCCGCTAGAACGCGGCGCAGAATGGGCGGCACTGACCGAGAAGGCACTCTCCCGGGAGCAAGTGGCGCGCCTCTCGCGTCTGCTCGACAAGGGCCCTCTGCTCGACGTCGCGACCACCGTTGACCCGGCCGACCTCGCCGTCCTCACGGCCGAGTTGCCGAGAATCGCCCGGTTGCTCCGGTCACCGGCGGCACGAGCGCTGCTGGACAACTTGGACGAAGGCGCCATGCGCCTCGCAGGTACGGCATTGGCGGCGACCAAGGACCTCACCGTAGAACCGACCGGTGCTTTCGGAGCCTTGCGCGCCCTGGGCGACAGCAACGTTCGCAAGGCAGTCGGGTTCGCGCTGGGTGTTGCCCGCCGCTTCGGCGCAGCGCTTCCGTAGCAGGGATGCCCGAACTCCCCGATCTCGAGGCCTACGCATTTGCGTGGACCCGCAGCGCGGGAGGGCAACGATTGACGGGCCTGCGCCTCGCCTCACCCTTCTTGTTGCGAACTGTAGCTCCGACTGCCGCTTCCTTTGTCGGCCGACGACTTGGAAACGTGGCACGACAGGGCAAACGGCTGGTGCTGCGGTTCGACGACCAGTCCATGGCCGCCATCCACCTGATGATCTCAGGCAGGGTGTTTCGCCGTCCGTTGGGAACTGCGAAGCCAGGCCGAGACACGCTTGCCGTCCTGGATTTCGAATCGCACAGTTTCGTGCTGACCGAAGCGAGTAAGAAACGTCGCGCTTCGCTTCACCTCTTCGCCAGCGCTGCCGATGGCGAGGTCCTGCGACGGGATGGGATCGAACCGCTAGAGGCCTCTGCGGAGTCGTGGCAGCGCGTTGTCACTGCGCGTCACACGCTCAAACGCCTGCTCACCGATCCAGACAGGCTCAGCGGCATAGGAAACGCCTACTCAGACGAAATTCTGCACGCGGCGAAGTTGTCTCCTGTCCGCCTCGGAAGTTCATTGTCTCCCTCTGAGTGCACCAACCTGCAGGCCAACGCAGTTTCCGTGCTTCGCACGTTTCGAGACCGGATCCGCGACGAACTCGGCGCCGACGGGTTCCCAGAGCGGGTCACAGCGTTTCGACCCGACATGGCGGTACACGGGCGATTCGGCAAGCCCTGCCCAACTTGTACAAGCCCAGTTCAGAGAATTGTCCGTGGGGACCACGAGACAAACTACTGCGCGACCTGCCAGACAGGTGGCAAACTCCTCGCAGACCGGGCCCTTTCGACGTTGTTGCACGCGGACTGGCCAAAAACACTGGAAGCCTGGGAGGAACGACGGCGCGAGGGCGGTGCGGGATAGACTGCAGGAACGAGGGAGTTCGCCATGGTTCTGGAGATCGACGTGGCCGAGGCCCACCGCCGCCAAGGGTCGGGCTGGACGTACATCGATGTGAGGTCGCCCGGCGAATGGCATGGAGGCCACCCTGTGGGCGCTGTATTGGTCCCCGCATTTCTGCCGGGTCCCATGGGCATGGAGCCCGTTTCGAGCTTTGTGGACGACATGCGCGCCAAGTTCGCGCCGTCGGACCTCCTACTCATCGGCTGCGCATCCGGGCAGCGGTCGAAGCGTGCCTGTGCGGAGTTGGCGGCTGCCGGCTTCACCCAGGTGGTCAACGTGGCAGGTGGATTCAACGGATCGAAGGACCCCTTCGGAAACCCAATTTCGCCTGGCTGGCGCGGTGCGGGTTTCCCGGTTGAACAAGGATGAGTGGGCTTTCGCCTGAACGACTTCCTACCTGGGTCGCAGTTCATGTGGCCCGGCTGGACTCGCGGGAGGACCCGCCGAACGTAGACGAAGCGGTCGAACTTGGCATCGCTTGGTTGCAATGGATTGGCATCGCGCTTCTGTCACGTGCGCTCTCTGGCGGTCAGGAACCATCGCGGTCCCTCGACATCGCGCTTCGAGGCGCGTCAACGTCTCCGCTCGGTCTTCCCCAATGGCGTTTGCTGGTCGACGCTTTGCTGGAGCGTCCAGACGCAGAACGAATCACAGGAACTTCCCATGGCCGGATCTACCCAGCCAATCACCCACTCGCCGCCGGCTACGACGCCGTGGCGCCGCTGCCCGTGGAGACCGTTCGGCTGTCGAGTTTCCTGGCCTTCTTGTCGCTCCAAGCACCGGTTGAGTGTGGCCCCGCCGTCGCCCGCGCCTTCCTCACGCTCATCAGCGAAGCGACCTGGCTCCACCAACACCCTCCCGTGCGGATCGAGGCGATTCGCCCGCAGACGACGGGGCAACACATCATCTTCCGCCGCCTTGTCGGCACAGGCTACGCGCCGCGACTGGCTTCCTCTAGCAACCTCGAAGTCGCCGTCGGAAACATCGGGTTCTGGGATGGCGCTAGTTCATTCCAGCCCATTCCGCCGTGGCTGGTTCGCTGGGATGAGAAGACGCGCCAGCCCCTGATCTTCTCGGGTCGTTCGTCTGCAGCCGGTCTTTGGCGCTACGTCGGGCCCGCGCCCCATCGCACCCTGGTAGAGGTTGAGGTCCTGGCTCACGCGCCGGCCGCACTTGGAAGTGGGGGCGCTTCAGTCGAAGCGGCGTACATGCCGACGGTGCTCGGCATTCCGCTGTCTGAGCTCTTGGAGCGGCTCGGCGAGCCCGAGGCGCCTCCTTCCGACGGGCGCGGGCGCTCCGCCATCCCGGTGCTCAAGGTCGTGGCCGGCACGGACCTTTTGCGCTTCGTCGAACTGTCCCCGGGTGCCAAACTGACGATCGGGCGCGACCCCGGCCAAACGGATCTCACGCTCCATCACGGCAGAGTCAGCCGAACCCATGTCAGGATTGACGTCGACGGCGAAGGCAACGTGGTTGTCGTGGACCTAGGGAGCAGTAACGGCACCCGCGTCAACTCCCGAGAAGTCGGACCCGATGGCATGCGCATCTACCCAGGTGATGTCGTGCTCGTCGGGCCCGTTCCCCATCGATTCGACGTGATCGACGGACCCGCTTTGGGTCGGCTCCGGCGTTGCGGGCGCTCCTTGCAGGGCGCGGACTCGCATTTGCTCACCCCCCGTTTCCTCGACGACCCAGGGGGCCTGACCCGCTGGTTGGGCGCCGAGGCGGGACGGAGCTGTACCGCCCTGATGTTCCGGGCCGCCGCCATCGGGGGCGACGAAGTCGACGCCCTGGCGCGGCTTCTCGTCCACGAACTGTCGGATGGAGAGGTGTGCGTTCAGCTCGGCAGCCACGAGTTGCTGGCACTGTTGCGCCGAGACGCGGCACGCGCCGAACGCATGGCCCAGACCGTCGGCGGTACCTTCATCCACAGCGTTGTGTCCGACCTGCCCGCCGCTTCCTTGGTGGCTGCTGCAGCGGCCCGCCAGGCCACTGAAGGCGCGGGCCCGTGGCTCCTGAGACTTCGCCATGCCATGCCGGAGGCCGCAATCCCGGGTTTGCGAATCACCGTCGTGCGGTGAGTGGATTGGGCGTCGCCACGGGTCGCCCAACGCGGTAGCCCAGCGCGCCCGAGGCCACCGTCATGTTGTGGGTCAAAGGCGCCGCCGCCCGATCTCCGTTTCGGCTGCGAAGGCTGAGTCTGCAGGCTTCCGCGGCGGTGCCCAGCTTGGGTTCGCTGGACTCAAGGTCGCTGTACGCTGTGCTCGTCGACGGCGACTGGACGGCAAGCAATGACACGCTGCTCCGCAGCCTACTCGCCGGCGACGGGGCCCTGGACGGCTGGCCCGAACAGCCGCCGACCGCCCTCGTGTTGCCCCGCCGAGGCACCCGTTCGCCGTGGTCATCGAAGGCCACCGACATTGCGCACAACATCGGGCTTTCCAACGTCGGGCGGGTAGAAAGGGTCGTTGCCTGGTGGTGCAACGACGCCGACGGGAAGTCCGTCGGTGCACCGTCGGCGCTTGGACCTCTGATCCACGACCGAATGACCGAATCCATCATTTGGGGCCATGAAGCCCCCGAAGATTGGTTCGACCCTGCGTCCGTCGGCGTGTTGCGCACCGTGCCGTTGGCACGCGACGGCGTGTCGGCGCTCGACGCTGCCAACCAAGCCTGGGGCCTCGCACTTTCCGCCGATGAGATCGCCTACTTGGCGAACGCTTTCCACAGCTTGGGGCGCGACCCGACCGACGCAGAGCTCATGATGTTTGCGCAGGCGAATAGCGAGCACTGTCGACACAAGGTGTTCAACGCACGCTGGACCATCGACGGCGCCGACCAAGACCAATCGTTGTTCGAGTGGATCAAAGCGACATTTCGCGTTTCGCCCGGTCGTGTGCTCTCCGCCTACTCCGACAACGCCGCCATCTTGGAAGGACCCACCAGCACGCGGTTTTTTCCCGATCCCCGAACCCACGTCTGGCATGGAATCGAGGAGCCGGTTCACCTGCTGATGAAGGTGGAGACCCACAACCATCCGTCTGCAATCTCGCCGCATCCTGGGGCTGGAACCGGGAATGGTGGCGAGATTCGAGACGAAGGCGCGACCGGCCGCGGCGGCCATCCCAAAGCAGGGCTCATCGGCCTCGCCGTCTCCAACTTGTTCCTGCCCGACGCGGTCATGCCGTGGGAACACAGTCCCGGACGCCCCGCACACATCGCGTCGCCCCTCGACATTCTTCTCGAAGCACCGATCGGCGCCGCCGCCTACAACAACGAATTCGGGCGCCCCACGCTGACTGGCTTCTTCCGGACCTACGAACAGCGCGTGGAGGGTCCGGACGGGCCGGACTGGCGCGGATACCACAAACCGATTCTGCTGGCGGGCGGGATCGGCAACGTGCGCCCCATGCACACGCACAAGGCTTCCGTGCCCGTCGGCGCCGCGATCGTCGTATTGGGCGGGCCGGCCATGTTGATCGGGCTCGGCGGCGGCGCAGCGTCGTCCATGGGCGCAGGCACGTCCGATCAAGCGCTGGACTTCGCCAGTGTGCAACGAGCCAACCCCGAGCTTCAGCGTCGGTGCCAAGAAGTCATCGATGCGTGCTGGGCCTTGGGCGATCAAAACCCAATCCGAAGCATCCACGACGTCGGGGCCGGCGGTTTGTCCAATGCCATCCCCGAGCTCGTTTTTGACGCAGGAAGAGGCGGACAACTGGCGCTCTCTGCCATTCCTTCCGCAGATCCGGGCCTCTCGCCCCTGGAGACGTGGTGCAACGAGGCGCAAGAACGCTACGTCCTGGCGATTCCACCGGAGGCCGTCGACGAATTCGCCGCCCTCTGCCGTCGCGAGCGGTGCCCGTGGGCTGTGGTGGGCCACGCGACAGACGACGGCCGCCTGCACCTCGCCGGAACGCCGACGCCCGTGGATCTGCCGCTGGTCCTGGTGCTCGGCCGACCGCCCAAGACCCATCGAACGACGGTGCGACGAGGGTCCGCCGCTCGCCCGACGCCGATCCCTCAGCTCTCGGCTCTGGAGACGATTCACCGGGTGTTGCGGCACCCCACAGTGGCTTCCAAGTCCTTCCTGGTGAACATCTCCGACCGGTCCATCACGGGTCAGGTCGCGCGGGACCCCATGGTCGGCCGATGGCAGGTGCCGGTCGCCGACGTCGCCGTCACGACCGTCGGATGGCGAGAGTCCCTCGGGGAAGCCTTCGCGTGCGGAGAACGATTCCCGGTCGCCCTTCGAGACGCACCCGCGTCGGGTCGGCTTGCGGTTTCCGAGGCGTTGCTCAACCTCGTTGCAGCCGACGTCGTACAGCTGGGCGACGTTGTGTTTTCGGCGAACTGGATGGCCGCCGTAGACCACGTCGGCGAGGACAACCGCCTGTTCGACACGGTCGTCGCCGTGTCCACGCTGTGCCAAACGCTCGGCATCCCCATCCCCGTCGGCAAAGACAGCTTGTCGATGCGCACACGGTGGCACGGGGCTGAGGGCGAATGCGTGGTCACTGCGCCCGTGTCGCTCGTGGTGACAGCCTTTGCGCCCGTGCGCGATGCCCGCAACACGCTCACACCCGAGCTGCGGCTCGACGTCGGTCCTACCGTTCTCCTACACGTGGACCTGGGCAAGGGCAGGCTGGGCGGCTCCATCCTGGCGGAAGTGGCGGGCAGTGTCGGCGACGTTCCGCCCGACGTGGATGACGCCAGCGCCCTCGCCGCCGTGTTTGCTGGCGTGCGGCGCTTGGCCCAAGAGGGGGTCGCGCTGGCCTGGCACGACGTTTCCGATGGCGGTCCATTGGTCACCGCGCTCGAAATGGCCTTCGCATCTCGGTGCTCCCTCTCGATCCATCTTGCCGGCGACAGCGCCGAGGCCGCTGCTTTCGCCGAGGAGCCCGGTGGCTTGCTCCAGGTTCGCCAAGCGGACGTTGACCACGCCACTTCCGCTTTGGCGCACGCCGGAATCGTCGTTCGGACCTTTGCGGTTCCGCACCCTGGCCGGTCCATCGACGTCCAGTTCCGCGGCACGCCGTACCTCCTCGCGGACCGGGTGGACCTGTATCGCTCCTGGCAGAGCGTCGCGGTTGCTGTTGCCACATTGCGCGACAATCCAGTGAGCGTCGCCGAAGAGTTGCACACCAACCTCGACGAGGAAGACCCAGGAATCAACCCGTTCCTGACCTTCGATCCGGACCAGCAACCGCTGCGCTTTCCCGCGAGGCGTCCCAGGGTCGCCATCCTTCGCGAACAAGGCGTCAACGGCCACGCCGAAATGGCGGCGGCGTTCGACGCAGCGGGCTTTGAGAGCGTGGACGTACACATGTCCGACCTCGCCGGCGGTCAGGAGGACTTGCGTTCCTTCCATGGTCTCGTAGGGTGCGGCGGCTTCTCCTTCGGCGACGTCTTGGGCGCAGGTGGGGGTTGGGCGTTGTCGATCCTGCACACGCCTGTGTTGCACGACCTCTTCGCAGCGTGGTTCGCGCGCACCGACACGTTCACGCTCGGGATTTGCAACGGCGCGCAAGCCTTCACCAGGCTCGCCCCGCTGATCCCAGGCGCCGCAGGCTGGCCGCATTTCGCCCGAAACCGCTCCGAACAGTTCGAGGGCAGGCTGGTCCAAGTGGAGGTGCTCCCCTCACCCTCCATCCTGTTGACGGGCATGGCGGGATCGCGCATTCCGGTGGTCGTCGCCCACGGCGAGGGCAACGCGACCTTCAAATCCGGCACCCCTGCCCACGCCACGCTCCGTTTTGTCGACGGTCGCGGAGCCGTGGCCGAGCGTTACCCCACAAACCCAAATGGTTCCTCCGGCGGATTGACCGGCTTCACGACCACCGACGGGCGCGTCAACATCTGGATGCCGCACCCCGAGCGTGTGACGCGCACGGTCACCCTGTCGTGGGCGCCCCGCAGTTGGGGCCCGCGAAGCCCCTGGGCGCGTGTGTTCGACAACGCCCGCACCTGGGTCGGATGACTTCCCCAAAGGTTGCACTCCGCCAAGAACTCCGGCGAAGGGTGAACGCCCGACCGGCGCCCCAGTTGGGCGACAGATTGCTCCAACTCCCGGAGTTGGCGACAGCTCGCGTCGTCCATCTGTTCATGCCGTTGCCCAATGAGCCTGACCTCAGGCCCGTGGCCGAAGCGATCGTCGCCCGAGGCGGCCTCGTTCTCGTTCCCGACGAACACAACGGCGAGCCCATCGCGCGCAGGTGGACTGGGGCCACGGTTTCAGGAAAACGGGCGCCCACAGCCGATGGCCCCGTCGATACGACACCACCGGAGCTGATCCTGGTGCCCGGGCTCGGTTTCGATGCAGCCGGATGCCGCGTCGGACGGGGCGGCGGCCACTACGATCGTGTGCTTCAGCAAAACCCCGCAGCACTCGCCATTGGCCTGTGCGGAGACGACCAACGGGTCGACTGTGTCCCCGTCGACCCCTGGGACCGACCGGTCCACATGGTCCTCACGCCGACCGCAACGCTACGCATTCCACCCCCCGTTGCTGTCGTCGGAGCTATTTGGGTGAAACGGGGTCGGTTGTTGGTGGCACGAAGGCGGTTGGGCGGACTCGACGGCGACCGCTGGGAGCTTCCGGGCGGGAAGGTCGATTTCGGAGAATCCCTCGAAGGCGCTGTGTGTCGCGAGCTTCGTGAAGAGCTCAACGTCGACGTCAGCTGCGGGGCCTTCGTCGGAACCGGCGTCGCGACCCGGCCCGAACGTACGATTGTATTGTCCGCATTCGCCGTACACGGATCCGAGGAACCGACGCCGCACGAACACTCGGCGCTCGCCTGGTGCGCCCCTGAAACGCTACGTGACCTTGATTGGGCTGCGGCCGACCGACCCCTGCTCGCCCTTCTTGAGCAGGCAACGGCCGCCGGCACGTAGGGCCAGTTAGCAAGCCCAATGCGCGATCGCCGGATTCATCACCGTGAAGACGTCCAGCTGCAGGTGCAGTACGCCACGCTCGAAGAATTTCTCTCGGACTGGACGTCGAACGTCAGCGTGGGTGGGATGTTCCTCCAAACGGAAAACCCAAGGCCCGTCGGAACAAAGTTCCAACTGCGATTTCGCATCCCGACCTACGAGCGCACGATCGAGGCACAAGGCGAAGTTTGCTGGGTCATCCCCGCAGACCAGCCAGTGCCCCCGCATGCGGGCATGGGCGTGAGATTTACAGACGTGACGGCCGAAGACCAGGAGGCAATTCGCCGCTTGATCTCAGGCCGACAAGCCTAGACTACGAGATCACGGGCCGAACATCGAGCCGCCGAGGCCCGATCCGCCGGATGCTCCGCCGCCAAGTCCGCCAGCATCCGAGCTTCCGCCGCCCGCAACGCCGCCGCCTGAGGTCGAGCCGAAGCCGACTGCTGCTGTCACGGTATTGAAGGTGACCGAAACGGAAAGGCCTGCAGCAGTCACCCCGCCGATGATGATGATGCCGATCAGCGCCGCGATCAGTCCGTACTCAAGCGCTGTCGCGCCCCGTTCTGCCTTGCGTACTTGGAACTTGCTCATGATCCCTCCCGATGAAAGTGATGAGATGAAACCGGATCCCCATCCGGACACCTGTTCTATAAGCAAGACTTGGGCCACCGCAACACGATAGTTTTCAGGCCCTTTGCACGAGCTTTGGCACAGGTCCGCAGGCGCAGGTGGAACACCACTGTTCCAATCTGGAACAGCCACGCGGTACAGTGGCAAATCCACGTGGGGCGCGATGATCGAAAGCCGCTCCGCGATACGCCTGCGCGCACCCGATCCCGATCCCGATCCCCCTCCCGACCCGAGGCAGCGATGCCGTTCGACCATGAGAAGCTCGATGTGTAAGCCGTCGCCATGGACTTCCTGGTACTCGCCTACGGCGTGGTTGAGCGGTTGACTGCGCGGCGATCCTCGACGTGTGCCGTCGCCTCAACCTCGTCGAGGACGCAACGCATCGGTCCGGTAAGGAGCAGCTCGATCGCGTCGTGGCGATGCTCGTAGCCTTGGCGAAGAAGGTCCAGAATGATCGCTGACGCTTCCAGGGGCGACGCCGGGAGCGGGGTCGGGAGCGGGGTCGGGAGCGGGACCGGGACCGGGAGCGGGAGCGGGTCGGGCCCGGCTTGTGGGGATCGCGCCCGTCCGGTCCTTCGCCCTCCTAGTCCTTAAACAAGCGCAGCCGTTAGCGATTAGCCGTTAGCTATTAGCCTGGCACCTAGACAATTCGCCGCGGCAGCGTAGTCGAGCGCTTCACCTGAAAGCGCACACCACGTCCAGTCGCGCAGTCCATTGGGACGGTTCGTTCGAGCTA
>CAMASI010000082.1 GCA_945861065.1 Klebsiella pneumoniae | reverse complement strand
GGGCGCGATCCCCACAAGCCGGGCCCGGCCCGCTCCCGGTCCCGCTCCCGCTCCCGGTCCCGGTCCCGCTCCCGGCGTCGCCCCTGGAAGCGTCAGCGATCATTCTGGAGCTTCTTCGCCAAGGCTACGAGCATCGCCACGACGCGATCGAACTGCTCCTTACCGGACCGATGCCTTGCGTCCTCGACGAGGTTGAGGCGACGGCACACGTCGAGGATCGCCGCGCAGTCCACCGCTCAACGACGCCGTTGGCGAGTACCAGGAAGTCCATGGCGACGGCGTACACATCGAGCTTCTCATGGTCGAACGGCATCGCTGCCTCGGGTCGGGAGGGGGATCGGGATCGGGATCGGGTGCGCGCAGGCGTATCGCGGAGCGGCTTTCGATCATCGGTCAGTTGGGTGCGGGCAGTGGTTCGTACAAGTCGTGGCCCATCCGGTCGAGGCGGAAACGGGACCCGCAGCCGTCCCATGAAAACAACACAATATGCGCTTTGCCTTTGATCTGGTCTTCGCGGACGAAGCCCCACTGGCGGCTGTCCATGCTGTTGTCTCGGTTGTCGCCCATGACGAATACCTGGCCCGCCGGGACTTCGATTTCGGGGCGATTTGCCAACATGCCGGGGCGGTCATCTGTGAGCACGTCGTGAACGAGGCCGTTGAGGTCTTCCGTGCCATGCGGCGTTTGAAGCGCGAGGCAACGGTCGTCCACGTGGTGGTAGCGCTGAACGGGCGTGCGGGTCAGCAATTCCCCATTGAGCACGACCTGGTTGTCTTGCACACGAATCTTGTCGCCGGGGATTCCGACGACGCGCTTGATGAAGTTGAGTGACGGGTCTTCAGGGAAGCGGAAGACGATGATGTCGCCGCGCTCGGGGTCGCTCAGGTCAAGAAGCTCGATACTACGCCAATCGAGCCGCTTCGGAAATGGGAAATGCAGCCAAACACCGTAGCTGAATTTCGTTGCGAATACCGTGTCGCCGATGAACAGCGTGGGAACCATCGACCCCGATGGAATTTGGAACGGCTCGAAGACAAAGTCTCGGATGAGGAGCACGGCGAGAAGGGCGGGACCGTAGGCGATGGCGGTGTCCAAGAACCATCCCCGGCTCTTGGGTTCCTCGTCAGTACTCACAAATGCCCTCGTGCCAGCCTGCGCCCCCTAGCCCCGATAAGGAGGCCGGGCATGTCTCCGATCGTCGATGTTGGCGCCATTCGTGCAATGCTGGTCAGCACGCGGCCCGTTGCGTCATCTTCGGCCGAACGTGAAGCCGGCGTTGCAATGATCTTCGATTCGGCGTTGGACTTGTTGGTCATCCGACGCGCCGAGTTCGCCGGCGACCCGTGGAGCGGCCATTTGGCGTTTCCCGGTGGGCGCCGGGAAAGCGCAGACTCCGATACGCTGGCAACGGCGGTTCGGGAGACAGGAGAGGAGGTCGGTCTGAACCTGTCCGAAGCCGAGGTGCTCGGCGCTTTGGAGGAGGTGCGAACAGTCAGCGGTCTGCCCGACCTCGGTGTGCGTCCGTGGGTCTTTTATGTGTCCTCCTTTGACGGAGCGACGACGTCGGGGGAAGCACCCGAATTGCTCAGGGTGCCGCTGTCGACCTTGCTTTCTGGCGTTGGCAGGTCGTCATTCGCTTACCCCTGGCAGGGGCGCTCGGTCACGCTCCCCTGCGTGGAAATTGGTCAACACCGACTGTGGGGCATGACGTTGCGCATGGTCGACGACCTGCTGCACCGTCTGGATGGCGGCGGCGTTGGACTCGGACGTTGAAGCTGCGAACCGTGCTGAAACCGGCGTCGGTCCCGGTCTTTCCTCCGCATGCCGATGCGTCAGGGGACAGCGTGTGGGGGCGGGTCGTAGCCGACGAGCCTTGGCGCCTGGAGGTCGATTGGCCAGACGGGTTTGCCGGGGGAATTGCCCACCGGTTGGACACGGCCACGAGCGGGGCGGTTGTGGTGGCGGCCGACCTCGGTTCGTTATCCGAACTGAGGGGTTGGTTTGAGGCGCACCGCCTGATCAAGACCTATATTTTCGAGGCACGGAACGTGGTGCCGTGGCGCGAGAATGTCGTGACGGCCTCGCTCGCGCACGATCCCCGACGGGCGGACCGAATGGTGGTTCAACGGGGTGCCGATACGCCGCATCGTGGGCGTTGGTATGCAGCGGAGACGTCGATTCAAAGGAGGTCAGCGCGGTTGTGGACCGCGAAGATGTCGACCGGGGTGATGCACCAGATCCGGGTGCACGCTGCGTTTGTGGGTCTCGCCCTTCGGGGCGACCAACGGTACGGCGGCGGGCCTCCCATCGATCCCGTCGTCCCGTTTCACCTGCATCATGTGGGGCTGGCCGGTCCGGGAGGGCTAAGCAGCGACCCGGTGGCACTACCTCACTGGGCCGAGGGGTAGGGTGTTGCGCATAACGACGTGGAATGTCAACGGCCTGCGGGCCGCGGTGCGCAAGGGTTTTCGGGGCATGGTCGAAACCGTTGCCCCCGACGTGTTGTTGCTGCAGGAGATCCGTTGTCGTCACGACGAGGTGGCGCCCGAGGCTTGGGCGGGTTTTCACGCCTCCTTCAACTCGGCGGAGCGGGCTGGCTACAGTGGAACGGCGTTGTGGTCACGGTCGCCGCACACGCGGAAGGAAACGATGGCGCCTGATACAGAGGGTCGGGTTCTTGTGGCGGAGGTGGGTGCCGTGACCGTGGTCAGTGTGTACTTGCCTTCCGGATCGGCAGGCGCCGAGGCGCAGGCCAGAAAAGACCAGTTTTGCTCGCGCTTCCTTCCCTGGTCTGCGGAGTTGGCCGCGCGGGGAGGGCCGGTCGTGTTGGGCGGTGACCTCAATGTTGCGCCGACCGCGTCTGACATTCATGACCCCAAGGGTAACGCTCGCAACTCGGGGTTCTTGCCGCACGAACGGGCCTGGTTTGCCCAACTTCTGGGTTGCGGCTGGACCGATCTGGTCCGGACGGCGGTAGGTCCGAAACAAGGACCGTGGACCTGGTGGTCCAACCGAGGGCGTGCCCGCATCGAGGATCGGGGCTGGCGAATCGACCACCTGTTGGGCAACGAGGCTGCTGCTGCCTGCCTTGTCGGCGCTGGGGTGCTGAGGGACGGCGGGCTTGTCGTTAGCGATCACGCCCCGGTCTGGGTGGATCTGTCGGTGGGGTGACTTCGGGCCCTGGATTTCCGCCCTTCTGGGAGCGAGATCGAGTAGATTGCGCGGATGTTGGGGTTGTCCTCTTGCTGATTCGCCGGCGGCAGTGATGTTCGGCTGGTTTTCGTTTTGGCTCGGTTGCCAAGCCGACCCCCATCGGGAACCGGATCCGGTGCCGCCGGATCGCTCCGTCCTGGCGGAGTCGGTGCGGGCGTTCGCCTCGGAATTTCATTGGTTGGAAAACACGGTTCTAGGAAGGCCGGCTTGGCAGGCACGTGCTGGCGGGGCCCGCCTGTTGTTCGCCGATGATTCGGTTTGTTTGCGGCCGCAGGGCGCCGAAGATTGGGCGGTCGACCTTGCGCTCGTTGGGTTTGGGCGCGAAGAAGTGCGGGCGGTGACGGCCCCGACAGTGTCTGTGGAGGGGGAGACACTTCAATTGGACCGGGGCGACGTTCGGGAGTGGTATTCGAGAGTCCCAGGCGGTTTTGAGCAGGGATTCGACCTCCTTAGGCGGCCGGACGGTGACGGGGACGTGTCGCTGCGCTTGCGGGTCGACGGCGCCACGCTGCATGTGTCCCCGCAAGGCGTGTTGGCCTTCACTGGGCCTGGTCCTGCGACCCTGCGCTTCGACGGGCTCTTGGTGGAGGACGCAGACGGAAAGCTGCTTTCGAGCAGTTTTGTTGCGATTGGGGACCTGTTGGGAATCCGATTCGACGATGGGGGCGCGCGTTACCCCATTCACGTCGATCCGCTGCTCGCTGTACCAGCCGCAACGGTCTTGTCGGCCGACCCGGCGGCGGATCAGTGGTTTGGTCAGAGTGTGGCGTTGTCCGGGGATCGGATGGCGGTAGGCGCCCCGTTCGACTTTGACCTGTCGTCGCCCAATGGTCGGGTCTACGTGTTTGGGAGGGACGCCGACGGCGCGGGCAGTTGGGGTCTGTTGGCCGAAATATCCCCTCCGGCAGGTGCACTGCGTTTTGGTGCCGCTGTGGCGCTATCGGACGAGCGCGTCGTCGTCGGGGCGCCGGGCACGGCGTCGAGCGCGGGTTCTGCGTATGTGTTCGGTCGAGACGTAGGCGGGACCGATTCTTGGGGGTTGGAAGGTGCCCTGATCGGTTCGGCGATTAGCGGCGGCGACCTTTTTGGGCGCAGCGTTGCGCTTAGCGGGGCGTTTGTGGCTGTCGGCGCTCCTGGCGACGATTTGGTGGTGACCAATGGCGGCAGCGTTGCGGTGCTGGACGTGGCCAGCCGAGCGCTCGTGAAAACGCTGACGGCAAGCGATGCGGGCATTGGCGACGCATTCGGGATCGCCGTCGCGGTGGATGCCGACCGCGTGCTCGTGGGTGCGGGCTCGAAAGACGCGGAAGAAGGCGGGGCCTACCTGTTTGATCGGGACGACGGCGGCGCAGACGTGTGGGGCGAGGTGGTAGCCTTGGTTGCCCCTGCTGCGCTTGGCGTTGCCAGCCGATTTGGCGACAGTGTCGCGCTGGACGGCGGGCGCGCCTTGGTCGGTGCACCCTTGGCCGACGAAGGGTGGGCCATTCTTCTGGCCGAAAACGCGGCGGGTCCTGGCGCTTGGGGAACCGAGCTGTCGTTGCAGCCCCCCGGTGGTGTCAGCACGGACGGCTTTGGGGAATCCGTCAGCTTGGCGGAGGGGCTTGCTGTGGTGTCCGCGGCTGGCGTCTCTGTAGGGGCTTCGAGCGCCTATGTGTATGAGGCGGCCACGGGTTTCACCCTGATTCAGGAGCTGGCCGGGGCGGAATCACTCGTCGATTTGCAGTTTGCCCCGTCCGTCACGGTGTCGGCGGGTCGGATTGCGGTCGGCGATCCGGGCGATGATGGCCTCGGCAGCGTGACAGTGTATGACCGGGTGGGTGACGGTTGGACCGCGGCGCTGGCCGTAGAGGCGCTAGACCCAACTGCGGACATGAATTTCGGCTTCGACCTCGACATGGACGGCGATATCGTCGTCGTCGGGGCACCCGATGACGATGAGGCAGCCCCCGATGCTGGCGCTGCGTTCGTGTTTGCGCGCGACGAAGGCGGCTTGGGTGCCTGGGGCCTGGCGGTTCGATTGTTGGCATCGGTCCCACAAGAGGACGCACAATTCGGCTACTCGGTGGCTGTGTCGGGCACAAGCGTAATTGTGGGTGCCCCTTCTCATGATTTGCTGCCCTTGTACCTAAATACCGGCGTGGCCGCATTGTATGGACGCGATGTCGGCGGCGCGGACAATTGGGGGGACGTGGCCGTCCTGTTGCCCATCTCAGAGAGCGATCAGAATTTTGGGTACGATGTCGCGATCGATGGAAACTGGGCCGTCGTCGGTGCGCCTCGAAATGATTTGTTGGCCGTCGATTCTGGGGCCATTCACTTCTTTTCCAGAAATCTCGGGGGGGTAGATTCTTGGGATCTCGCTCAGGTCGGTCATGCCAGTGATTTCGGCGCCGACGACGAGTTGGGTGGGGCGCTCGCCATCGACGGAACTCGGGTGGTCGCGGGTGCTGCCTCACGGGATGGTGGTGCGCCCGGAGAAGGAGGTGCGTACGTCTGGCACCTGGACGGGACGTGGGTGGAAGAGGCGCTCCTCGTGCCGGCGGGCGCCGCAAACGGTGACCATAGCGGTGCCGCGGTCGCAATCAGTGGTGATCTGGTCGTGGTCGGAGCCCCGGATGCGGATGAGGGAGGCGCCTCGCGAGGTCGGGCCGCCGTGTTCCGGCGAACGGGCAGTTGGGTGGAAGAGGACGTGCTGGTGGCGCCTACGCCCGCAAACAAAGAAGAGTTCGGTTTTAGTGTGTCGACGGACGGGGCCCGGGTCGCGGTCGGCGCTCCAGGGGTTTCGGCGGATCGAGGTGATGTTTCTCTCTTTGAGCGCTCAGGCGACGGCTGGGCTTTCACCGCATCCCTCGTGGACGCAGCCGGCCTGGTGTCCGACCGATTTGGGCGCCGCGTGCTGGTGAATGGCGCCGACGCAGTCGTGAGCGCGTTGAAGGGGGATGGGGTCGTTGCGAACTCCGGAGAGGTGCATTTCTTCCGATTGGACGCCGCCCTCGCGCCCGTGGTTCGGGACGGCAGCTTTGTCTCGCCCGAAGACACGCCCTCGGTGTACGTCGCCCCGGGTGTGCTCACGAATGCGTACGATGGAAACGGGGATGCGCTAGTCGCGGAGCTGGTCGCGGACGCGCTCCACGGGCAGGTCGAGATGACAGGGTTGGGTGGCGCCACGTACACGCCGGATCCCGAATATTCAGGACCCGACAGCTTTGCGTTTCGCGCGACCGATGGCGTATTGGAGTCCAATATCGGCGTCGTCAGCATCACGGTCACTGCGGTGGCAGACGCGCCGACGGCTGCTGACGATGCGGTGGTGACCGCGGAAGATGCCCCGGTCGCGGGAAATGTATCCCTCAATGACATTGATCCAGACAGCGTAGGGTTGATCTACGCTCTGCTTGTGGGACCTGCGGGTGGACTCGCGTTCTCCGCGGACGGAAGTTTCGTGTACACGCCGGACGCCGACTATTCCGGTAGCGATTCCTTTTCGTATCGTGTGACGGATCCTTCGGGGCTGGCGGACGCGGGACTGGTGTCCGTGACCGTCACGGCCGTCAACGACCCCCCAGTAGCGGTCGCCGACGGGCCCTATTTCGGCGCGGAAGACACCAAAGTGGCGGTCGGCGTGGGGCTCGGCGTGCTGGTGAACGATTCCGACATCGACTCGCCTGGGCTCACCGCGACCTTGTCGGTCGCGCCGACGTTTGGTTCGGCCACGGTCCAAACAAACGGGGCCTTCGAATTCATGCCCAATCCCGATTGGTCCGGGACGGACAGCTTCGTCGTTTCCGTATCCGACGGCGTCGCATCGACACCCGCGACAGTCACAGTTCAGATTTCCGCTGTGGACGATCCCCCGAGATTTGTCGGACCCATCGGCCCGTACGGTACGCCCGAAGACACGGTACTGACGGTCCCTGCGCCCGGTCTGCTCGGCGGCTTTACCGAGCCCGAAGGCGAAGGGATGTCCACCGCGGCCATCGGCGCCGTGGTGGGTGGCGCGGTGTCGGTGGCCGGGAATGGCAGCTTTGTTTTTACGCCGACCGCTGATTTTTTCGGCACGGCGTCATTTTCCGTGTTGGCCTGCAACAGCTTGTGCTCTGTCCCTCAAACCGTGAATATTACGGTGGCTGCTCGCGATGACGGCCCGAGAATTGTGGGCGTGGCTGGCCCATATGCGACGCTAGAAGACGTGGCGGCCGTGGTGGCGGACCCTGGGGTTCTGGTGGCGTTCCAGGACCCTGAATCGGAGCTCATGACGGCCGCCGTCTCTGGGCCCCCCGTGGGCGGGGCGGTTGTCCTGTCTCCGAATGGTGGGTTCACATTCACCCCTTCCTTCGATTTCAACGGAGCGGCAAGTTTCCAAGTGGTTGCGTGTGACGGGCTGCTGTGCTCGGCGCCGCTGCTCGTAAACGTCACAGTCTCCGCGGTGGACGATGCGCCGCGGGTCGTTGCCGTCGCCGGTCCCTATGGGACTGAAGAGGACGAGCCCCTGACGGTCGGTGCGCCGGGTGTGCTGGCAGCTTTTGCTGACCCCGAAGGGGAGGGCATGCTTGCGGTGTCTGTGGGCGGTACCGTGGGCGGTGCGGTGTCGTTGGCGTCCCCGGGGAGTTTCACCTTCACGCCGTCGGCCGATTTTGTAGGGGTCGGGTCGTTCGACGTGCAAGCGTGCGACGGCGCGCTTTGTTCGCCGACCCTGCGCGTCAACGTCACGATGAGTGCAGTGCCAGACGCGCCGCGGTTGATCGGGGTCGTAGGGCCTTTTGGCACGGATGAGGATGTGCCGCTGGTCGAGGTTGCTCCGGGAATTCTGGCCGCGTATTCGGACCCTGATGGCGACGAACTTGTCGCAAGCCTGGTTTCTGGATCACCCGACGGGACGGTGGATGTGTTTCCCGCAGGCGGGTTCAGCTTTCGGCCGCTGCTCGATTTTGTAGGCTCCACCGAGTTCTCAGCCCAGGCCTGCGATCCTTCCCTCCTGTGCGGCACGCCCGTGGACGTGGTCGTGACCGTCGGTGGGATCAACGATCCGCCCAATATCGTAGGGGTTGCGGGCCCCTACGTCACCGACGAGGACGTGGTTCTCGAGGTCGGAGTGCCGGGCGTTCTGCTGGCCTTCGTGGATGCGGAAGGGGACCCAATGACGGCGCAGTTGGCAGCGGCGCCGGACCCGTCGCTCGCGTCAATCGTGCTGGCCGCGGACGGCTCGTTCGTGCTCACGCCGGCCATCAACGCCGAAGGGGCGGGAAGTTTGTCGGTGCGCGCCTGTGATTCGATTTCCTGTTCGCCACCGCTTGGAATTGCATTTTCAGTGAATGCTTTGGACGACACACCGGTGGTCGTGACGCCGATCCTTCACCTTGCGACCGTGGAAGACGTCGCGGTGCTGTCGCTCCGTGCCGAGTGGGAAACGCACTTCGACGATGTCGAGGGCGACAGCCTGGTAGCGCAGCTTGGGGAGCCGCCGAATCTGGGCGAGGTGAGTGTGCTTGCGGGTGGCGAAGTGCAGTATGCGCCGAACCCAGATCTGCATGGCGAGGACCACTTCACAGTCGTGGCCTGTGATGCCTCGTCCTGTTCCGAGCCCGTCGCGGTGACCGTAGACATTCTGTCCGTCCCAGATGCCCCTCGCGCCGTGGCTCCGTTTGCCGGTTTTGAGACCGATGAGGACGTAGACCTGGAGTTGGAACCCCCGGGACTGCAAGTCGCCTTTGAGGATCCCGACGGTGATCCATTCGAATTGACCCACCTTGGGGGTCCTGCGTTGGGGACGGCCGTGGTGGGCGCCGATGGGAGCCTTTCCTATTCGCCGTTTGACAACAGTTTCGGGGACGATGAACTCACGCTGATGGCCTGCGGGAGCGACGGCTGTTCGGCGGCCGAGCCGGTGGCCGTCGTGGTAGCTTCCGTCAACGACCTGCCTACGCCCACGCTCGAGAACCGGGTCGTGGCTGGCGACGAGGACATCGGCAACCTCGCGTTGATCGGCGCCTGGTTCACCGACGTTGAGGCGGACCCGCTTTCCTATGTCGTCACGGTGCTTCCGCTTCATGGCGCCGTGATTTTTGGCCCCTCTGCCCTCGTTTATACGCCCGTTCACGACTTCTTCGGTAACGACTCGTTTGAATTTGCCGCCTGTGACGCGCAGGGGTGCGGCGAGAGTGTTTTTGTCAGCGTCATCGTAAGCGGGCGCTACGACACGCCAGTGTTTGTGGGCCCAATCCCGCCGGTAGTGACGGACGAAGACGTCGAAGCAGTTTTGGACACGGAGTTGTGGCTCGCGGCCTTCGAGGACGTGGATGGCGACGTTTTGTTCCTGTCGTTGGTGTCGCCTACGGATCCGGCAGTCGGGACCGTCGACCTCGCAGGAAATAGGTTTTACCCGGCGGAGAATGCGTCGGGCCTCACGAGTTTCACGGTGGAGGCCTGTGACGCGATCTACTGCTCGGAGGTTGTGGTTGTGGACGTCGAGGTCATCGCGGTGGACGACCCACCGGTGGCCATCGGAGGCTTGGACTTCGTGCTCTTTGAGGACGAAACGCTGGCGATTGGAGCCCCTGGGTTGCTGTCTGTATTTGAGGACGTGGAAGGCGACTTCCTCACGGCATTCTTAGGGTCGTCTCCACCGCCAGACTTTGCCGAGGTGACCGTAGGGACCGACGGTAGTTTTGTGATTGTCCCGGCGCCGGACGCGGTTGGCGAAGGGTCATTTGAGGTCGTCGTGTGCGGCGCTCAATCCTGCTCCGCGCCGCTCCTTGTGGACCTGACGATTCTGCCGATTGATGACGCGCCGGTCGGGGTCGCAGACCTGTACTTTGTGGACGAAGGCGCGGACCTTGATGTGGACGCAGCCGAGGGGCTGCTGGCGAACGACGTCGAAGTCGACGGAGACCTGCTCATCGCCGTGTTGGAAGCCCCCTCCAGTTCCGGCACCGTGGTCGTCGAGTCCGACGGCGCGTTTCAGTTCACGAGCGGGGACCCGGACGCGACCGACGACGTGCTGTTCAGCTATGTCGTTACGGACGGTCTGAACCCAGAACAATCGGTTCCGGTCCTGCTGGTGGTCGTCCCAGTGGACGACGTCCCGACCGGCCCGACGGGGCGTTTCGTGGCGCTTGCCGAAGACAGCTCCGTCGAAGAAGCCGCCCCCGGCCTGCTGGACGGTTTCGTGGACGTGGAGGACGATGCCCTCATCGCGACGGTAGCCACGCCCCCAACGTTGGGAACGCTGGACGTGCAAGACGACGGAAGTTGGTCTTATTCGCCGTACCCGGACGCAAACGGTTCGGACAGCTTTGAGATCGCAGTGTGTGAGGTCTCCGCCCCCGCCGTGTGCGCAGCCCCGCTGTGGGTGCTCATCGACATCGCGCCGCTGCCCGACGTGCCCCGTGCGGTGGGCGGCTTGTCGGTGTGGTCGGCCGACGAGGACGTGGTGCTCGACGTGCCTGCGCCGGGTTGGGCAGCCCTGTTCTCGGATCCTGACGGGGACCTGTTGTCCCCGATGGTGTTGACGGTCCCGGATCCGGCTTTGGTCTCCCTCGTCTTGGCGCCAGACGGATCAGCCACCGTCACGCCGGTCCCCGATGCCGTCGGCAATACCTCCCTGGGTCTTGCCGCTTGCGACGCCGATTCCTGCTCCCCAGAAGCGTTCTTGTCGATCGAGGTGTTGCCCGTAGACGACGCACCTCGCGCGGTCGTCGGCGAGTTGCGTTTCGAAGGCGTGGAAGACGTGGCGCTCGTAGGCAACGCGCCTGGCGTGCTCACGGGCTTCGTCGACGTCGATGGCGACCCGCTGACGGCGGTGCTTGTTCAAGCGCCTCCCGTTGGCGTGTTGGAGGTGGGTTCCGACGGCTCCTTGTTGTGGAACCCAGCGGCCGATTTTGTTGGGGAGGCCATCGGGCAGGTGACGGCTTGTGACGCCGCTGCTTGCGCCCCGAGTGTGCCGCTCGTCGTGGACGTCGCGCCCGTCGGAGACAACCCGGTTTGGCTGGGTTTTGTCGAAGACCTGGCGACCGACGAGGATGTGCCGTTGCACCTGGACGCGCCAGGTTTGCTTGGGGCGTTTTTCGATGCCGATGGGGATTTGCTGGAGCTGAGCGTCGTGGTGGGTCTCGATCCGGCGCTTGGGGTGTTGGTGCTGTCCGAGAGCGGCGAGGTGGACCTGTGGCCCGCTCAGGATGCCTTTGGTGACGCGTTCGTGGAGGTGAAAGCGTGTGATGTGCTGGCGTGCACCGTTCCGGTCGCGGTCGCGGTACGCATCGCCTCGGTGGACGACCCGCCGAGGCTTTCGGGTCTGATGCCGACTTGGTCCACAGACGAAGACGTTGAACTGGTGGTGGCGGCCCCGGGGATCCTCGAAGGCTTCTTGGATGTCGAAGGTGACCCGATGGTCGCGAGTTCTGTGGACGGGCTGGCCTCCGTGGCCTCCGACGGGAGTTTCAGCTTTCTCCCGGCCCCGGATGCCAATGGCGCGACCGTCGTGCTCGTCGCGGCCTGCGGTTCGGGTGGCTGCTCACCGTCCGTAGACTTGAACATCGACGTGCACCCCGTGAATGACGCCCCCCGGCTCGTGCAACCGCTCGAATTGTTGTTGGTGGATGAGGACGTGCCCGCGCCCGTGCTCGCGGCGGTGGACCGATGGGTGGACGTGGACGGCGACCTGGTAGAATTGTCTGTCGCCGTCGTGTTTGGGCCCATTGCGGCCGAGGTGATCGATCTGGACGTCTGGGTCACGCCGTTGCCGGACGAATCCGGGTCGGCAGAGTTGTCGGTCCTTGCCTGTGGGGGAGTCTGCGCCCTGCCTGTGCCCTGGGACGTGGTCGTGACGCCGGTCGACGACGCTCCGCGGCCGGCCGAGGATGTGTTTGCGACGGTTGAGGACATCAGCGCCGAGTGGCCCGCTCCTGGCGTGTTGGGCAATGACGTTGAGGTGGATGGTGAGCTGCTGGCGGCGGCGTTGGTGTCGAGTCCTTTGGGGCTCAATGTCGTGCTCGGTTCCGACGGCGGGCTGACCGTCACGCCCGAACCCGATGTCTGGGGAAGCTTTGAGGTCGTTTACGCGGCTTCCGATGGGTGGACGTCCGTCCAGGCGACCGTGGTGGTGGAAGTTGCGGCGGTGGAGGACGCGCCCATCGTGGTCCTGGCGCCTGCGTATACGACGTCGGAGGACGAGTCCCTGGTTGTGAACGCGCCGGGCCTTCTTCTGGCCTTCCACGACGGGGATGGACCGATCGAACCCGTGCTTTTGGTGCCGCCGCTCTTCGGCTCGCTCGATCTACGAGCCGATGGTTCATTTACGTACGTTCCCGAAGCTGATGCGTTTGGCCTGGACGGGTTTGAGGTCGGGACTGCGGACGGGTTGGCGTCGGTCCAGGTCATCGTGGATGTGTTGGCGGTGGATGATTCCCCTCGTGTACTCGCGGACGCAGCGTTTGTTGCGACTGAAGAACTGCCGCTGGTGGCGTCTTTGGCTCCTTTCGTAGTTGAGCCAGACGGAGAACTGCTGAGCTTCGTCGTGCAGTTGCCGCCGGCCTCTGGCGAGCTGTTCGTCGATGCCGATGGCGTCTTCACGTACAGCCCCGATCCGGATTTTTTCGGGGAAGATAGCTTCGGCTACACTGCCTCAGATCCGGGAGGCGCTTCGGCCACGGGCGTCGTGTGGATTGACGTTGCCGATGTTCCTGACGCCCCGGTCGCGCTCGGCAGCTTTTGGGCCACAGAGGAGGATGTGCCGCTGGTCGTAGCGGCCGTCGATGGTTTGTTGCGCGGTTCTTTCGACGCAGACGGCGATGGATTGACGGCCGCCATCGTGGACCCACCCGCAAGTGGCGTGATCGAACTGGCACCCGACGGCGGATTCCTGTTCACCCCCGAAGCCGATCTTGCTGGAGACGTCCTGTTCCGCTGGGTGGTGACCGACGGGGTGTTGTCGTCGCCGCCCGTGGAAGGCGTGATCGCTGTCGGCGCGGTGGACGACCCGCCTCGAACCCAGTTGGACGCGTTTGTCGTGGTTCAGGGCGAGGTGCTGGACGTGCCAGCGCCGGGTGTGCTCGCGGGGGACTTCGACCCCGAAGGGTTAGGCCTTGTGGCCTCGCTGACCACGTCGACCGCCAACGGCACGCTGACGTTCGAGACGGACGGCGGCTTCGTTTACACGCCCGACCCCCTGTTCGTGGGCGCTGACGGGTTTGTATACGAAGCGAGTGACGGTGGGCTCCTGTCCGGTCCGACGTGGGTGGATCTGTCGGTCACGCCGGCCAACGCTGCACCCCTGGCGTCCGAGGATGTGCTGGCTACCGACGAAGACACGCCGCTGGACCTGCCGTCGCCGGGCGTGTTGGCGAACGACGTGGACCCAGAGGGTTTGACGCTTACCGTCGTCAATTTCGTGGCTGCGGAGGGCCTCCTCGCCATCGGGGCTGACGGGTCGTTGCACTACGAACCGCCCGCCGATTTCTTTGGTCTGGAAGTTATCACCTACGAGGTGTCTGACCCTGCCGGTTTGACGACGCTTGCGCAGGTGTCGGTCGATGTGATTCCCGTCAACGACCCTCCCGTCGCCCAGTCCGACAGCTACGATGCCAGCGGGCTCGCGGCTCTGAATGTCCCGGCGGAGGATGGGGTACTTGCCAACGATTACGACATCGACAGCGTCGGCCTCGTCGCCTTGCTCGTCAAACCACCGACCCACGGGTCACTGACGCTCGGGGAAGACGGGTCACTGACCTTTGTAGCTGCCGATGACGGGTTTGACGGGACCGACAGTTTCACGTACAAAGCCGACGACGGTTTCGCAGACAGCGAGGTGACGGTCGTGAGCGTGCTTGTGAGCCCCACGGAGGCCGTCGATCCCGGATGCGATGAGGTCACCTGGTACAAGGACCAGGATCACGATGGGTATGGGGACCCGACGGAGACGCGCGTAGAATGTGAAGGAACGGAGGTGGACACCTATGTGCTTGACCGCAACGACTGTGACGATGCCGACCCGAACGTGCACCCCGACGCGGAAGAGACGCCGAATGACCACATCGATCAGGACTGCGACGGCGCGGACACGTTCGTGACTGCGAGGGGAGGGTGCGCGTGCACGACGCCGGGGTCAGCGCCGATAAATCCCATTCTGGCGGCGTTGATCGGGATTGTTGTGGTGCGGCGTGCACGGCGGATTCCTTCGCGCTAGCGGCCCGGTCCGATGGCGGCCGCAAACGGGCCACGGGCGAGGTGGAAGGTGATTCGTGCCGAATACATTTGGGTTGACGGGTCCGTTCCCACGAAGAAGCTGCGTTCGAAGACGCGAGTACTGCCCGAAGGTGCACCGCTCCCGGAGTGGAATTTCGACGGTTCGAGCACGAATCAGGCAGACGGCTCCAAGTCGGATTGTGTGCTCCGGCCGGTGTTCACCTGTTCGGACCCCATCCGCGGAAAGGGGTCGCTCCTCGTGTTGTGCGAAGTGTTCTCGTCGGATGGGTCGGTGCATCCGAGCAATACGCGGGCCGGGCTTCGGGAAGCTGTGGAGCGTCATGGCCACACGGAGCCCTGGGTCGGCATCGAGCAAGAGTACGTCATGTTCCGTGGCGTACGGCCCTTGGGGTGGCCAGAGGGTGGGTACCCCGCCCCGCAAGGCCCGTTCTACTGCGGCGTGGGTGCGGACGAGGTCTACGGCCGTCAGGTCGCGGAGGAGCACCTGCAAGCCTGTATCGACGCGGGCCTGAAGATCTATGGAATCAATGCGGAGGTCATGCCCGGCCAGTGGGAGTTCCAGATTGGCACGGGCACCCCGCTCGAAGTCGCGGACATGCTGCTCGTCGCCCGTTGGTTGTTGTACAGGATCGGGGAACCTCACGGGATCAGCATGTCGTTGGACCCGAAGCCCGTCAAAGGCGACTGGAATGGATCTGGCGCACACACGAATTTCTCGACGCGAGCCATGCGCGAACCGGGTGGGCTCAAGGCCATCCACGCTGCTTGCGAGCGCCTCGGAGCGCGACGGGAGGTGCACATCGCGAACTACGGTTTCGGCATTGAGCAACGGTTGACCGGGCGGCACGAGACCTGTTCTTACCAAGAGTTCAGGTATGGCACGTCCGACCGGGGGGCGTCGATTCGTATCCCTTTGAATGTGGCGGAAGCGGGGTTTGGGTACCTCGAGGACCGCCGCCCCTGTGCCAACATCGACCCCTACGTCGCGTGTCGGCTCCTGCTCGAAACCATTTGCGGCGGGTAAGCAGCCACCGTGCCAACCCCATCAAAACGCGCTCAAGGGCTACAGGAAAGCCCAATCCGAAAGCTAGATCTGACGGTGATCGCGCAGAAGGATGTGTTCTTTCATAAGTTGAACATCGGGCAGCCAGACGTTCCCACGCCAGAGCCGCTCCGGCAGGCGATTCTGGACTTCGACAGCCGGGTGGTAGGCTACGGTCCGGCGTCTGGCACGCCCGCCTGTCGCGACGCCGCCGCCGCGTGGTTCGCCCGCTACAGCCCCGGTCTGGAGCGCCGCCATGTGGCGGTGACCACAGGCGGTTCAGAAGCGCTTCTGTTCGCGTTCACGGCCGTGTGTGACCCTGGCGACGAGATCCTCGTACCAGAGCCGTTCTACACCAACTACAACGGGTTTGCGACGGTCGCCGGAGCACGGGTAGTTCCGATTCGGACGCAACTGGCGGACGGGTTCGCGTTGCCCAGCGACACCGTTCTGGACAGCTTCGTCACGCCTCGAACGCGCGCGATCGTATTTTCGAACCCAGGCAATCCGACTGGCGCCGTGTACGGGCGGGCCGAGTTGGCGCGCCTATTGGCGTGGGCTGCCCGTCGCGATTTGTTCGTGGTTGCGGACGAGGTGTATCGGCGGATTTGGTTCGAGACGCCGCCAGTCAGCGCCCTGGAATTCGAAGCGTACCGCGACCACGTCATCTGCGTGGATTCACTGTCGAAGACCTGGTCCGCCTGTGGTGCGAGGATCGGCTTCATCGCGTCACGAAACGAAGACTTGATGGAGCGGGTGGAGCGTCTTGGGCAGGCGCGACTCGGCACGCAACCTCTGGCCCAATCCATGGCGATCGCGGCGCTGGCGATGCCTGAGGACTACTACGAATCGATTCGCCAAATCTATGTGCGCCGCGTGGTTGCGTTGGTCGACGCGCTGCAGGCAGTGCCCGGCGTTGTCTGCCACCGACCGGCCGGCGCATTTTACGTGATGGCTGGACTGCCGGTGCGGGATGCGGACCATTTCGCTCGTTGGTTGGTGACCGACTTCCGTTACCGCGGAGAGAGTGTCGTGGTTGCCCCGGGGGGCGGCTTCTACGCCGACCCTGCCAGCGGACGTTCCGAGATCCGGTTGGCGGCGGTTGTTGCCGAGCCACAACTGGTTCGCGGTGTGGAATTGCTGGCCTTCGCACTGCAACAATTCGGCGAGGTTTCACCGAACCGCTGAATTTCCGCTCAACGCTGCTGCCGACTGACCGATGGACCCGTTGAATGGGAGGTCGTCATGATCGGAGAGCCGATTGAGGTTGTTGTCTTGGGCGCGTCTGCCGAGGTGGTTGAAGCGCGCTTGTTGTGGCGGAGCGACGGTGTAATTGGCATCGGTTCGGGTCGCGTTCTGCCGATTGGTGCGTCCGTGTGTGTTCGCACGCCGGTGGGCGCAGAGTGGTTGTACGGACGAATTGAGGCGAGCGGCGAGAACGGGACGATTGTGTCCGTTCGCGGGACGCACGCGTCAGACCGCCGAGAGTTTTCGAGGTCGTGCGGTGCGCTGCGGCTTCGTTACCGGCTGGCCAACGATGTGGAAGCCGCGGCCTGGATGGGCGGAGAGCGGTTGGACGAGGAATGGTTGCGGCCGGACCCGTTCATGGATTTCTCTGGGAGCGGACTGAAGTTCCACCATGGCCCCACCGTGGCCGCCGGGGACACCGTGTTGTTGGAGTTGTCGATCGGAACCAGCCACCGGACGCATCGTCTGACGGGTGTTGTGGTCCGAATCGCCGAGATTCCGGCGGACGAGCGGGATGAGGTGCCGTGGGAGGACGGTGCGTCGGTGCCGACCCACGCCATTGCGGTGCATTTTGAGGACGTGGCCCCTGCCACAACGGAAGCATTGGTGCGTTTCGGTGAGCGCATTCAAGAAGCCATGATCTAAATCTAAGGTTTGACGACGTGACCCCGGGCGGCTGACCGCGGGCGAACGCCCCCCAGCATCGCCCACACCCCCTTTCGCGGAATGGCAGCCCGGGGTCACGCGTTTCACCGTACATGTCGGCCCAAAAGGGCCCGTGTTCAAGGGGCGCCAGCGCCTTTCAAGCGGTTTAGCGCACCTTCGATCGCGGTCGGCGAAACCGCACCGACAGAGAACCGAACCCAGCCCGAACCATCTGGAAGTCCGAAGGCGCCAAAGGGCACCACGGCGATGCCAGCGCGGTCCAACAGCCACGTCCGGAGCGCCTCGTCGCCCACCACCTTGGGATGAAAACGGGCGGTCAGGTACAGGGCCGCCGCGGGTGGAAGGACGGTGACCTGCAACTGGTCGTCGCCAATGGCCAACAGGCCGTCTCCCAGTTGCGCAAGCCGGTCCCGCAGTCCCGCCCGGTGACGCGCATGAAAGTCCGTGAGCCGTTCCGGCGCCTGCAGCAGGCGGGCGGTGGCAATCTGTTCCGCGCGCCCAGCCCACGCCCCCATATGGCCGATTGCGGTGTTGATGGCGTCGGCCACAATCGGAGGCGCCAATACCCAACCCACGCGCAAGCCGGTTGCCGCAAGGCTCTTGCTGATGGCATCGACATGTAAGGTGTAGGGGGCAACCTCTGGCACGAGTTGGGCCGGCACACCATGCGCAGAGCCGTCGTAGATCAGTTGCCAATACACCTGATCGTAGAGGAGGAATAGCGCAGGTCTCCCGGCACGCCTGCGCAGACGATTCTCTTCGACGATCAGGTGGCAGATTTCGGTCAACGCGTCCACGGCGAGAATGCTGCCAACGGGGTTGCTGGGGCTATTCAGCACGATCAAGCGCGCTTCCTTGAGGTGGGGAGCGAGGTCTGAGGCGCGCGGCATGAAGCCGAACTCGGGCCGGGTGACAATCGGGACGCCCCGCGCCCGGGCAATGGTGACGTAGTAGGGCGTGTTCCAACAGGGCACGGGGTAGACAACCGTGTCGCCCGGCGACAACAAGACCTGAAAGGCCGCGTAGATGGGCGGGCGAGCGCCCGAGCCGACGATGACGGAACTTGTAGGCCAACTCACACCCCAGTCTCGGCGGGCTGCGTCCGCAATCGCCGTCCGCAGCTCGATGACGCCTGGCGCCGGTGGGTAGTTCGTGTGGCCAGCGCGCAGGGCGCCGCCAATCTCGTCGATGAGCGCTTCCGGGATCGGGAACTGCGTTGCGTCGAAGTCCCCTACGGTGAAGTCTGCGATTTCGCGGCCGCGAATCGCTCTGACGCTTGCCGCAATCGCAAGGATCGCCGAGCGCGGCATCTGGGCAGCATGCGGCGAAACGTCGACAGGGTTCTCGTCGAACAGGGGCGTCAAATCGATGGACAAAGGGCTCTCGGAGGGGCTGACTAACGCTAATGAGTGGGAGGCGCGCCGATCGCGCGGTACGGTGGGCGTGTGGCCCCTCACGCAGATCGTGTGTTGGTGATCGACGATGAACCCGTTGTGCGGCGAGTCCTCGTGCGCGTCGCTTCGACCGTTTTTGCGGAAGTGGAAGAAGCAGCGGATGGCCCGTCAGGGCTCGCACGGTTGCTGTCGAGCCGGAATGGGCTGCGCTTGGCCATCGTGGACCAGACGTTGCCGGGCCTGGACGGCATCGGCGTGATTGAGGCCGCCCGGTCGTCGGGTGCCACCATGCCCTTTTTATTGGTCAGCGGGGCACCGCTCGATGGTGTACAACGACGGCGGTTGGCTGCTTGTGGGCGGTGGGGTTTTCTCACGAAACCGTTCTCACCGCCCAACTTGGTCGCGGCGATGCTGGAGTTGCTGGAGTGAGGTCAAATCAAGGAAATTGGGTTTGGGGTGTCTTACTCTTTTCTGCTTGTGGGCCCCGGGGCACCAAACAGGAGACTGATGGCACCCAAATCCCTACGGACCCGGCCTTAGACTCTGACTCGGGCGACTCGGGCGGCTCGGGACCTTTGGACACGGGCACCATCGACACGCCGACATTCTTTCCCGACAGCATTAACCACCTCAATGTGGTGGTCCGGACGGGCGGAGGCGCAGACGCTGGCACGGACTCCAACGACCTGTCCTTGTGCCTGACGGAAACGGATTGTTTTTCGTTGAGCATCCTAGATGTCGACGATTTTCGCGTGGGTGAGGCAGACAATTACCATTTCGAGGGCGTTGTCCTTCCGCGATCGGCTGTGGACCGTATCGAGATTCGAACGGCAGCTGGAGACGACCGGTGGGAGCCCGGATGCCTCGAAGTGCTCTTCGACGGCGAACGGGTTCATTGCGAGGAGAAGATGGAGGGGAACCTGTTTGGCGTGGGTTTCTTGACGTCGTGGCTGGACCCGCTCGGGCTCCACGTTTCTTGTGACACCTGCGAAGACGTCGTGCTCACCGAGGGCCCGATCCTCGGCATCGGCACCCCCACCTCAGCTTCTGTGTGGGTCCGGACGGACGGGTCTCGCGGGGTCGTGCTGCGTTTGTCGGATACGGAATATTCGTCCGAAGGCGTTGTGGTGGCTTCGGCCACGCCGACGCCCGAAACGGACTTTACTGCCGTGTTGTTCGCCCCGGACTTGGTCCCAAATACCATTTATTCGTGGGCCGTCGAGGTAGAAGGTGTGCCGCACGCGACTGGCACGCTGCGAACACTGCCGACGCCGGGAACGCCGGTCGCGTTTGACCTGGCGTTCGGGTCTTGCTCAAAAGAAGCGGACCAACCGACATTTAGTGCGGTGACGGCTGCGGGTTCGGAGTTGTTCTGGTTTGTCGGCGACAACCATTATGGAAACACTGCCGATTTAGGCGGCCAGCGCTGGAACTATCGTTTCGCGCATGACCGGTTTGAACGGGCCGAGATGATGACCCTTATTCCGAGTCTTGCCATTTGGGATGATCACGATTTCTTAGGAGACAATACTGACGCTGCCGACCCGGGAGCAGACGTCGCGCTGCGTGTCTTCAAGGAGTATTGGGTGAATCCTGCTTACGGGACGACGGAGGCCCCTGGTGTATTTTTCTCAACCTCCTGGGGCGATGTAGACCTGTTCGGAGTGGACGACCGAACGTGGCGGGGCATCGACGGAGATTTGCTCGGTGCGGACCAGCGCGCCTGGTTGATCGACGCGGTGACCTCGAGCGACGCGACGTTCAAGGTGATTGCGAGTGGCAGCCAGTGGACCCTCGAAGGGTCGAACGATTCCTGGGCAGCTTTTGAAGGCGCGCGCGACAGTCTGTTTGAAGACATGGCCGGTGTGACCGGGGTGGTGTTGCTCTCCGGCGACATCCACCACAGCGAGTTCCGCCTGCTGCCGGATCCCGGTATCGGGTACGACGTGCCTGAGTTGACGAGTTCGCCGATGGCCTACACGTCGCCGAGCAACTGCCCGGCGGACCCCGATTCGGAAACGCTCAGTTGTTATGACGGCGGTTATTCGTTCATTCGGCTCGACATCGACACGCTGGCGACTGAGCCGACCATTGTGGCGGAGATCCGCAATGTGGACGGCAATACGGTGGCCTCGTGGGCGTTTACTGAGGCGGACCTTGGGCCCTGAGCGGCCCGGGCACGGGTATTAGGGCCCGCGCAAAAATAACTTGCGCATTCGGACTCGCTGGCATCCCGCGGCGCTGCGTTGCGGGGACCCCGCCGAACCTGCGAAGTACGCCACGTACTCCTCGGTTCGGCTGCACCCCGCGCCTTGCGCGGCGGGCGCCATCGAGCCCTCGATGCAGCAACTTATTCTTGCGCGGGCCCTAAGCGCCC
>CAMASI010000081.1 GCA_945861065.1 Klebsiella pneumoniae | reverse complement strand
CACGTACCTGCGCCTCTCGGGCCTGCGCCTCGGCCTGCTCGTCAACTTCGGGGCGCCTGTGCTCAAGGACGGCTTCGAACGGCTCGTCAACGGGCTCGACGAGCAGGATCGCGCAGAGAACGGGGAGAGCGCAGAGAGGCCGTCCAAAGCAAAGGGCGCGCATCGCCGTGAACCCGCACGGCTCGAGGTTCTTGAACGTGTCCCTTGCCGGGGGTGTCGTGAACCACATGAGGGCGAGTTCGCGGACCCTGGCAAGCGCGGCATCGAGCAGCTTGACGCGTTTGTCGACGCCGATCTGGTCAAAGGCGTCGTCGTCGGCGTCGTCGGTTGGCGGTGTGACAAGGAGCGACAGGCGGATGGTCGGTCGGGATATCTGGGGCATGGGCGGCCGTTAGGGGAAGCAGGTGGGGTTGAGCGCCGACCTGATCATCCGGTGTGCCGCCTTCTTCCACTCCTTCGTTCATCAGCAGGGTCGCCCGCGTCTGACGGAGGCCCGGCTGCACCCAACCTTGTCGAGGACGCAACGCATCGGTCCGGTAAGGAGCAGCTCGATCGCGTCGTGGCGATGCTCGTAGCCTTGGCGAAGAAGCTCCAGAATGATCGCTGACGCTTCCAGGGGCGACGCCGGGAGCGGCGTCGGGAGCGGGTCGGGTCGGGTCGGGTCCGGCTTGTGGGGATCGCGCCCGCCGCGAAGACTGGCGCAGGGTCGACGACCCACAGCGCCATTTATCCGCAATAATCGGGCCACCCCGGAGGTTGCACAACACAACTTCCAGGGCAGTCCTCGACCTCCGTCCAGGCGGCGGCATTGCAGTCATAGAGCACGCCAGCCTCTAGCCCCCAGCCGTCGCCACAATACAAACCGTCTCCGTACGGACAACTGCCCCAGGCACACGCGTCGGCGACGCCCGGCGGGTTTTGAACGCACCCGAGCGCACACACCGCTTCTTCGTAAAACGTGCCGCCTGCGCACCAATACAAAACGCCCGATGTATAGCCCCAGGCGTCTCCGCAATACAACCCGTCGCCAGAGGGGCAGGCGTCCGCAGGCACGGTCCCTGATGTGGCCGGCGCGTCGTCACAATGATCTGCAAAACCAGGCGGCTCCACCACGCAGCCCCAGGAACAATCTTCGACCTCCCAATAATTTCCACCGCTGCATTCGTAGAGGACGCCGCTCTCCAAACCTACGCTGTCGCCACAATACGCCCCGTCACCAAAGGGGCAGCTCCCTCCCGCTGGTGGCGTTTCTCCGCTGTCGGGAGCGCAGTGATCCGCCGTGCCCGGGGGCTCTACCGTACACCCGCTGCCGCACGCTTCCGCCAACGTGAAACTCCCGGACGTACATTGGTACAGGCCATTCGGGTCGAGGCCCACGGTAAGGCCGCAATACGCACCATCCCCATAAGGACAGGTCGTGGGCGGGGTGGCAACCTCACCAGGACAGGGCAACGCCGCGGTTTTCAGCGATGCGTATTTGTAATATCGCGTGAGAATGTCTGTCTCAGAAGAACCCCCGTCCGACAAACAATCCGCCCCGTTTTGACTCTTGCACCCACGATTCTTCGGGTTTCCCAGGCTGCCAAGCGGCGACGACACGGGCGGCCCGCCCTCCGTTTGGTAAGTGACCGCCCATTCCGTGCCGGTGGGGTCCAAATCGCCCCAAACTGGGTAGCAAGACGGCGACGACGGGAGCGTGCCCGCCACATAAAAAGCCGCAATGATCTGATCGAGTTCGTTGTACAACACCTGCCCGGCCGTGGCTGTCGCTGCGGCAATCGCCTCGGCCGACGGCTCAGTGCCACAACTGTAGACCTGGCCCGCCGTGCCATCGACAATGCTCCCACCTACCTCCAGGCTGTAGAACAGGTAGCTGCGTGCCGCAATCGCCTGCGCTTCCAGCGCTTCGTACGAGGCCGCGCCATTTTCACAGGTGACGACCGACGCGACGTAGTCGGCCTCGAGGTCGATGAGGTCTGGGCAGGGGCCGCAGAACAAGGCGCCGTCACTCAGGCACAGGCCTGTTCCCAGCGGAGGCGCCACAGTTCCACCGGCAACAGCGCCGACGACCGCGTCCAATTCGTCGTACAAATACGTGCCGGGGCACTCGGTCGCGTTCCAATCGCGATGGCCGAATATATGGCCGCTGTCGGCGGGGATGCCAAATGTTTCCGAAAGCGTATCGACAATGGCAGCAAGGCCGTCGAGCGTGACCGTCGCCGGGTGGTCGATGTGGTAGCTGCCGAGTACGGCGACGCCGACGTTGTTGTCGTTGTGGTCCGCGGTGTGGATGCCCTCGATGAGCGGATCTGGCCCGCCCTCCCACACGCGACCGTCGCCCGAGACGACGTAGTGGTAGCCGATGTCGCACCACCCGTTGACGTCCATATGGTAGGCTTGGATCTGTTGCAGCCGTTGTTCGGGCGACAGCGGGTCGATGGTCGGCGTGACCGTATGGTGCACCGTGATGACCTCGGGCGTCATGGCAGGTTGCACGCCGACACACCACCCTTCGCGGGCGCCCCAAACCGAACGTGGGAGCACCAACGAATCCAGCGGGGCGGCACGAAGGGCCGTCGTGGACGTCGGGTCCGAGATTTCGGGGCGCGTGTGGGCGAACAGCTCGATGACGAGGTGACCCAACGCACCGATGTCGCCCTGCAACTCGATCCGCTCTGCGAAAGCACCGGGTTCCCACACCGCGTTGCTGGCGACGCCGCCGCTCCAATTGACCCGGACGGCGGACCAATCGGTGTAGCTGCCGTCGGTGAGACGCGCGCGTGCCAAGAGCACAGGCGGCGTCTCCGTCAGCTGGTCGTAGCGGAGCCCCAACAGCTGGAATGGCACAACGCCCGTGTCCAACGCGATGAGCGTGCTGCCTGTGAGATCGCGCTCATTGTACACGGCGGACGCGAGCGCCGCGGAGTCGAGCGGCCCTCCCTGCCCGGAAGGATCGGCAAACGGGCTTGTCGCCGTCGGGCCGACGTCCTCTGGCTGCACACAGGCGAGCAGGAAGGAGAAGAGCATGAGAGCATGACGCAGTGTAGCACCCTCCTAGCGCTGTCAGGTATTATGCCGACGGTGATGATTCTGGGAATCCCGTTGTGCAGGCCGTCCCGGCGCGGGCTCCACCCCGCGGTGCTCGCGGTCGCCCTGCTCGCTGGCTGCAAGGACGATTCCAAGACCCCGAAGGTGCCGACCGACCACGCCGAACCGGAGGGTGTTGTCACCGGAGCCGGTGCCACTGAGACCGTCCGCTCGCCAACCGAGCCCTGGCTGCGCGACGAAGCGGCCGCGCCCGGCTCGATCACCTTCAACGAGATTTTCTATGCTGCGCCTTCCGACGAGGCGCCGGAGTGGATCGAGCTCCACAACCCCATGGCCATCGACATGGACCTGTCGGACTGGTCGCTCGAAGGGGGCGTGACCTATAGCTTCGGCGCTGGCACCGTCCTGCCCGCCGGGGCATTCCTCGTCGTTGCCGCTGATCCGACCGAGCTGGCCGGTTCGTTCGGGCCCTACGACGGCAAACTTTCCAACGGCGGCGAAAGGATCGATCTGCGGAACAACGGCGGCAGGTTGATCGATAGCGTCGCGTACAGCGACGACGACCCCTGGCCCGTGCAAGCCGACGGCTCCGGGCTCTCCCTGGCCAAGATCGACCCCGATGCTGCCAGCGACCACGCGGAGAACTGGACCGCCAGCGCCGAACTCGGCGGGAGCCCCGGCGCGCAAAACTTCCTCGACCCGTTGGCGCCCTCGACAACCCAGGAACTCGTCGCGATGGCCGCCACCTGGCGCTATGACCTGTCCGGCGTCTACCCAGCCGCGGACTGGGCGGGGCCGGCGTACGACGACAGTGCCTGGGCGCTGGGCGCGGCCATATTCTACGCGGGCGGCGCCCCAGACGACGTCGTCGCGACCGCCTGGGCCACGGCGGACAACTTCTACGGGCTCTACCTTGGACGGGCCGACGGCAGCGATCTCCGTCTCGTCGGCCAGGACGCCGACGGCGGCTGGACAACTGTAGAGGGCTTCGACCTGGAGGTGACCCCGCAGGACCACCTGTACATCGCCGCGTGGGAGGCGCCTACGGACTACGGCGGACCGCAAATGACTATCGCCGAAGTGGAACTGCCGTTCGATGTGGTGGGCACCGACGCTGCGACCTTCGAATGGGTCCTAGGTCCCACCGACGGCTGCCCCGGCACGCAACCCGCCGATCCGCCGCCGACCGAAGAGGAGATCTCGCTCCTCATCGCGGACGCCAACGTCGCAGCGGCCTGGGCGTCGCCTGAGGTCGAGGCTGACCGCGCCTCGGACCCCTGGGGATGGGCCACCAGCAACGCCTTTAGCGACGCTGCGAAGTACGTCTGGGTGGACACGTTCGCCGACACCTCGGTCACCAACGTCGAGAACACCTACGCGCTTTTCCGCTCCAACGAGCCGTTGCTGGCGTCCCGCGGAACCACGGAACTCTTCGACATCCCGACCACGATCACGTTCCGCACCACGTTCGCGTTCGACGCCGACCCGACCTCGGCGACGCTCACGCTCGTGTGCGTCATCGACGACGGCGCTGTGGTCTACCTCAACGGCGTCGAGGTGCTCCGGGAGGACATGCCGGGTGGCTCAATCAACGCCAGCACCCTCGCCGTGCCCCCGGTCGGTGATTCCTCCGAGCTCTACGCCGACCTCCCCGCAGAAACGCTGGTGCGTGGCCTGAACGTGCTGGCAGTCGAGGTCCACCAAGCGCTCCCCGACGACATCGACATGACGTTTGGTTGCGCGCTGACCGCCCAAATCTCTCCCGACACCGCCGGCCGCACGGTCGTCCTGAACGAGGTCGCGGCGGCGACGGCGTCGCCTTTCTGGGTAGAACTTGTCGACCTGAGCCCGAGCGTGCAGGACACCAGTGGCCTCGTGCTTGCTTCGTCGTCGGGCGGCGAACTCGTGCTCCCCGCCGGGGAGATCGGGCCCGGCGACTTCCTCGCGGTGGACATCGGCTTTCCCATCGAAGCCGGCGACGTGTTGTTCCTCTATTCGGCGGACCGGAGCGCCTTGCTCGACGCCCTACGCGTGCAGGAAGGCGTGCGCGCTCGCGCCGACGAGGGCGGCCCCTGGCGCACGCCGCGTGACGCGACGCCTGGAGCATCCAACGTCATCGACACCACCGAGGACGTGGTGATCAACGAGGTCCAGTACCATCACGCGCCCCTGTCGCGAGAAGGCGAGCCTGTGACGGCGCAGTCCGACGAGTGGATTGAGCTGTACAACCGGGGCGCTGACGCCGTGGACCTCGGCGGCTGGCAGCTGGTCGATGCCGTTGCCTACGCGTTCCCCTCGGGCACCGTCCTGGCGCCGGGCGCCTACGTCGTGGTCGCAGGCGACGCGGCCGCCCTTCAGGCCGCTCACCCTGGCATCACCGTTCTGGGCGACTTCTCGGGCCACCTGGACAACCGCAGCGACAGGATCCTGCTGCTCGACGCCCACGGAAACCCGGCGAACGAGGTTCGGTACTTCGACGGCGGGCGCTGGCCTTCGGCGTCGGATGGCGGCGGGTCGAGCCTGGAGCTGCGCGACCCTTTTGCCGACAACGCCGCGGCCGAGGCCTGGGCAGCGAGTGATGAGACCGCCCGCTCGGTTTGGGAATCCATCAGCTACCGCGGCGTGGCTGAGCCGAGCGCGGTAGGCCCCGACGGCGTGTGGGAGGAGCTCGTGCTCGGCCTGCTCGACGCCGGCGAGGTCTTGATCGATGACCTGAGCGTCCTGCAGGACCCGGACACATCTGCCATCGAGCTGATCCGCAACGGGACCTTCGACGCCGACAGCGAACATTGGCGCATCGTCGGGAACCATCGTCACAGCGAGGTTGTACCCGACCCCGACGACCCTTCGAACTCGGTCCTGCGCGTCGTGGCCACTGGGCCGACCGGCCATATGCACAACCACGCTGAGACCACGTTGCTCCGACGCGTAGAGGCCACGACGTACGACGTCTCCTTCAGGGCTCGGTGGGTTTCGGGCAGCAACCAAATCAATACCCGGCTCTACTTCAACCGCCTGCCGCACACGACGCTGGTGTTGCAGCCGGACCTGTCGGGCACACCGGGAACGCAGAACACGAGGCTGGAAGACAACCTCGGCCCGACCTTTGCCGACCTTCGCCAAAACGTGGTCGTGCCCTCGGCCAACGAACCCGTGTTCCTCACAATTCTCGTGGACGATCCGGATGGCGTGAACGGGGTGACTCTGTGGTCCGCCGTCGACGGCTCATCCTTCCAAGCGGCTGCCATGAGCGAGGGGGAATTGGGTCGCTGGGAGGCCACGCTCGCGGGCCAGGCTGCGGGTACCCTTGTGCAGTTCTACGTCGAAGCCGAGGACGGCCTCGGTGCCAGCGCGTCGTTCCCAGCGGCCGGACCCGACTCCCGCGCGCTGATCAAGTTCGACGACGGCCGGGCCGCCACCCACGGCCTGCACAACTTCCGGATCCTCATGACCGAGGCCGACTCGGACTGGCTGCACGACGACGTGAACCTGATGAGCGACGACCTGGTCGGGGCCACGGTCGTCTACGACGAGGCCGACGTTTTCTATGACGTGGGCGTGCGGGCCAAGGGCAGCGAGCGGGGCAGGCCCGAGGTGCCCCGTCTGGGCTATGGCGTGCGTTTTCACAGCGAGCAGCTGTTCCGGGGCAGTCACACAAGCGCGCTCGTCGATCGGTCCGAGGGGGTGGGGTACGGCCAGCGGGAAGTCTTGATGAACCTGGTGATGACCCACGCGGGTTCCGTCTCAGGAGAGTACAACGACCTGATCCAGGCGCTGACCCCGCGCTTGGAGCACACCGGTCCCGCCGAGTTGCAGCTCGACCGATTCAGCGATTTGGTGCTCGCGTCCCAGTTCGCAGACGGGGATAGCGGCACGCTCTTCGAATACGAGCTTATCTATTACCCATTGACGACCGACGACGGCACCCCCGAGGGATTGAAACTGCCCGCACCCGATTCCGTCATCGGGACCGCCATCACCGATCTCGGCGACGACCGCGAGTCCTATCGCTACAACTTTTTGGTCCAGAACAACGAGCGTTTCGACGACTTCGGCCGCCTCATCGATCTGGGCCAGACCTTCGCACTCTCTGGGTCGGAATTCCTGGCAGGGGCGGAGGAGACGATCGACGTAGAGCAGTGGCTGCGTGCGTTCGCCTTCGCGACGCTGAGCGGCGCGATCGACAACTACGGCAGTGACGGCAGCCAACACAACGCACAGTTCTACGTCCGGCCCGAAGACCAGCGGGTTTTGTATTTCCCGCACGACCTGGACTTCATGGGAAGTTCATCGAGGTCGGTCGTGGGCAACGGCGACCTCGTGCGGTTGCTGGCGGATCCGGACAACACCCGGTCCTACTACGGCCACTTGCAGGACATCGTCGGACGGGCGTACAACGGTGTATACTTGGCGCCGTGGTGCGATCAGCTCGGCCTGCTGTTGCCGGAGCAAGACGTCGCAGGCCACTGCCAATTCATCGTCGACCGGGCAGATTGGGTGATGAATGGCGCGCCCGACGCCGTCATGGCGCTGTATCCGGACGTGGACTTCCGAATTACCACGGAAGACGGCGCGGACTTCGAGGTCTCCTCCACAGACGTCACGCTAATAGGGGAGGCTTGGATCGACGTGCGTCAGATCGCACTCGAAGGCGCGTCCACCCCCCTGGCGCTGACTTGGCTCGACGCCCAACGCTGGGTTGTGGTTGTGCCGCTCGAAGACGGCCCCAATGACCTGACCCTGGTCGCGATCGACCTTCACGGCGTGGTCGTCGCCACTGACACCATCGTCGTGACGTCCACCACACTTCCTTGACAGAACCCACTGAAGAACCATGCCGGAACAGCGTAGTTCCGGCTCGGGGTGTTCATGACCTGGCTGTTTTTCGTTGCCTGCAACTCCGGCGAGCCCGAAGTCGTGTGCGTCGCCTCACAGGAAATCTGCAACGGCCTCGATGATGACTGCGACGCGGCCGTAGACGAAGACGTGCTCCTGACGCTGTACGCAGACGGAGACGGAGACGGGTACGGCTCCACCATCACCGATCAGCGCTGCGAAGCGGACGAAGACTGGTCAGCCACCGGTGGCGACTGCGACGATGGGGACAACCTCGTGAACCCCGACGTCCCGGAAGCCTGTGGGGGCGTGGACGAGAATTGCGACGGGCAGTTGGACGAGGTCGGTGCGCTCGAAGAAATCAGTTGGTTTGTAGACGCCGATTCTGACACGTTTGGCGACCCCAATCGTGGCTACCTCGCGTGCCAGCCCCTGCCAGGCGACGTGGCCGACAATACCGACTGCGACGACGCCAATCCTGACGTTTCGCCGAGTGCGGAGGAGGTTTGTAATGACTTGGACGACGACTGCGATCTTCTGATCGACATCGCCGACCCCGGGATCGCCGCGCCGGGGTGGTTCCTGGACGAAGACCTGGACGGTTTCGGGGATCCCGCAGACGTCGCCATTTCCTGCGAGCCAATTCCAGGTCGAATCAATCTTGCCGGGGATTGCGACGATACGCGCTACGACATCAATCCTGCGATGCTTGAATATTGCAATGAAGTCGACGACGATTGTGACGGCGACGAGGCCTCCGCCGTGGACGTTGGCACCTATTACCTGGATTCAGACCAAGATGGCTACGGAACGCCAGACGCCGTCGTACTTTCTTGCTCCTTACCCATAGATGCCGCCCTTACGTCCGATGATTGTGATGACGGCGACGAAAACATTCACCCGGGCGCCTCCGAAACCTGCGACGGCGCCGACGAGGACTGCGACACCCTCGTCGATGAAGAGGCGATCGACGGGTACACCAGCTTCTTAGACCTCGACGGCGACGGCTTCGGGGACCCTGCCACCTCGTTGTACTCGTGCGACATTCCCGCGGGCGACCGCGTGGCCGACGGCACCGATTGTGACGACACCATGGACGACATTTTTCCAACCGCGGTGGAAACCTGTGACGGTCGCGACGAGGACTGCGACGGGGATATCGACTCACCCGCACCGGCGGACAGTCTCGTCTGGTTCGAGGACACCGACGGTGATGGCTTTGGAAACCCCGCCGCCGCTATTGCCGCCTGTGATCAGCCCGATGGTCACGTCACAGATGATCAGGACTGTGACGATACCAACGGGGCCATCCATCCCGATGCCGTTGAGGTGTGCAATGGCTACGATGACAACTGCGACCTAAAGCTGGACGGGTCAGAGGTCCCAGCGTTCTATCCGACGATCCAATCCGCCATCGACGGCGTCACCCCCGGATCCACCATTTGTGTGGCGCCTGGCACCTACAACGGGCCTTTCAATTGGGGCGCAAAATCATTGGTCCTGAGCAGCACCGGCGGCTCAGCCGTCACGACGCTGGACGGTCGCGGACTGGTCGACGGGGTGCTTTCCATCACCGGCGCCACTGCGAGTCGCGTGGAGGGATTCACCATCGCCAACGGGCACAGCACGTCCGACGCCGGTCTCGTCTACGGCTCTGGGCTCCGCATCTCTGCCGCCACGGTGGACCTGGCCGACGTCGTCGTCCGCGATTGCGAGTGCACGAATTTCTCCGGAGGTTGTGGCGCGTATTTCAATTCCTCGACTGTCACCTGGACCGGCGGAGAAATCACTGGGAACGTCGCTACTGGTTCGGACGTAGGTTGGGGGGCAGGATTATACGCCACGCTCTCCACCCTCACGCTCACGGATGTTCGCGTGACCGACAATGCCATGGACATCACACTAGGAAGCGGTGCGGGGGCTGGTTTGTACGTGTCTGGTGGGGTTTTCGTGGCCCGAGACGTAGAGATCTCAGATCAACTCCTGGAGGTCTCTGGTTCGGCGTACGAAGTGGTGAGCGGGACGGGTGCAGGCGCCCACATTTTTGCAGATTCGATCGATATCGACGGGTTTACCCTGCTTCGAAATAACCTGCTCGGTGGCCTCAACTCCGGTCTCAGCGGCGGAGGCGCGTACCTGCTGGCCTACGGTGACGTGGACGCCCGGAATATCGTCGTAATGGACAATCTCGCAGAAGGTGGGGACTCTGCCGACGGCGGCGGCCTCATCTTGGTTTTCGGTGGCACGCTGAGCGATATCGTCGCCCAAGACAATGCGGCGATCAGCGGGTCGGCGACGGGCGCTGGGATCTCGTTCTCCTCGTCGGCACCGGCGTTGTTAGAACGCGCAACCGTGTCGGGCAATGTCACGGAAGGACGGAGGATTTCCGACGGCGCTGGACTTGCCGTTCGCTACGGCGCGGATGTCATCGTGCGTCAGTCGACGATCGCCGACAACCGCGCTGAAGGGACTGGCATTGGCAACGGACGAGGGGCCGGCGCGGCCGTGGACTCGTACCTGGGCTCGGCGTCGATGGTGTGCGAGAATGTGATTTTTTCGGGCAACGTCGCTGCTGGCAGCAGCGCCTATGGTGGCGCTATCGCCGTCTTACAAGGCGCCGACGTCACCCTCATCAACTCCGATCTCGTGGCGAATTCCGCGGAGGCCACGTCTGCAAAAGCAAGGGGGGGTCACCTGTGGATTGAAGAGGGCGACCTGACGCTGTCGAATAGCCAACTGATTTCCGGCTCGCTGTCTGGTCCCGATGTGGACGGCGGCGCGATCGCTGCCCCCAGTTTCGGCGCTGTGGGTCGGTATGACGTGAGTTGGTCGAATTTCTATGACAACCCGGTGCCGGCCTATGACTTTGTGGCCGACCCCGCTGGACTGGTCGGAAACATTAACGCAGACCCTGCTTATACGAGCGTCGCGGGCCTGGACTCGTTGTCGTGGGACCTGCACCTGCTGGCCGGCAGCCCAGCGATTGACGCGGGGGACCCTTTGACGCTCGATCTGGATGGCTCAACCGCGGACCTGGGAGCCTACGGCGGGCCTGATTCTGCCTGGTAGACCGCCAGTGACGCCTTGACGAGAGCGACATCATCGTCGGCGAACACAATGACCACTGTGCGAAGTCTGCGCTTCAGCGCCTGCGCGAGCGACTTCCCTCGCCCGAGCGTCACGACTGTCGCTACACGGGCGCGATCCCCACAAGCCGGGCCCGGCCCGCTCCCGGTCCCGCTCCCGACCCCGCTCCCGGCGTCGCCGCTGGAAGCGTCAGCGACCATTCTGGAGCTTCTTCGCCAAGGCTACGAGCATCGCCACGACGCGATCGAGCTGCTCCTTACCGGACCGATGCGTTGCGTCCTCGACGAGGTTGAGGCGACGGCACACGTCGAGGATCGCCGCGCAGCCAACCGCTCAACGACGCCGTTGGCGAGTACCAGGAAGTCCATGGCGACGGCGTACACATCGAGCTTCTCATGGTCGAACGGCATCGCTGCCTCGGGTGGGGATCGGGATCGGGATCGGGATCGGGAGCGGGACCGGGAGCGGGGTCGGGAGCGGGGTCGGGAGCGGGACCGGGAGCGGGTCGGGTCGGGTCGGGTCGGGTCGGGTCGGGTCGGGTCCGGCTTGTGGGGATCGCGCCCGTTGTCGAGGGCGAGGTCATCGACGCCGTCTTCGTTGAGATCGCAAGCTGCGCGGCAGGAGGGACCTCAACGCAGCGGCGAGCTACGAAGCGACGTGATGCAGACCTTCCTTGAAAAGATGATCCACGTTCTGGACCGCGGCGCGTTCACGTCGACCTACAAGTACGCCGTGTTGTTGGCGCTGATCGACCTGTGCGTGGAGGCCGGTGAGCCGCCCACCTCCGTAACGACCCAGCAGCTCGCTCAGCGCGTCATCGAGCTGTACTGGCCGCAGGTCAGGGCGTTCGGTGAGGTCGATTTGCGACAAAGCACGAACAAGAGGACGGAGATCGTCAGTCTCATCGCCAACTGTTCAGCGCGACATGGAGACAACGTTTCCGCGGCAATGGCATTACGGAATGACGCCTTCGGATTTGCCGAACTCGTGCGGGAGGTGGAATGGACGCTGATCGAATGGCCGCTCCCCCGCGTCCAAAAAGCGGGCAATTACGTCGATCCATTCATTTACGTCATCAATTGGGACGAGCGCGTGAAACGATCCGCGTTCTTGCGCGGAAACCTAAGACGGCCAGGCTTTGACAACAACATTCGATTTGTCAGCGGCGCTGCACAGACGCTAATTCAGCTCGCCAGTGTTTTGGTGCCACTCCTCCGTTCCGAATGGACATCGAAGGTGTCGGACCTCAATAATCTCGCGGAAGCGAAGCTGGCGAGCCATTTGTTCCTCCACGATCGAACGCGCCTGCAACCGTTACATGGGCCGTTGCGCGACCTACAAGGTGGGCGCTGTTTCTACTGTGAGAATCCACTCACCGCGGGCAATGCGAGTCACGTCGATCATTTTATTCCGTGGTCCCGCTATGCTGACGACGGGCTCGACAACCTTCTCCTCGCCCATTCCAGCTGTAATCTGGCCAAATCCCACTATTTGGCCGACCTGGACTTTGCGACGCGGTGGCGAGATCGGAGTCTGGCCAGGGGCGCGCACCTCGACGAGCTGGCAAGCGTTGTCGGATGGTCTCGAAATCTTGTACGGACCTTTGGCGTGGCAGCGAGTGTGTACCAGCGCGTTCCGCCCGGCGTTCGGCTGTGGGCAGGCGGAAAGACCTGGCGCCCGGTGGAGGACGTCGGCCTCGACGCCGTGCGGTTCTTTGGGAGGGGATTGTTGGCGCACACGCGCTCCGCCCCGGCAGGGCGTCACCTCTGAATCGCGAGCCAGTCGTAGGCCTGCCGCAGCGCGTCGTGGCCCCCCTCACCGACCACGGCCCCATGTGCGAGCACCACCCGATCGAAGTCCCAGGCAAGGATGTGCGCGAGGTCTCGGCGGGCGGCCGGTCGTTTCATCAAGACACGTTCCAGCGCCGAGCAGCAGACGCCCGGGTACGCCAACCCGATGCGCATCGTTACGCGCGTCAGCAACGGCGTGTCGGCGCCGAAGTTGAACAGCAGGTCTGAAACCACCAGGGTGCGGGAAGGACGGTGGAGAAACACGGCCTCGTCGCCGCATGGGAAACAGGACAATGCGAACGTCTGAAGGGCGTCGGGCCACGGAGACGCAGTTCCCACCGTGCCCGAGAACGTTAGATCCGCGCGCTTGCGGTGCAGGCTCGGCACCGCCCATCCCTCGGCACCGAGCGCCATCCAACCCCCGAGGTACAGGTGGTGGAACCGGTTCGGTCCGATGACCCAACGCACCCGTCCAAGGTCGGCGAGCGCGTTGCAAAGGGCGTCGTTGGGGGCCACGGGCGAGTGCAGCAACAAGTCGTCGCCGAACCGAATCACGCTCATCCGAGTCCCGAGTTCGAGGCCCAGAAACGCGAGCGGGCGTTGCACCACCCAAAGGTCGTCATGAAGTTGAACGAGGTCCGTCGACATGGGGTCTCGCCCGCTGTCTACCACGCCCCACGAGCACCACCCCGGTTTTCGCGCACCCACCACCTCCCCTGTCAAGTTTCCTTGACCGGGCTGGCCGCCCCGACTACCCGCCGCGTCCTTGGTGGGGGTCCGTGGCGGCACTAAAGCCCCTCCTCCGATGTTTTCGTCAATCCACGGGCTTCTCACAAAGGAGTCCAGAATGTTTTCGCTACTCTTTTTGTTTGGGTGTTCCTCACCCCTGTCCGCCGACGCAGCCGCCCCCGAGGGCGTTTCCGCCCGAGTCGTGGACGGAACGCCCGATGGCGTCGGCCTGCTCGCGTTCCTCAACGACCCGGCGACCAGCTTGGTCCTGCTCGACATCGACGTCGCGCTCGACAACCGCGCGGCAACCAGTCTGACCGAGCACCGCGCCGGCAAGGACCTCAAACTCGGCACCAGCGACGACGACCTGTTCGGGTCCATCGCAGAGGCCGACGCCTGTTATTGGGTGGGCGAAAGCGCGCTGCTTGCGATGACAGCCTGGGCCACCACACACGGCTTCGTTCCGAAGGGTGACGACGAGCTGGGTGTGTACGATGGCGTGTCTTTCACCGTCGACGAGGCTGAGGCCACGGTCGCCTTCGCCAACATCGCAGCGGATTTGGTGCTCGACGACGAGGTTGCGCTTGACCGCCGCGCCGTCGACAGCATTCTAGCGGCTCGCCCCCTCGCGACCGCGCTGGCCTTGTCCCAGCTGTACTACGTGGGCGGCTCGGCCATGCAACGCCTGAAAGACGCCGCGGCCGTGCCGGAAGCCGTCGTAGACGAGGTGTGCGCGCCGATCCTCGCCGCCAACACCTCCGACGTCGCTGCCGACTTCACGGAACTTTTGGCACTCGCGACGACCCGCGACCTTCCTTTCGCAGAGGTCAACCACTTCGTCCTGACGGGCTGCTCGCCGTTTGCCGCAGACCCCGACCGATCGGATCTGGTCATCGACGCCGTATGGAACGACGCCTTTGGCCGTTGGGACTGGGAGGGTCTTCCGGCCGACGCCAACGAAGCCTCCGACTTCAGCGTCGGCGGCACGCTGTTCTCCAGCCGCCTGGACCGAGCGCTGAACGCTATCGACGAGCGTGTCGCAGAAGGTTCGTGGGACCCCTACGCGACTGAAGCCGGAGCCGACTTGTTCAACCGGCGATTCGACCTCGCGGAAACACTCGAGAGCGGCGTCATAGCAAGCCCAGCGGACTACGTGGAAGTGGACTTGCACGTCGAAGCCAGCGAAGCTTCCGAAGACGCTACGGTGCTAATCGACCTTCGCACGGGCGAGACCCTCGCGATTCACGAGTTCTCCGGCGCCTGAAGCTGCGGGCGTCCGCACGCACGACACGCCGCCCGGGGTGCTCGGTTAGCAGGCAATACCCCTTTGTCGATGGCTGACCGTCGGCCTTCAGGAGCCCCCATGGACCGCGTGCGCATCTTTCTCAAGACCACGCTTTTCAGCGCCGACCGCGATCCCCACGTGCCGGCGGAAGTCAGCGTCATCGACGCCGAAATCGTCGATCGAGGCAGCGGCGCTCTTACCGTGAAGACGGAGCGCGTCTTTGACGAACGCGGCAGGCCACTGGGCGAGCCGAAGCTCACCCTGGTCATCCCGTGGGGCAAGGTCGATCACCTGCTGGTTCGGTAGCGTCCCGCCGCGACCACAGAACCGCTACTTACACCCGCCAGCCCAACGGCGACCCAAACGAGCCAATCCGGTCCGCCCCACACCGGCAACCCCATTGCGACCGGCAAGGTGGGCGCAACGCCGCCAGCAAAGGCCACCACCTCTTCGCCCTTGACCACGCCAGCAAGGAGGCCGCCCTCCGTAAAGAAACGAAAGCCATCCACCTCCCACCAGGTGACGCCCGCTACGTCCAACCGGCGCAACCCGTCCGACGAGGCTTCCACGCCGCGCGCCAGCAAACCCATTCCCGCCGCCAGCCCCAGGCCCACCCCCGCGGCGCCCCACACGGAAACCCAATCGCCGACGCCCGTGGCCCGAAGCGCCAGCCGCCTCCCCGACGTGCGCCAACGCCAGTCGGTGAACCCAGCGCCCACCCCACACCACAAGGGAGACGCTGTCACGAGCAGCGCCGGCACCGATCGAAACATGTCCCCCAGCGAAGCACCTCGCGCCAGCGCCTCCGCCGACCCGACGGTCACGGCCAACAGTGTGAGCGCACCCAACGACCACGCCATGGCGCCGGCCACCTGCCTGCACCACAACAGCCTTACCGTTCGTTCCACGCCGCCCACCCTACCAGCCCGCACAGGAACAACGTCAACGGGCCCGTGCTCGCGACCGCCACGGGCCCGATCCACGTAGCCGCGCCGTCTCCCAACCGGACCACCACCGCGACGGCGCACGCCAACAGGCCCACATGGAGCCAGGGCCGTCGCCCCAGCGCCACGGGCACCAGCGCCCAAGGCATCCACAACAGTCCGAGGGGCTGCAACCAGCGTTTCCACCACACCGCCCATTCATAGGACGCGTCCCGACCCGCCGCCGAGGTGCGCGCCGCAGCCGCAGCGAGGTCATCCGTCGACCGACCGTCTAGCTCCACGCGGTTGCCGCCTGTGGGTCTATACGTCGCGAACGAGGCCGCCATCACACCGTCGCGGCTCATCCACCGCCCGTCTCGCAGCACCACCGTTCCCCGGCCCGTTTCGGCCACCCTCGCCGTGGTCACGCCCACAGCGTCCACCCACAGGACACCCTCGTCCGTCGTCCAAACCGTCGCTCCTCCGGTCCGGTGAACCTGCGCCCCCGAAGGCACGACCTGGCCGGTCAGGGCGCGTGCCAACGCACGATGGGCCATGGGCTGCACCTGTTGCGTCAACCACAACGCTACGCCAAAACCCAGGAGGCCCGGAACCAACGCCAGGACGCCCACCTGCCTCCCTGACACGCCGCATGCCGCGAGCGCATGCCACGCCCCGTTGCGCTTTGCGACCGCAAGCGGCCCCAGCACCGACAAGGCTACGGACGCCGTCCACACAGGAGACGCCACCGTCAAAGGTCCCCATCCGACCACGGCAAATGCTGCCTGAACGGTGGGTTCTCCCGCAAACCACAGACGACCGAGCCCGAGCAGCCACGCAGCACACGTCCCAGCCGCACACGAGCAACCGAGCCACCGCAACGACTCGCGCGCCACCGGTCTCACCCAACCCGCGATTGACAGCCGCAAGCTGCCGCGGTAACTCGCGCCTTCCGCCCCTGGGTAAAGTGGCCCCTCGTGTCGCTCCCAAGGAGGCCGTGGAGGCGTTCTGATGGCGTTCAAGGTCGGCGACAAGGCGGTAGTGCCCGCCCATGGCGTCGGTGTGATCACCGAAATCGAAACCCTTGCCATGGAGGGAAAGGGCTACGCTGTCTACGTCATCAAGATTCTCGACAACGGCATGACCTACAAGGTGCCGGTGCACAACACCAACGCCAACGGCATCCGCGAGGTCGTCGGGCCCGACGCGATCCCGAAGGTGTATGAAGTCCTTAAGGACCGCGAGACTCCGGCGGACAAACAAACATGGAACCGCCGGTACCGCGAATACATGAACAAGATTCGCACGGGAGACCCGCTAGAGGTCGCCGCCGTGCTTCGCGACTTGGCCCGTCTCAAGTCAGAGAAGACCCTCTCCTTCGGCGAGCGTAAGATGTACGATCAAGCGCACACGTTGATCGTGCAAGAGGTGGCCGTCGCCCGGGACCTCGCTGAAGACGTCGTTCGCAAAGAAATTGAAGACATCTTCAAGGTCTGAAGCGGCGAACCAACCCGGCCAACCCCGCGCCGAACAAGAACCCGCCGATGTGCGCCCCATAGGCGACCGGACCGCCAAGCCCAAGCGCCGCGGGCAAAAGGTTCTCGTACATGAGGTAAAACAAAAGGACCACGATGGCGGGCAACGCCACCGTGCCCCAACGCACGAACAAGAGAAACGCACCGACGTAGCCGATCACCACTCGGTTGCCGGGGAAGAACACGAGGTAGGCGCCGAGTAGACCGGACACGGCACCAGAGGCGCCCACCAACGGGACCGTCGGGCTGCCGCTTAGGAGCGAATGCAGCGCCACGGCTGCGCAACCGCCCACCAGGTACGTCAGCAAGAAACCGACACGACCCAGGCGGGCCTCGACGTTGTCTCCAAAGATCCACAGGTAAAGCATGTTTCCGAAGAGATGCAGCACGTCTGCATGAAGAAACATCGACGCGAAGGCCGTGCTGACGGTGGGCGCCGCAGGTCGAAATCCCCAGGCGGACAGCGCAGCGTCAAAGCTGATTTCCGGCCCTCCGCTCGGATCGAAGCTGCGCAGGACCAATGCGAAGAAAATCCACGCATTCACCGCAATCAACGTCCACACGATCCACGGGCGATGCCCCTGCAGTCGAGGTGTGTCGTAGAGCGGGATGGGGATGAGGAACACGGTGCACCTTACCCCACGCCCGGTCTCGCAGCGACACCTCGTTACACGCGCCGCGGAGGTCGTGTGTCCACGCCGTTTCGCCTGTACAATACGCTTACCCGCGAAGTCGCGGCATTCGAGCCCCTGACCCAAGACACGGTCCGCCTGTACGTGTGCGGCATGACGGTCTACGACGACTGTCACGCAGGCCACGCCCGCGCCATGGTCGTGTTCGACACGTTCTCACGGCACCTGCGCGCCTCCGGGTGGACCGTCATCTTCGTGAGAAACTTCACGGACGTGGATGACAAGATCATTCGACGGGCGGCTGAAAACGGACAAGACCCGTCCGCCCTGGCGCAACACTACATCGACCGATTCCATCGAGACGTCGCCGCGCTCGGGCTCGCCGCCCCCGACATGGAACCCCGCGTAACGACCCATTTGGAAGCGATTGAAACGATTATCGCCGAATTGGTTGCGGCCGATCACGCGTATGTTTCCGAAGGCAGCGTGTGGTTCGACGTCGCTTCGTTCCCTCGGTACGGCGCATTGTCGGGCCAGAAAACGGATTCGTTGGACGCCAGCGCCGACGCGAGCGACGGAAAACGGAGCCCACACGATTTCGCCTTGTGGAAGGCCGCCAAGCCAGAAGAACCCGCGTGGGAGAGCCCGTGGGGGCCCGGGCGCCCTGGTTGGCACATCGAGTGTTCTGCGATGGCCCGAACCACGCTTGGGGCCACGGTGGACATTCACGGCGGGGGTCTGGACCTCGTATTTCCGCACCACGAAAACGAAATCGCCCAATCCGAATGTGCCAACCGCGCACCGTTTGCGAATGTGTGGATGCACAACGGCCTACTCACCATGCCCGGCGGCCGGAAAATGGGGAAAAGCGAGGGAAACGCATTTTCGATCGGCGACCTGCTCGTCCTGTGGCCTGCGGAGGCGCTCCGCGTGTATTACCTTCAAAACCATTATCGCTCGCCGTTGGTGTGGTCTGAAGAAGCGATGCCAGACGCGCTGGCGATGGTGGCGCGCCTGTACGACGCCCGTGAAGTGGCGGAACGCATGGTCGGCGCAGGTGAACCCACAGCCGTCGCCGCCGAACTTGGACCCGACGCGCATGCCGTGCTGGAGGCTTCGTCCCGCATGAAGGCGGAGTTCCTGGCGGCCCTTAATGAAGATTTCAATACGGCTCGCGCGTTAGGCGTTGCCTTCGAACTGGCACGCGCCGTCAATCGGCTGTCCAATCACAAAAAAGCTGCAATGCGGGGTGGGCCTGTGGCCCGGGAGGCGCTCGCGGCCCTTCGGCTGCTGCCGACCCACCTCGGCCTGTTGTGCCAAGACACGTCCGCGTGGAATGCCGAGCTCACCGTCAAGGTGCTGCCGCGGCGGGGCCTGACCGCAGCCGACGTCGATGCCAAACTTTTGGAGCGGACTGCGGCCCGTGCCACCAAGGACTGGGCGAGGGCAGACGCAGTGCGGGCCGAGCTTGACGCCGCCGGGGTCGTCGTCATGGACCGCGAGGGTGCGACGGAGTGGCGGGTTCGCGTCTAGCACCGGTTAGACGCACCACGGAGGCGAGGTGCTGACCGAGTTCCTGGTGGATGGCTACAAGAACCTCCCCAACACACCGATCTCGTTCGGAAAGGTCACGGCCATCGTCGGACCCAACAATGGCGGAGGTCACGCTGAGTTAGGTGGAATCGCCGCATTCCTCGGGCGTATCAAACCCGACGCGACATGGGAAAGGTGCTTCCCCACGTCCCAAAAGCCGGGTCCGAAACGCGGAGTGCCCTCCCCTGTCCCTTCAAATCAGAGCGTATTCGCATGACGCTCATCAAATTCTTAGTCGCGTGGCTCTCGGCTGGCTGCACCGGGGGAGGCTTGCTGTGCTCCAACGAGGGAGCCTGGCAGGAAGGTGATCCCCATCCGCTTCTTACATACGGCTATTATGAGGAGACGTATGAGATTTGCGAGGACGCCGATGGTGGGGAATGCAGGTCCGCCCTCGATGTCGACGCTGTTCGGATGACGGAGCGCGTGGCCGGAGACGTCGGCGACTCGTTCTGCTTTGCGGAGGTGGAGGCGGGTCCGGAGCGTCAGTGTGGTCAGTGCTGCTATGTGTTTCGCGCGCTTGGTTGCTCTATCACATAAAGGGGAGCCCTGCACCTGGGTGCAGCCGGGCCTCCGTCAAACGCGGGCGACCCGGTTGAAGAACGAAGGAGTGGAAGAAGGCGGCACATCGGGTGGTCCGGTCGGCTCTGAACCCCACCCGCTTCCCCCAACGGCCGCCCATGCCCCAGATATCCCTACCGACCATCCGCCTGTCGCTCCTCGTCACGCCGCCATCCGACGCCGCCGGGGACCAGTTCTACGTCGACGCACGAGTCAAGCTGCTCGATGCCGCGCTTGCCCGGTTCAAACGGCCGTGGGACGACGGGACCGACGGGTTGCTGATGGCCCCCTTTCAGCTCATTGCACGACTGGCTGCGATTGTGCCCCAGCCCAGAAAAAACCTGATTCACTACCATGGCATTTTCGCACCGGCGGCCGCCGGAAGGGCTGCCATTGTCCCCGTCCGGCCAGCGCCCGCCGCGCGGCCCACCCTGCTGCCACCGCACGCTCTGCTGCCACCACGGGCCAAGAGTCCATCCTGGATACCGTGGGCCACCTTGCTGCACCGCGTGTTCGGCGCGAACGCCTTCGCCTGCCCACACTGCGAAACTCGGATGGTGGTCCACGCCGTCGTGCAGGGTGTGTGGGCGACGTCCCGAGTCCTCGCGAGCCTGGCCAGACCGTCGCGCCAACCACGTCTCGTCCGGGCAAGAGGACCACCTCCTGCCCCCTGACGCCGCCCTTTTGGCCCTACACCGCGTGGCAACGCCGGGTGCGCCTTGCGCGTTCGTGCGCCCGAGGCGCCGTCAGGCAACCAAAATCCGCTTTCGGCGCGTAGTCGGGACCAGAAATCGGCCTAGGTTCGCGCCACGTTCGCGCCAGGTTCGCGCTCCGTGGGCGATCTGGTCGCGGATCTGGTAGACTGTGGGGATGGCGAGGGGTCGATGTGGCGCCGAATCGTGGCCAACAGGGGGACCCGTGCGGTTAATGCCACCTCTCCTCCCCAAGGCGCGCGCGATTTGCTCAACCGTGCGGAGGCTGCGGCCATGGACGCACCGGTGCCACGGCGAGCGCGCGTGTTGTTGGCGGCGGCGACTGCCCGTCGCGCCTTGGGGGACCCAGACGGTGCGCGTGCGCTCGGCCGGTCGGTGCTCCAGATGTCGAGTAGCCGAGGGCTGCGGATGATCAGCTTGGGGGCGAGGGCGCTGCTCGCGGCGTTGACGTCGGGA
>CAMASI010000080.1 GCA_945861065.1 Klebsiella pneumoniae | reverse complement strand
TCCCGTCGAAATCGCGCAGCCCAACCCTCCTTGCCCGCTAGATGCGTATGAAGCAGCTTCACGGCCACGTCCCCGCCCTGACGCGCAGCCATCGCCGGCACGCGATGCCGCCCTCGGTACACGGCACCCATTCCGCCCTCGCCGACCAGGTCCATCAGGTCGTACGCGCCTATCGAAGACGTCGCCAGGCCGGCCGCTGGCACGTTGCCATGGGTCGACGCACTGCTCGACAACGAACCGGCGAGCACGGCGCGGCGCTGCACGTCAAATTCGTCCGCGGACAACAGGCCTTCGTCTCGCAACTGCGCCAACATCTTCAACTGTGCTGCGATGTCCATCAGTCCCCGTCCAAGCGCCGGCGGTTCACCGGAGCCCGTTCGCAGGTGCTATCCGGGCGCGGGCGCAGCGCGCTAAGGGCGGGGAGGGCACCGCGGCCCAGGCCTCACCAGCGATACCGTTATTTCTGTATTCCGAGAGTCAATCCTCGATACGATTATAGAGTACTACTGGGATGGGTTGAACGCGGTCGAGGACAGGTGGAGATCTGCGGTCCGGTGCGACGACAGGGAGCGTCTATCCCAGCACGAGGTTGCCATGATCGCGATGATGTGGGTCGGATCGCAACCCTCGGGGACATCGCCTTCACGCTCGACGGCGTGCTACAACCGTTCGACATCGTGCCCGCGGAGGCCAGCTACGGCTGCGACATCGAGGTCGCGGTGCTGTAGCGCCCGTTGCGGTTATCCCTCCCGACTGGAGATCTGACGTGAGTCGGCAGGTCCTCGACGATCTCGACGCAACGTGTTTCCGCGTTGCGCACATCGCCAGCGCGCCGTGCGGCGTGGGCGCTGAAGAACGCGTCGACGCCGTGCTCGCTTGGATGGACGCCAACGACTACGACGTTGCTCCGGTGTCCGACACGTCGCCCACGCTCCTATGCCACCGACGCGACTTGCGAGAAGCCCCGCCGCACAGCACAATTGCCGGGTTCGGCCGCGCGGCCGAACCCGGGTGCCGGGTGGATTCGACGCTGGGATTGCGTGACCGACGGCACCGAGGTCTGGCCGGACGACCACTGTGACGACGGACCGTGGTCCCTGAAGCACCATCCCCTCACCGCAGAGAACAGACACCTCAAGTCCGTCGGACTGGGCCGCCCGTCGGTCGAGCACATCCGCATGGGTGGACGCCTGCTGATGGCGTGGCTAGCGGTGCAGTTGCCCCGGCCGGCCGACACCTCGGGCACTGAACGCAGCCCGTCGACGCCCGCCCAAACGGTACCCGTGACACCTATTCTCATTTCCACCGCACAAGCGGCCCGCCTGCTCGACGTGGACCGCGGCACATTGGACGCCATGCGCGACCGCGCTCCCAAGAAACTCCCAGGCGCGCCCGTCGCGGTGGGCGATGGAAAGCGGCGCCGCAGCTGGCGATGGGACCGCGATCGACTTGTTGAGTGGGCGGCGGCGTACCACGCCTGGGTCGGAACGCGCGGCAGAAGGGTGTCGAAGCCGGGTTGACCGGTCAACCGCATACCGCCAACGTCCACCCACACGTTGATGCCCATGTTGACGGAAGCCCCTTTCCAGCCCGCTCACTCGCCCAGCCATGCAGGGTCCGAACGGTCCAAGCGATTCCCGCCGCCCGCTTCCAAGGCCTCAAATCTGCAGCGGGATCCGCGGGGTAGTGGGCGCCAGAGCGGTGCCGCATCCTCAGGGCCGCACCAGAGCCAGAGTGAGTCGGCCTGGCGCGAGGGAGCGCCGGCGACGACTTTGGACGCGCGGCTCGGCAAGCTGGCTCTGCCGTTGACCAAGCCGCTCCCCTTTTCCACGACAACCGGCGTCCCCAGCGGCAACGAAGCCGCGATTGCCGCAACAAACCCGCGGCCGCCAACCTTTCCAAAGCCGGAACGCGGACAGAGACCGCCCACGACTCCCGCGCCAAACCCGGGCAAATTCTTTGCCCAAGGTGTACCCACGACCATGGGTACAAGGCCCGATTCCACCCGACAACGGGTCCACGAAACCGGGCCTAGAACCTCGAAAATGACCCCAACGGGATTCGAACCCGTGTCGCCGGGATGAAAACCCGGTGTCCTGGACCTGGCTGGACGATGGGGTCAGGAACGTGGGCCGCACTGGACTCGAACCAGTGACCCTCGGCTTAAAAGGCCGGTGCTCTACCAACTGAGCTAGCGGCCCGGCCCGACCCTGCTAACTCGCTCACGCTCGCCGTCACCTCCCCAACAAGGTGCCCACTCGGATCGTACTCTCACGACCCGGTCCCACGCTCACGAGTTCGACGGGTACATCCACCATCGTTTCGATTCTCGCCACATATCGACGAGCAGCCAACGGCAAATCCTCCAACCTCCGCACCGCAGACAGGTCGCTTCGCCAACCCGGCCACGTCTCCCACCGAGGCACCGCACCAGCCAGGTCGAATTCGTCGCCTTCGTAGCCCACACACAACGGAATCTCATCGAAATGAGACAGCACGTCCAACTTCGTCAACGCCAATCGGGTGAGCCCATTGAGCACCGCCGCCCGCCGCACCAACGCCACGTCGAACCAACCGCATCGCCGTGGACGCCCCGTCGTCGCCCCAAACTCGTCACCCAGCCCCCTCAGCCGCTCTCCCACTTCGCCCAACACCTCGGTCGGGAAGGGACCACCGCCCACCCGCGTGGTGTACGCCTTGGCAATCCCCACCACTTCGTGAAGTACCGACGGCCCTACGCCCGCCCCCGCACACGCCGCCCCAGCCACCGTGTTGCTGCTGGTCACATACGGGTACGACCCATGGTCCACGTCTAAGAAGGTGCCCTGGGCACCCTCGAACAACAACGCACCCCCAGACCTCCGAATTCGTTCGATCCACGCAGGCCCATCCACGACCCACGGACGGATGCGCTCCCCCAACGGCAACAAGGCGGCGTACACCGCGTCCACATCGAACGGCTCCAAGCCGTGAAACTCCACGAGCGCGCGATTCGCGGTCTCCAAGACCTCCGTGAGCCGCACCCGCAGCCGCGCCGGATCCACGAGGTCCAATACCCGCAACCCACGCCTCGCCGTCTTGTCCTCATAAGCAGGCCCAATCCCGCGGTTGGTCGTGCCAATCGCGCTGCTGCCCAACGCCGCCTCGCGCGCCCGATCCAAGCGCGGATGCCAAGGCCCAATCACGTGCGCCGTGCCAGCCACCCACAAACGTCCGTCCATCGACACGCCGTGCGCTTTCAACTCGTCCACTTCCTGCAGCAACACCGCGGGGTCAACCACCACCCCGTTTCCAATCAGACACTGCACGCGCCCATGCAGCACGCCGGACGGCAACAAGTGCAGGACGATCTTGCGACCGTCGACGACCAGCGTATGGCCTGCGTTGTTGCCACCCTGAAAGCGAATCACGGCCGCGGCACCCGGTGCCAACACGTCCACGACTTTGCCCTTCCCCTCGTCGCCCCATTGGGTACCGACGACGACAACGTTGGGCATTCACCCTCCCCCACGGCGCTATCTACAAGTCCCGCTATGCGCCGCACGGCGCATACCGACCGCCCGGCAATCGGGTCAACTCACCGCGCACCTCCTGCGTCGCAAGTTCCGCCAGAAGCGCCGAAACCGACCCGCCTCTCGCAGTGGCCACCCGATCCAATTCAACCCCATCAAAGAGCAGCGTCTGCCAATCCGGCCTCCGACCCCGCGCCCCGCCCACTTCGTCTAGAAACACATCCACGTCCACCACGACGTTGGCGCCATCCTGCAGCAACCGCAGGCAACCGGCACTCGCAGGTGCGCCGATCTGCCCAGGAACCGCCCACACATCGCGCCCAAATTCCCCGGCAAGACGCGCCGTGATCAGCGCCCCGCTCCGCTCGGGGGCCTCCACCACCACCGTGGCTTCGCACAGCCCCGCCACCACCGCGTTGCGCGCAGGAAACATCCACGGCGCAGGGGAAATGCCGTCGGTCCACGTACTTACGATGGCACCCCCGCGATCGAGGATCTGCTGACGAAGCCCACGGTGCCCTGGGGGCGCCGTATGATCCAAGCCATGCGCCACGACAGCGACGGTTCGCGCCAGCCCCCCTCGGTGCGCAGCGCCGTCGATCCCTCGCGCAAGCCCACTCACCACGGTGATTCCCCGCGCGGCCAACCCCTCGCCCAAACGGCGCGCGATCAAATCGCCATAGGCGGTCATGCCCCTCGTTCCCACAATCGCTACGCATCGACCCAGCAGAAGTCCGCCTTCCCCCTCCACAAACAACACAGGCGGCGGCTGCGACAACCCAAGTAGCGCCACAGGGTAAGTCGGCGACGCCACCGTGATCGGACGCCCCCGCGACTCCCCAGCGACAGTGGACCGCCAAGCCCCCAAACGAGCTTCGGCTAGGCCCGCCGCCACGAGAGCGAGGTCGGACGCCGACGGAAGGGCCTCCCAACCCAGTTCCTTGGCCAAAGCGGCCCAACGGATTGCCTGGCCATAACGAGCTGCTGCACACCAAAAAGCGTCGACGTGGTACATGCCGCGGAGCTAGCCATACGAAAGAGCCGCCGAGCACCTCGGCCCGTAGACTTCATACCCTCAGCGAACCATCCACATCGCGGGCCCACGCAAGGATGCCACCCTCCATCTCCCACACCGCCGGAAAACCCCCGTCCCGAAGCACACCGGCGGCGAGGGCCGAGCGCACACCGGACCTGCAAAACACGAGCACATCGCGATCGCGGGGCACCGATCCGATCGCAGCCGCCACCTGGTCATGCGGCAACACTCGGTCGGCAAACGACAGCGGCGCCATCTCGGCCTCCGAAGGGCGGCGTACATCGAGCACATAAGGCGCCCAGCCCGAAAGCCTCCGGGCCACGATGTCTCGCGGAGACACGACAATCCCCGCCGCCGGTCGAATTCCGCAGAACTGGTCGTAGTCCACCAACCGCACGATTGGCTCCCCAGCCGGATCCTTGCGCAACTTCAGCTCTCGAAAGCGTGTATCCAGCGCATCGAACAACAACAGCCGTCCCGACAGCGTCGTGCCCAACCCCAACAAGATCTTCAGGGTTTCAGTCGCCATCAGCGTACCGACCAACCCAGGTACAACGCCGAGAACGCCAGCCTCCCCGCAGGTTGGCACCATGCCCGGCGGTGGCGGTTGGGGGAACAGATCCCGATAGTTGGGGCCGCCCTCAAAGTTGAACACCGAAACCTGGCCTTCAAAGCGGTACACCGACCCGTACACATACGGCTTTCCCAACAACACTGCGGCGTCATTGGCGAGGTAGCGCGTCGGGAAGTTGTCCGTCCCATCTACGATGATGTCGTAGGGCGCCAAGCGCTCAAGGGCATTGCCCGCGACCAAAGCGACGTCGTGCACGTCCACCTTCACCAAAGGATTGAGATCGGCCACCCGTGCAGCCGCAGAACGCGCTTTGTTGACGCCCACGGATGATGTTCCATGCGCTACCTGTCGCTGAAGATTGCTGACTTCCACGGCGTCACCGTCGAAAATCCCAAGCCGGCCCACACCCGCCGCCGCCAAGTACAACAAAATGGGGCAACCGAGCCCGCCAGCGCCGACAATCGCCACGCTGGAGGCCGCCAACCGTGCGACGCCCTTCTCCCCGACCTCTTCGAGAAGAATGTGACGCGAATAGCGGTGAAGCGCGTCCGCAGACAGCGTCACGGTGCTGCTCCTTGACACGAAGCCCCGATTTCGGCGCGGGCGTCGTCTGCATCCTTCCTCGCCGCCCTGAACTGCTTATCGGCCGCCTCCACCATCGCCGTGAATCGGGCGGCCATCAACTCCTCGATCCACTTCTCGGCACGCGTGTACGCCTCCTCCAAGTACGCGCCCGCCGTGACCTGAAACAAAACGTCGGACACGCCGCCGAGCGCCTCCCGTTCCAAAAGGACCGCCCCACGGTGACGATGAAGCTGGGCCATTTCCGCCTCCTGCAGGGAACGCGACAAGATGGCGGCTGGCAACTTGGTTCCCACAAGCCCGTCGAGGATCTCGACTGCGCGGTCGGCCTCGAGATGGCTAGCCGCCATTGCGTCGAAGGCGAGGCGTTCCCCTTCCGACGCAGCGACCCAGGCATCGATGACCCGCGCGGCCCGCGCCACATGACAGCGGTCCGCCAGCATCCGCGCATGCGTCACCTCGGCGCCAGGAGACCAATCGCCCCGACGAACCGCCTGGCGTCCGTCTCGCAGCCACCGCCTTGCCAGTCCGCGTGCGCCCACCACCCGCGCCACTTCCGCGGCCATCGCCCGTGAGTGGGCATACCAGGGAGAGTCCGATCGCACCTGGACCAACCAGGAAGCAGCTTCGGCGAGGCGCCCCTCACCCACTTCGAGGTCGGCGAGCCGAAACAGGGCTGTGTCGCGGTTGTCCGATCCGGCCTCTGCCGGGTCGAGTGCCTCCACAAAAGCGTCGCGCGCAGCGTCGGGGTCCGTCGTCCGAAGCGATTCGCCCCTGATCAAGGCGACCTCACCCGCGAACCGGAATTGGTCCGACACCTCCTGCAAGGCGATCACGGCGTCCCCATTCCGGTCCTCGTCGGCCATCGCCCGCGCCCACGCAAACCACACGGCATCCGCACCGATCTCGTTGGGTTCCAGCCCACCCGGGATTCGTTCCGCCCAAGACGACAACGTCCACAGGTCACCGATGGATTCGCCGACCGCGAACGCATGTCCCAAGGCATCGGCGTACAAGGGCCCGTCGCCGTCGGCCACATCTAGGAAGTGGACCTGGGCCGCATGACCGAGCCCCGCCTCCTCCAAACACAGGCCAAACGCAAAGGCCGCTTCGTCGCTGCTTTCGGCTGCCAGCCGTTCCCAGGCCGATCGAATCGGTTCCGGTGACGAGAGCTCACAGGGCGCCGCAAACCCTACCGCTACGGTCGTGATCCAGGTCACAACACTAGTGTAGCCGCCCAAGCCCCACCGTGTGCATCTGCGTTAGTCGCCCTTGCCGTCGAGGTCGCTATGCGCTCCCTGTTCCCGTTGATCCTACTCATCGCCTGTGGCCGGAAAACGCCCAACGATTCTGGGCAAGAACCCGTCACCGATGGCGACGCCGACACGGACTCGGACGCCGATTCCGATACGGACACCGACACGGACACCGATACCGACAGTGGAACCACCGCTTCGGCCAACGACACAGGCGCCGTCGGCTTCCTGATCTCGATCAACGAGATCCTCGCGGACCCAGCAGCGGACGGGGATCCGAACTGCGACGGCGCATTGTCTACGTCCGACGACGAGTTCATCGAGATCGTCAATTTGGGCACGGTGGTCGTACAGCTTGGCGGCGCTTCGGTGAGCGACTCCCAGTCGATCCGCCACGTGTTTCCGCCCGGCACCCAACTCAATCCCGGCGACGCCGTCGTGGTCTTCGGCGCGGGCACACCGATCTTCGACGGAACCAGCACGGTTGTTGCGCCGTGGTGTGTCACGCTGCCGTCTACCGTCACGGTGCAAGTCGCAAGCTCCGGAATCCTCGGTTTCAACAACGATGGCGACGTCATCACCTTGACGGGCCCCTCAGGCACGCCGCTCACCACCGCCTCCTACGGCAGCGAAGCGGGCGACGACCAGAGCATCAACCGCAACCCGGACCTGTCCACAGGCACCTTCTCCCACCACGACACCCTCACCGGCGCGTTGGCCCCCTGGTCGCCCGGCACCCGCGCTGACGGCGGCCTGCTGTCTGACGTGCCCCCAATCGACACGGATCCTCCTGGCGATCCCACAGGTGCGATTCTCCACGAAGTCCTATACGACCCGGCCGAAGACGCGAATTGCGACGGCACCCTCGAAGTCTCTCAGGACGAGATGGTCGAGATCCTCAACCCCACGCTAGTCCCGCTGGATTTGTCAGGTTCCACGCTCAAAGACGACAGCGGCGTGTTGCGCCATACCTTCCCGCTCGGCAGCGAAGTCGCGCCCGGCGACGTGCTCGTCGTATTCGGCGGTGGCAGCCCTACCTTTGACGGATCGGGGGCCGGCGGATGGTGCGAATCCCTGCCGTCTTCGGTCTCCGTCCAAACCGCGACGTCCGGCGCGCTCGGGCTCACCAACGGCGGCGATACGCTCTTTCTCGACGACCCCGCCGGCGGCGCCTTGGACAACTTCTTGTGGCTTTCCGGCTTCTCGGACGACCAGAGCGCCAACCGGAGCCCGGAAGCCACCGCGGGAACTTGGGTCCCCCACCTGACGCTGCCCGGAGCCCTGTGGGCACAATCACCGGGCCGACTCTCTGACGGAAACGAATTCGCTGGAAGCGGGACCGTCACCGAAACGGGCGACTCTCAGGAGACCGGGACCCCGCCGCCTGTCGACGAAGTGATCGGCCTCGTCATCAACGAAATCCTCGCGGACGCCGCCGTCGACGGCAACTGCGACGGCCTCGTGGACACCACCGGCGACGAGTTCATCGAGTTGGTGAACAACTCTGGGGCCGAAATCAACCTCGGTGGTGCGACCGTCTCGGACGTCGCAACGCTGCGCCACACATTCGCAGCGGGCACGAAGCTACCCCACGGCAGCGTGTTGGTGTTGTTCGCCGACGGCACCCCGCTGTTCGACGGGACGAGCCCGTCCAGCGACCCGTGGTGCGTCACGTGGCCGAGTTGGGTGCGCGCTGAAGTTGCAAGCGCCGGTCAGTTGGGCCTCAACAACACAGGCGACACGATCACCGTGGCCGATTCCCTCGGTTCTGTGCTCGCCACCTACACTTATGGCGCCGAAGCCAACGTCGACGAAAGCATCACCCGGTGGCCCGACCTCGCCGACCTCGCGCTCGTCGCCCACGGCACCGTGCCGACGGGCCCCGGCCCCTGCTCGCCGGGAACGCGGGCGGACGGCAGCGAGCTCGGTCTTGAAGCGCCGATCGACACGGGGCCCATCGAGACGGGAATCGAAGAGACGGGGCTGGTGCCGGTCAACGACACTGCCGTAGGCGCCGTGAACATCGTATTCAACGAGGTCCTGGCCGATCCGGGCGCCGGCGATGCGAACTGCGACGGCGTGCTCGATACCTCGGCCGATGAGTTCGTAGAGCTCGTCAACACTGGCGCCATCACGGCCGACCTCGGCGGCGCCGAACTCCGTGACGGCTTGAGTGTTCGCCACATATTCCCCGCGGGGACCCTGCTCCCGCCTGGCGGCACCATCGTAGTGTTCGGCAGCGGCGCTCCGGACTTCGTCGCTTCGGCCGTGGTCCAACCGTGGTGCGTGGTGTTGCCTCCCGAAGTCACAGTCGTGGTGGCCTCGACCGGCACGCTGGCACTGTCCAATACGGGCGACAGCGCCACGCTGACCGGCAGCTTTGGCGGCGTACTGGCCACGGCGTCGTGGGGCTCGGAAGGCAACGACGACACGAGCTTGATGCTCGACCCCGAACTCGACGGCGTCGCGTACGTCAAACACGACGACGTGTCGGCCCTACCCTTCTCGCCCGGCACGCGGCGCTTTGGCCTCGCCCTGTCCGAAGCGTTGGACTCGGATGGAACCGGGGACACCGGTGGAGACACCGCCGCCCCGATCGACACCAGTGAGACCGGGTTCGCGACCGGCGATACTGGTGTCGTGGACACGGCGCCCGTGGACACCGCCCCGCCCCTGCTGAACGATACGGCCGACCCCGCCCTCCACCTCGTGATCAACGAGGTTCTCGCCGACCCAGGAATCGCCGACGACGCCAACTGCGACGGGACCCCCGAGCCTACGAGCGACGAGTTCGTCGAGTTGTTCAATGCAGGCAGCGTGCCCATCGGTCTGCAAGGTGCGACCGTGATGGACGCTTCTGGCCTTGTTCGCCACGAGTTCCCCGCGGGAAGCCAAATCGACCCGGGGCAAACCGTGGTCGTATTTGCCGGCGGCGCGCCCTGGGCTGCACCCGGCGCCCAACCGTGGTGCGCGCCCTTGCCAGTGTCGGTGGACCTGCAGGTCGCCAGTTCAGGCACGCTCGGTTTCAACAACGCAGGCGATACCCTGACAATTCACGGCCCGCTCGGGGCAACGCTCGCCGACATGTCGTACGGAGGCGAAGCCAACAGCGATCAATCGGTCACGCTAGACCCCGACGTCGTGGGCCTGACCTACGTGTTGCACACCACAGTGTCTGCTTCGCCCTTTTCGCCGGGCACAGGCCACGACGGCTCAGAATTGGTCGTTCCAATCGAAGACACCGGCGTGGACACCGCGTCCGAGACCGGCATCGACACAGGCTCCGACACGGCCGGGGACAGCGCTCCGCCGGTAGACACGTCTCCGCCCGTGGACACCTCGCCGCCCATAGACACCTCGCCGGTCGCCAACGACACCGCCGACCCGGGTTTCGGCATCGTCATCAACGAGGTTCTCGCCGACCCAGGACCGCTGGACGGCAACTGCGACAGCGTCATTTCTCCGGTCGACGATGAGTTCATCGAAATCGTCAACACCGGCAACATCGTTATCGACTTGAGCGGCGGCGCCATTTCGGACGGCATCGGCATTCGGCACACCTTCGCGCCCGGTTCCGTGCTCGCTCCGGGCAACACCGTGGTCGTGTTCGCAGGCGGCTCGCCGTTTACCGCAGGCGCGGACGTGTGGTGCGCCCCGCTTCCGCCTGAGGTTTCCGTAGCCGTCGCGGATTCCGGCGGACTGGCACTCAACAACACCGGAGACACGGTCACGCTGCTTGGCCCCTTGGGCGCAACCCTCGTGACGGTGACCTACGGCCCTGAAGCAGATTCGGACCAATCCGTCACGCTCGACCCCGAATTGGTGGGTCCTGCATTCGTGCCACATGGGACCGTTGCCGACCGACCGGTCTCGCCGGGAACGCGCAGGTTCGGCGCTCCGCTTTCTGGCGTTGCCGACGACACGGCCCCTCCCGAAGACACGTCCCCACCCGTGGACACGTCCCCACCCGTGGACACGTCGCCGCCCGTGGACACCGGCTTGCCCGTTGACACCTCTCCGCCGGTAGACACCTCCCCGCCCGCCGACACCAGCCCGCCGGTGGACACGGCCCCGGAGCTTGCGCTCAACGATACCGCGGATCCCGGGTTTGCCGTGGTCGTCAACGAGTTGGCCGCGGACCCGGGTCCCTTTGACGGCAACTGCGACGGCGTCATCGACGTCACCGACGACGAGTTCATCGAGATCGTGAACACAGGATCTACCGTGATTCAGCTCGGCGTCGGCGCCGTCAGCGACACGATCGGCGTGCGCCACAGCTTCGACGCTGGTGACATGTTGGCCCCGGGCGAAACGCTGCTCGTGTTTGGCGGTGGAACGCCGTTCACCGGTGGCTCCGAAGCCTGGTGCGGGCCGCTGCTCCCAGGCGTGTACAGCCGAGTCGCGTCCTCCGGCGCCCTCGGATTCACGAATTCCAACGACACCATCAGCCTCACAGGCCCAGGCGGCGCCGTGCTTGCCACCCTGGTCTACGGATCCGAAGCCAACGACGACACGTCGCTCACGCTCGATCCAGAGCTGGCCGGACCTGCCTACGTGAAACACAACAGCGTGTCGGACCAGCCGATGTCGCCCGGTACCCGTCGGTTCGGCGCGGCATTGAACGGCGCCCTCGACGACACGGCAGCGCCGGTAGACACAGGCGCCCCGGTGGACACGTCGCCACCCGTAGACACATCGCCGCCCGTGGACACGTCGCCGCCCGTCGATACCGGCGCGCCCGTGGACACCGGCCCCTTCGCACTCAACGACACCGCTGACCCCGGCTTTGCCGTCGTTCTCAACGAGGTGCTCGCGGACCCAGGACCCCACGACGGCAACTGCGATGGTGTGTCGGACGTGTCGGACGACGAATTCGTCGAGATCGTCAACACTGGCGTCAACGACGTGGACCTGTCCAACGCCACGCTGGCAGACGGGTTCACGGTCCGCCACACGTTCCCCGACGGTACCATCGTGGGGCCCGGGCACACCTTGTTGGTCTTCGGCGCGGGAACCCCGTTTGCGGGCGGCACAGCCGATTGGTGTCTCGCAGACCGGGTCGACGTCACCGCGGTGGTCGCATCTACCGGAACCTTGGGCCTGACCAATGGTGGCGACACGGTCACGATTCAGGGCGCGCTCGGCGGCCTGCTCATGTCGATGTCGTACGGTGCTGAGGGCAACGTCGACCAATCGATGACGATGGAACCCGAACTCGCGGGGCCCGGCTACGTACTGCACAGCACGGTTTCCGCTACGCCCATGTCGCCGGGTACCCGACGCGACGGCAGCGGAATGGTCCTGCCACGAGACACCGCGCCTCCCGTGGACACGGCGCCTCCTGCCGACACGGGTGCCCCCGTCGATACCAGCCCGCCCGCAGACACCGGTGCGCCCGCAGATACCGGCTTCGAGGTCGTCGCCAACGATACCGGCGCTCCCGGATTCGCACTCGTCATCAATGAGGTCTTCGCCGACCCGGGCCCCTTCGATGGGAACTGTGACGGCGTGATCGACACCGAACAAGACGAGTTCGTGGAGTTCGTGAACACCGGTGTTGTCACCGTCCACCTAGGCGGCGGCACGCTGCTGGACGCCATCGGCGTTCGGCACATCTTCCCGAACGGCACCGATTTGGCGCCTGGGCAGACGTTGGTCGTGTTCGGCAGCGGGGCCCCCTTCACCGGTGGGTCTGAACTGTGGTGCGCGCCGCTGCCTGTCGGCGTGAGCACGGATGTGTCGTCCTCCGGCCTGCTTGGGCTGAACAACACCGGCGACAGCCTGACCGTCCAAGGCCCGCTTGGCGCGGCGCTCGCAGCGATGTCCTACGGCGGAGAAGGGGGCGACGACCAGTCGCTGACGCTGGACCCCGAACTCGTCGCTGGGACCTACGTCAAACACGGCTCGGTGTCGGATCGCGCCGCCTCCCCTGGAACCCGCCGTTTTGGCGCGTCGTTGGCAGGCGGACCGGCCGATAGCGGCGGTCCCGTCGACACAAGTCCACCGGTCGACACCGGCGCTCCCGTCGATACCAGCCCACCTGTCGATACCAGCCCACCTGTCGATACCAGCCCTCCCGTCGACACCAGCCCACCCGTAGACACTGGCGCACCGGTCGATACCAGCCCTCCCGTGGACACCGGACCGGTCTTCGCCGACGTACACCTGCTCGTACTCAACGAGTTGCTGGCAGACCCAGGCCTCAACGACGCCAACTGCGACGGCGTCTTGTCGTCCACCGAGGATGAGTTTGTCGAGTTGGTCAACCCGTCGGGCCTGACGATGGACATCTCTGGCGCCACGTTGGAGGACCTCTCGGGAATCCGATTCACGGTTCCCCCAGCGACCGAACTTGCGCCGAACGGGGTCGCCCTCATCTTCGCTGGCGGAACCCCGACCTTTGACGGTTCGTTGCCACCGCCTTGGTGTGCGCCGCTGCCCCCCGGCGTCATGGTGTTCACCGCAGGTGTTCTTGGCCTCAACAACGGCGGCGACACGCTCACCGTGCGGGCCGCTGACACGACCGAAATCCAAATCGTCGTGTATGGCGCGGAAGGCGGCGTCGATCAGAGCTTGGTCCGGTCGCCCGAGTTGGTCGGCGCGTTCGTCCAACATCTGTCCATCGACCCCGACGCGTTGTCCCCCGGCACCCGCGCGGACGGAACGGCATTCTAAGCAGTGTCTGACCCGCACCGGACACTCGCGGACGGTCGGTACCGCCTCGAAGGCATCCTCGGCGAAGGCGGGATGGCATCGGTCTACGCTGCGTGGGACGACCGGCTCAAGGTGCACCGAGCCATCAAACTGCTGTCGCCGGTGTACGCACGTCGCGCCGATCTGCGCGTCCGGTTCCAAAAAGAAGCGGTCGCCATGGCGCGTGTTCGGCACCCCCACGTGCTCGCCGTGTACGACGTCTCTACCGACGACCCGCCCTTTCTCGTGATGGACCTGGAAGAAGGCGGTTCCCTGGCGGGCCACCTCGCGGCCTACGGGGCCATGCCACCGCGCCAGGTCGTAGAGGTGGGTCTGCAGATGTTGGACGGCCTGCAGGCGGCCCACCTCGCCGGAATCGTCCATCGCGACGTCAAGCCGCACAACGTGTTGCTGACCAAAGACGGCAACGCCAAGGTCACCGACTTCGGAATCGCGCAACTTGCCGACCGAACGATGTACACGCACACCGGCGCCGTCATGGGCACCCTCGAGTTCATGGCGCCCGAACAGTACGAGGACAGTTCCGACGTCGATGTTCGGGCCGACGTGTACGCGGCGGGTGCCACGCTCTACGTGTTGCTCACGGACCGAAAGCCGAAGGACCTGTACGTACGAGAGCTAGAGGACCGTGTGTGGGCCGAGGTCCACCCGATGTTGCGGCCCATCCTCCAAAAGGCGACGCGGCATGACCGGGAGCAGCGTCATCGGGATCCAGCAGCCCTGGCTCGTGCGCTTTCCGCGGTGCTCGCGCAGCTCCCAGCGACGCCCGCCACCGCACACCGTTTGGGTTCCGCAGGCGCTGCGTTGCGCGTTCACGACATCGGACGTGAACTGTCTGAACCGGCGATGACTACGCCGATTCCCGAGCCGACGGAGATCAAGGAAGCCCCTGAACAACCCGAAACGATTCCAGCGCCCCCCCCGGTGAGGCCGGCGCGACGCCTGTGGTGGCTACTCCCGGGCGCAGTTGTCACAACCGGATTGCTCGGACTGGTTGTGGGCTTGGTTTGGACCGTGTCGCGCCCAGCCGCTGGGACCGCTGTGCTAACGAGTCCACCCGAAGCCCAAGCCGAGGCCGCGACGGTCGTCGTTCCGCCCGCTGCGCCTCCGAGCCCCGTGCCGGTCGTGCAGCCGCCCGTTGCCGTTCCCCGCCCGACCCCGAGGCCCGCGCCCGCCGCTGTGAGCCCCGCCCCCGTCGCTGCGCCGGTGGTTTTGCCGGTGGCCGAGCCGGTGGTGGCGCTAGGCACCCTGTTCGTCAACAGCATCCCGCCCGGCGAAGCCTACCTGAACGGAGAATCCTACGGATCTGTGCCGCTGAGTGTCAGCCTTCCCGTCGGCCAGTACGAAGTGACCCTCAAACACCCAGATTGGCCGAGCCTGACGCGCACGCTGGCCATCGTGGAAGGAACGCGGGTCCCGTTGTGCTGGGACTTCGCCGCCGACGGGCCTTGCCCACGACGTTAGCCACGAATCGCCGTGATGGTCCTCTCCCTCATCGTTCATGCGCTCGCAAGCACCGTCATCACCGATGGCGACGTGCCAGACGCGATCGGGCGGGTCGCCGCTCAGGATCGGGCCTTTGTGAGCGCTGCGGTCGTCCCGTGGGCCTCGCTCCGCGCCGCGCCCCCGCGCATCGTCGAAGGCGGGAATGTTCATACCTGCACCGGAGCGCCCGCGACCGCCGCAGCGTTTGAAAGCCAGGTGCAAGCAGCCACCAGCCACATCCACTACGGCGAATGGGAGGGCGCGCTGGTGGCGCTGGCCGACGCCAAGGCGAGCCTGCCCTGCCTGTCCACCGTGCAAGACGTACAGACGCTGGTTCGTTTGTGGATGCTCGGCGGCGTGGCAACCGTGCAACTCGGTGATCCGGACGCCGCACGCGCTCACTTCGTTATCGCCCGCGGGATTCAGCCCGATCTGCAGTGGGACAACACGTATTCGCCCGCTGCCCGCGCCGCCTTTGACACCACGCCAGTGCCACAGGCCAACGTCAGGCTGCGAATCGTAGCGCCAGAATCGACCGACCTCCGAATCGACGGCCACGCAATCGGCACTGCCGTTGCACCGGGCTGGCACCTCGTGCAAACCGCCAACCCAGCGCGAACCTATGTGATCGACGTCGAACCCGGCTCCCGAGCGACGCTGGTCATCCCGGACGCATTCGGAGAGAATGCCCTCGCGCAGTCGGAGTCTTCTGACGCCCGAGCAGACCTGACTGCCCTGTTCGCGGCGGCGTTTGGGGAGGGCGCACCGTTTGCCGTGGTTCGTCGCGACCGGATGTGGTTGGGAACCACGGGCCGCACCGATTGGACCGCCTACGACGCCGTAGAATCCGGCGATTCGTCCCAGGAAACGAAGCCCACCCGCGGGCTCCGAGTGAGCACGGTGTTGTTGGGCGCGGGCGGCGGCGTTGCGGCCGTCGGAGGCGCAATCACCGGCGGCTTCTGGCTGGCCGGAAACGGGGCGCGAAACGACTATCGATCCGCACCCACCGCCGACGACGCGACGGCCTCCAAGGCCGCGTTCGATTCCGCGGTCTCCGGTTTCGCGGTCTCACGGTGGGTCGCCGCCGGAGGCGCGCTGGTCGCTTCCACCGGGTTGACCTTGTTGTTGCTCGGCCCACTCGCCGTCCACCCGAGCCCTACGGGCCTGCGACTGGAGACGGTATGGTGACGCATTGGCTGCTCTCTTGTCTCCCGCAACTCGGTCAACCCGTGCTCATCGATCCCGCACACGACTTCGACGGCGACGGCTACGCTGAGACCGACGGCGATTGCAACGATCGAGATCCGTCGGTTCATCCGGGTGCGGTCACCATTCCAGGCGACGCACTCGATCAAGATTGCGTCGGCGGCGACACCCTGCCGGAGCCTGACAACGACACCGATACCGACACGGCGACAGACACCGACGCTGGGCCTACCGATGAAGACGGCGACGGCGCGGATTCCGTCGAGGATTGCGACGATACAAACCCGGATCGGTACCCCTGGAACGTCGAAGTCTGTGACGACGGAACCGACCAGAATTGTGACGACCTCGATCCCGCGTGCAAAGTCGTCGGCCTCGTAGCGCCGGACCTGTGGTGGTCCGACGGCGCCATCAACAACTGGCCCTTGTGGGCACCTGGCGATGTCAACGGCGATTTCCTCAACGACATCCTGGTGGGCGATGTCGTCGCCGAACGAATCACCGTCTTGACGTTTGACGGGTCCGGCCCCGGCGCACTGGAAGCGACCGCCGAAATCATCGGGTCGGTGTCGCTCGATGGACTTGGGAGCGTTGCTGCGGGCGTCGGCGACACGGATGGCGACGGAACTGCCGACATCGTCGTCGGGCTGCCCAACGACGGGCTCGACCGGGGCACGGTCATCTTGCTCCAAGGACCGTTGGTCGGCGACATCGACGTCATCCCGTCTGCCCCCTCCGGATCCGTCGAGATCTCCGGGGGCGTTGGAGACGGAATCGGTGGTGCGCTGGCAGGGGCCGACATCGACGCAGACGGGTGGATCGACGTTGTCGTCTCGGGCACCGTCGGTGGTAGCGGAGAGGTGTTCGTGGTGTACGGCCCGCGCACCGACGTCGCCGACATCGGCGAGGATGTCGGCGAGGCATCGTTTGTCAGCGATGAGTTTCCCGGCCTGGAGAATATCGGCCACTCCGTAGCGGTCGGCGACCTGAGTGGCGACGGCCTTCCCGAAGTTGCCGCGACTTCCCAAGGGGACGTGGACGACCCGCAACGGATCTTCGTCATTGCGGGCCAGGGCGCCCGGTACGCCGCGGAAACGGACATCACCACGTTCCAGACGTTCTCTGCCGGCATGGGTGGGGTCGCGTGGGCAGCCCCGAACGTGTTCATCCACGGCGACCTGACCGGGGATGGCACCGACGACCTCGTGGTTGGATGGCCCAACGGCGACGCTGGGCTTTCGGCCGGCGGCCCCGGCGTCACAACCGTGTACAGCGGCCTCTCGGGCCCTGGCTACGACGCGTGGGACGACGCCACCACCCGGATCATCGGCGGGGTTGGCGGCGACGACCTCGGCAGTGCCGTATCGACGGCCGACCTCGACGGAGACGGCGTGTTCGAACTCGCGACGTCCGCACCTGGCTACGACGAGGGCTACAACGACATCGGTGCCGTCTTCTTCTTCTACGACGTACAAGGACGCACGGAGGACTTGTACTTTGACGCGGGGGATTCCCACGTCATCGGCGACGTGGATTCAGGTCGCCTCGGCACTGGAATGACCGGCATCGACGACGTGAACGGTGATGGCTGGGACGACGTTGCGATGGGGACCATCGGCAACAACGGCGTGGCGCTGCTTTACGGTGGCGCGCTCGATTGACTGGCCACGACGGGGACGGTAGCACCACTACATGAATCTCCGTCATGTCGCTGCCGTTGTCGCCGATCTCGACGCGCCGCGCCGTTTGTTCGAAGCCCTGGGTCTCACCGTGGAGGGGCCCAAACGATCGGGCGTGTGGAAAGCAGACGTCTTGACCGTCGGCCTGTGGCCCGTGCCCCTGCTGTTGTTGCGTCCGAACGGGTCCGAAGGGGCAATCGCCCGACGCTTGTCGCGAAAAGGCCCTGGCCTTCACCAACTGGTGTTCGAAGTCGCGCGTTTGTCGGTGTTTTGCCAGGGGCTCACCGAGCGGGGCGTCCCCGTCGTCGGGGTAGACACTGGGGAGCCCTTCGTGGACCCCCGCGCGTCGTTCGGTGCGTTGCTCGGGTTTGTGGAAGGCAAAGGAGAACCCGGGCCGGAGAACGGACCCCCGATCGACCATGTGGGTTGGCTGGTCGACGACCTGGACAATGTCCGCGAGTTCATCGCCGCCGTCGGACTGCAGACGCATGCCCCGGAGCCCGAAGTCGCATTCCAAGGCGTGACGGCCACCGTGGACTGCCCGGGCATGCCGATCGAGCTGAAAATGCCCGCGGTGCGCGGACCCTACAGCCGAGACCTGGCGAAACGAGGCGAGGGCCTGCACCACCTCGCGCTCAGGGTATCGTCGCTCAATGACGCGGCGGGTTGCATTCGCGCTGCCGGCCTGAGCCTCCGTCCGGACAAACCCATCGAGGAGCCGCACCGGCGCACGTTGTTCGTCGACCCAAAAGCCATCGGAATCCTGGTAGAGCTGTTCGAACCGAAGGACTGATTCCAGTATGAGCCTCGTCATTCGCCCGATCGCATCCCCCGACCTGGACAACTTCTCCCGCTTCGTCATGGGCCTGTACACCGACGACCCCGGTGGAATGCCGATGACCTACGCCCGAGCGCGTCGTCAGGCTTCTTCCATGCTGGACCGACCCGACCGGGTCCGTATGCTCCTGATCGAAGTGGAGGCCGAACCCGTCGGTCACGCGATCCTCGTGCCGTACTGGTCGAACGAGTTCGGCGGCGAAATCATGTGGCTCGATGAGATGTACATCGCGCCCACGCACCGCCACCGTGGAATTGGGACCGCTGTGCTCACACGCCTTCAGAAGTGGGCAGAAGAAGAGGGATGGTGGCGCGTCGAGTTGGAGGCGCACCGACGAAACGAACATGCGCTCAAGGTGTACGAGCGCGCCGGATTCGAGGTCGAAGACCGCGTGTTGTGCGGCTGGCAGCGCGTCAAGCCGGGTTGAGGCTGAGTTCCATTCCCTCATAGGCCACAACTGTGCCAGGTCGCGCCATGGCGGCGATGACGCCTACATTGTCCATGAACGCGTCGTCGTGTCCCGGGTCGTGGTGGAAAATCACCAACCGCCCCACACCGGCCGCATTGCACAACCGAACCCCCTCCTGCCAAGTCGAATGGCCCCAGGATTGGTAGTTCGCGAACTGCTCGTCCGTATAGGTGCAGTCGTACACCAAAACGTCCGCGCCGCGGATGAGGTCGAGCACGTTCTGGTCAGCGTGTCCCGGCCTGTGTTCCGTATCTGTGACGTAACAAAACGAACGCCCGCCACTGTCGATTCGATAGCCCGTGGCCCCGTTCGGATGGAACAACGGCGCGGTTCGAATCCGCAAGCCCGGCCGTGGCTCGATGTCGGTCCCCGCTACGAAGTCCCGGTACTCCACCGCCGCCGAGAACACGCCGGGCTTGATTGGGAACAGGGGCGCTGCCATGTAGTCGGCGAGCACGTCGGGGAGGTGGTGGGTGGGAAGCAAGTGGCCCGCCCACAACACAAACCGGTTCCCCGTCTTGAACAACGGAGCGAAAAACGGAATGCCGCAGATGTGATCGACATGGCTATGGGTGAACAAGATATCGGCATCGAGCCCGCCAGGCAGCGTCAAACCGAAGGGTCGGATGCCGGTTCCCGCGTCGAGGATGAGCAGCTGGCCGTCGACTCGGACCTCCACACAGGCCGTATTTCCGCCGTACCGAACGTTCGCCGACCCCGGCGTCGGGATGGACCCTCGGACGCCCCAAAACCGTACGATGAACTCGGCTGATGTGCGCACAACCGTGTTCTAGCAAGACCCCGCAGATTCGCTAGCAGTCTTCGGGGAAGCTCCTTCCCCAAAGACGGCGACGAGCGAGTCGGCGTTCCGCCGACCGAGCGGCGAGGTGAAGGGCGGGGCTCGGGGATGATCATAGAGTAGGCGGCCCCCTCGCGGAGGCCGCCTCTCACAGAACTCTCTCGAGGATGGCGGGGCGGGTGCCGTCGTTTCGATCCGTCGAACTTTGGGCGGTGGCGGCGCTGCAGCGCATCGGGCAGATGCAGCAGAGGCTGGCGGGATGACAGGGGCCAGGCCGCGGGTCGCGGCGGTAGAGGCCCGCGCCAGACCCTGACATCGAACGCATCGGCACAGGGCCGACTAAATCCGAGCGCGTGAGAGCGCCTCGACGTCCGCAGCATCCTGAATGCGACCTGTCGCGCGCTTGTTCGTCAACAGGGCTTGCAGTCCGATGATCGGAATCTCTCGACCGTCCACCGCGAACGTCGTGCACTCCGCGACGGCGTCGTCGAATGTAATTCCCGTCGCTTGATTCAGGATGTCGATGCGGCGTGGCGGAAGCCCGATTTGCAGTACGCCGTCGTAGCCGGCGAAGTCGGCGGCCGTCAGGTCAAAGGCCTCTAGCGGTGCCCCAAATGCGGCAAGTGCTTTGTACACGCGCACCGCGTTCTCGGGGCTGGCTCGCACGAGCACATCGAGATCCTACGTTGCACGGGGGTGACCGTGGAATGCGACGGCGTAGCCGCCGACCACAACGAACGCAGCGCCAGCATCATGCAGTTCGACCAGAATGTCCCGAAAGTCGTCGGGAAGGGCGATCACGTGTGGATCGGGACGAAGCGGTACGGCGTTTCGCCGCGGGAATACTGTGGCCAGGGCATACCGCCCAACGACCAGCATTCTTCCGTGAGTCGAGCCGCCAAGGACATCGCCTCCTCGCGCACCACATCGCCTCCCTCCTGACTGAGGACGCCGTCGGAGCTTCGCCGCAACACGGCTCGTGACCGCCGTTCCGCCGCGCGCATGCGCCGGTCGTGTTCGCTCATACCCTTCCGTAATCCGGGAGGTAGGCGTATCGATGGCGGATGGGCGCCGGCCGAAGAAGAACGCCTGGAAGTGCGGACACAGCAC
>CAMASI010000079.1 GCA_945861065.1 Klebsiella pneumoniae | reverse complement strand
GTAAAAATCGCTGGTACCGGACAATGGAGCGGCACGGCCCGGGTCCGGCCTTCGTGCTCACCCGCTCCGTCGCCCGCGTCGGAACCGACAACGTGCCCCACCAGATCCCGCTCGGCGTTTGGCTCGCCGCGCAGGAAGGCCGTCAGGGCGGGAGTCTGGCAATTCCTCGGTTGGGCTGACCGGCACCTAAGAAGCGCCGCCCGCAGCAGGCGGCGCAGTGTGCCGTTCCGACGGTTTGCCGAAAGGCGACGCCACGAACAGCCCGACAAAACGCGCCTCGTCGCGAACCCCCTGGTCCCGGAGCCAGAGTTCCGGCTGGGTGCCGTTTCCGCCGCCCAATCGCCCGTTCAAATACCCAGCGAGGGCTGCGCCAATCCACATGTCGCGTTCGGCAAACAGTCGGCGGGAATCCTCTAGCAAGTCCGTCGCGCTGCGGTCCTGGCGCACCAGGGCGAGGCCGGCGGCGTACAACTGAGCCCAGGCCACCGCCCATGGCGCTCCGTCCCGGCGCAGCAGGTTGATCCACCGGCTCGTCTCTGCGATTGCGGCCCCGTCACGCCCGTCGTGCGCAACGGCGAGCGCGCAGGAGGCACCCCAGACCAGTGTGTCGACGCGGAACAAGGGGTCCGTGAATGCGCCGGTCGCCTCCATGGCCTTGAAGTTGGACCGCAAGCGCTCCAGCCCAACGCCGGGTCGTCCTCGGTACGCATCCAACGCGACACGTGCGACGTACAGTTGCGCCCGAACGGCGGTCCATGGCCCGTTCGCCCAGCTCTCGCTGGCGACGTCCAGGGCGCGTCCCCAGGTGTCCGGGTCGTCTTCGGCTGCGTGGAGAATTGAGCTGACGCGCGCGATGATGAGCGCGCGAAACAGCGGGTTGTCGGCGTTTTCGGCCTCGCGGAGCACGGGGTAGGCGATCGCTGCGGCCGAACGAAGGTCGCCTCGCTGGACGCAGGCCATCGCCACGTTGGTTCTCGCGGTAAATCGTTGCCAAGAAAGCCCTTGGCACTTGTTGCGAATCAGGTGCTCGGCTTCGGTGGACAAACGGATGGCGTCGGCCCATGCGCCGACGGCGAGGGAGGTGCTTCCTGCCGACAGCGTAGCCAAAGCAGAGCCCTCAGGGGTGGCAGCGGCCCTGCCCAACTCCTGGACTTGTTCCCAACGGTTGCGCCAGCCCGCGCCGTGTGGGTTCCTGCGTGCTTCGAACGAGGCCTCCAGCTGGATCGCGGCGAGGCGGGTGTGGGGCTCAGCGTCTTCGGACACCTCGTCGATCAACAGCGCCTGAGCGAAGGCCGCTCGGTTGGGCAGCACGGGCCCGAGGCAGGCGGACACCGTGCAGTACGCCAGGGCCCGAATGGCGGAATCCCCGTCGACCTGGGTCCCTCCGGTTTCGGGTCGGACGTTACGAAATCGTTGCCGCGCACGGAGAAACCAGGTGTACGGGCGCACACATTCGGGTCTCGGGTAACGTCGCCCGCCCACTTCGGACAACACACCTTCGATCAACCGGAGGCCATCGTCGATCTGTCCGCTCGTCAGCAGCTGTTCTGCAGCGACGATGCGCATTGCCGGCGCGGGCGCTACGCCGGGTTCTGCGACGGCGCGAAGGAACGCATGGGCAGCTTCGCGGCCTCGCCCAACGCTCGCGAGCGCGTTGCCGAGTTGAGCCAGCATGGACCGACGTTCCCGGGCGCTCCAGTCGCCGAGGTCGACCGCGCGCTCGAGGAGCCAGATCGCGTCTCCTTGACGGCGCTCGCGTAAGGACACCTCTGCAGCGAGCCAAGCGACCAACCCCGCCTTCGCCGTGGCACCCGCCCCTGCGTAGTGGTGAACGAGCGACTCGGGGTCGTCCGCGCCGCTCATCTCCAGCGTTCGCGCAATCGCACCATGGTAATCGCGCCGGGAAGACTCTGGCAGCAGGTCGAGCACGTACTCGCGGATCTTGTCGCTGCTGACCTCCAGCGTGCCGGACGCCTGCCCACCCGTTGCGTTGATCAGCGCGTGCGCCCGAAGCGTCGAGATCGCGGGGAACGCGTCGTGTCCCAGCGCCACGGCATGAATGGCCAACTCGGTGGACACGGGTTGGCCTGCGACGGCGAGCAAATCCAACAAGGCGCGAGGGGCTGCCGGAAGGTTGGCGACGGAGGCTACGACCACCTCCGAGAGTTCTTCCATGGTCCGCGGGTCTGCGGAGTCCACGCGCCGCACCATTTCACGGATCTGATGGGGGTTGCCTCCGGACTCCAGGCCAATCGCCCGCACATCCTCCGCCGTGGGGTCCTTCCCGAGCATCTCGGCGGCCACCACGCAGGATTGTTCGTACGACAGCGGTTCGAGGTCCACCGTCCGCACGTCGCAGTTGCCCGCTTGCAGTCCGGGAAGAAGCCAGTGAATAAAAGCCGACGGCTCCGTGCTTCGGTAGGTCAAAACGACCAGGATGGGCAGGCTGCGTTCGGCCTTGAGAATCTCCGCCAAGACCTCCGCGCTTTCCGTGTCGCCCCAATGCACGTCGTCGATGCTGAGCACGACGGGTCCGATGTCGCCGAGTGCCCTGAGGATGTCGCGCAGGCCGCGGAACGCGCCCAGGGCGATCTCAGCGGTCTCGAGGCCTTGGAGCAGCGACGGATCCGATTGAACGAGGTCGGAGCGGTTGAGGACGGGGAACAGGGCCCCAAGGAGGGAAAGGTCGTCGCTGTGGAAACGACTGAGTTGTTGCGGGTCCAGGCGACGCAACACCCGTGAAAGGTTGTCCATGACGCCGTCCAGCGCCTTGAACAACACGGTCTCCCATTCGTAGCAGCGCCCTTTCAGCGTGACTAGCGTCGCCTCGCGTCGTTTGATCTCTTTGACCAATTCGCGGACGAGGGTGGTCTTTCCGGTCCCTGGACCGCCGCGGACAAGGCAGACAACGGCGTGTCCCCACTTCGCGCTGGCAAAGGCGCGATGCAGCTCCATCAGCGGTTCCTCGCGAAAGCGGAATCGCGGTGTCAGTGTTCGACGGCGAACGTCGGCGCTGGGTCGAATTCCCCGCAACTGCGCAAGAATCTCCCGCGCGATGGGCCGGGTTTCGGGTTTGCGGCGAAGCAGCCCCATACACAGTTCATCGAGGTCCGGCGGCAGGCCGGGTACCAACTGACTGGGGGGACGCGGATCGCGCTCCTGTTTTTGGGTCAGGATCTGGTACAGATGACCGCTGTAGGGCCAGACGCCGGTGAGCGCCTCGTAGAGCATCACGCCCACGCTATACCAATCGCTGGCGTCTGAGAGGGTATGTCCCACAGACTGTTCTGGGCTCATATAGGCGGCAGAACCTGCAATATTCTGGTGTAGGGTTCCTTCCGTGTAGTCCTGATCGATGTCAGCTACGAGACCGAAGTCGAGAATGACGACGCGACCCGTGTTGGTGACCAGCACGTTGGAGGGCTTGAGGTCGCGGTGGATTCGCCCGGCCGAATGCAGCGCTGCCACGCCCTCCGCAAGCTGACGCAAACAGCTGCGCAGGCGCACAAAGTCGGGCATTCGGCCGGGCAAGGGTTCGAACACCTCGGGAATTGCCGCCGACCCAACCCCGGCGGCAACCGATTTTGAGAACCGCAGATCCTGCGAGAAGGTAGTCTCTGACCGCGCCCTCGACCTTTGCGCCTCGTCTTCGCCGCGCACGAAGGTCAGGAAGTCGGTGCCCTCCACCAGCTCCATGGTGACGAACCAGTCCTGATCGCTGTGCACCAACTCGTAAAAAGACACGAGATTCGGGTGGTCGATGCTCGAGAGGGCGCGGAACTCCTGTTTGAGTCGGTAGAGCGAATTCGCGTCGAGGTGGCGAAGCGTCTTGAGGGCGACGATGTCGCCGTGTTGGGTGTCGCGAACGCGGTACACCACACACATCGATCCGGCACCGAGTTGATCGGTGACCTTGAACCGAGATGTGCCAGTGAAAGTACCGGGCGCCTCGGGGGGTCGGGAGGCGTCCGTCGGAATGGGCGTTCGAGTCGACACTGGCGCATTGTAGACACTACGCAGGGCCTCATGACAAGTGCCCATCGTCAGGTCAGCGATTTGAGTTCGTTGTGGATCGTCTCGGCGACACAACTGGCAGCCATGATTGCGCGCGGAGAGGTCAGCGCGGCCGAGGTTGTGCGCGCCCACATCGACCGCGCGGAGTTCGTGAATCCCGCTATCAACGCGCTTGTGGCCTGCCGCTTTGACGAAGCCATGGCGGAGGCCCAAGCGGCCGATCTCTTCCGGGCGACGGGAGCAAAACTTCCGCCACTTCACGGCGTGCCGATCACGATCAAGGAGTTCGTCGCGGTGCGCGGCATGCCCCACAGCGGGGGCGTCAAGTCGCGCGCGGGTGAACGGGCAGGTGCGGACGCTACCGCGACGACCCGCCTGCGAGCAGCCGGCGCCATCGTGCTTGGCGTCACCAATGGTCCTGAAGGTGGGTTGTGGCACGAAACGCACAACACCGTGTACGGACGCACCCGCAATCCGCACGACCTGTACCGCACGCCTGGGGGTTCGAGTGGAGGCGAGGCCGCGCTGCTGGCAGCGGGCGGTACGGCGTTCGGCCTGGGCTCAGATACTGGCGGTTCGGTACGGATTCCTGCGACGCTATGCGGCGTGGTGGGGTTCAAGCCCACAGGCGGGAGCATTCCCAATACCGGCCACTTCCCGGATGCGCCGCGGAGTCCTGTGCCGATGATGTCGTTGGGTCCCATGGCGCGCACGGTGGACGACGCGTGGCTGGGATTCCGCATTCTCGCAGGCGCAGACGGCATCGATCACCAAGCGATTGACCACGTCATCGGCGATCCGCTGTCTGTGCGGCCTGCGGACGTGACGGTGTACGTGCCTGGAAGGCTTCAGCGGGGATTTGCGAGCGCCGACGTCGAAAACGGCCTGCAAGCTGCGCTCACGGAGCTGCGAGCGGCGGGGTGCCAGGTGCGGCCGTTGACGACCGGATCCTTGTGGCGCGTGGCGCTGACGTGGAGCGGCCTGCTCGCTGAGTCCGGCGACACCTACCAGGACACTGTGGGGCGCGGTCAGCCGGTGTTGTGGGTGCGGCAAGCCCTTCGATGGTTCCGGGGGAGCTCAGACCATACCGGGGGTGTGCTGGCCGTGTTGGCGCTTGAGCGTTTGCAAGCCTTGTTGCCGAAGTCGTCGGGGCAATTCGCGGCTGCAGCGAGCGCGCTGACGGTGGCGCTGGAGGCCGAACTCGGGCCGATGGGCGTGATCGTGCTTCCCGGATGGAATCGCACGGCGCCGCTGCATCGGGGAATGGCCGTGATGTCGCCGCTCGCCGTGGGCACGACGGCGTTGTTCAACGTGACATCGATGCCGGCCATCGCCGTTCCTTTTGGCCAGGACCGGTACGGGCTTCCTTTAGGCGCACAGGTGGCGGCCGCGCGACGCCGGGATCACGTCGCCGTGGCGGTCGCGCGGTGGCTAGAAGCGAGCGCGCCACCGTTCCGCCCGTTGGACCCGACATGGGGACGGGCAGGGCCTCTAGGACTGAAGTGGTTGATGGGTGACGGTCCTGCCCGGCTATCGGCCGCCCCCTGACCGCCCGGTCAGACGAGGGCCATCTCCTCCGCCACCACGCGGTCCCGTCCCGCCCGTTTCGCCGCGTACAGCGCCTGATCCGCTCGTGCGATCAGCGAAGTCAGCGTCTCGCAGCCCGCCGCAACCCCGACGCTGAGCGTCACAGAGACGGGCCCTGAGCGCGTAGATACCGGTCGTCCGCTCAACGCGCGTCGGATCCGCTCCGCGACGGCGAGCCCGGCTTCCCGCGTGCCTAGGGGGAGTACGCCGATAAACTCTTCGCCTCCGAACCGTGCCAACAAGTCGTCGTCGCGCAGCGCCCGCTTGCATCGTCCGGCGACGGCGCGAAGTACGTCGTCGCCCGTTGGATGCCCGTATGTATCGTTGACGCGTTTGAAAAAGTCCACGTCGGCCATCAACACGGCGCGCTGGTTTCCCTCTCCGAGGATGGCGATCGTTGCGGAGAGCAGCCCCTCTCTGTTGAGTAGGCCCGTCAGAGGATCGGTTTCGGCCCGATCCTGTTCCGCTCGCACTTTTTGGCCGACACTTTCGAGCAACTGCGCAACGGTTCGCAGGCCAACAACGATGCGCGCTACGCTCTCGGCAGCGGCCGACGGCTGCGGGACGGCCGCGCTGACCGACACCATTTCGCGCCCAAGGCCTTTCAGGACTCGGCGCGCCATCCCCAGAGCACGTCCGCTTTCGTCGTGCATAGAGCCCCCCTAGGGTTCCCCTTCGGCACAGGCCTACAAAGTTTCTAGGGTCAGGGTCAGTACGCTCCACGCGCCCCACGAGTCCCAGGCGACGAGGTCGACGGCGACGTTGGGGTCGGCACAGTCCAGCGGTTCGTCTTCCACGATCCAAGCGCTCGCCCATACGAAGGCGTCGTTGGTGGGGAAGAGCGGGAAGTAGAGGAGGTCTTCCCCGGTTGTGACGTCCCAAGTCCAGGCGTCAACGGCCACGACTTCGAGGGGTCCGCGTTCGTCGTCGACCAGGGCCGCGAACTCCCAAACATCGCCTTCGGTGAACTCACCGACGGTGCACAACACGTCGGCCTCTAGAACCACGGGGGCTACGTTCGTTTCAGGCGCCGGGTAGATCACGCAACCCACGGGCCCTAACGCACAGAAGATGCCGAACAGGTTGAGGTGCCGCATGGCCTCCGCTATCCGATCCGGCGCGCCTCAAAGCGGAATTCTGCCTAGGAGCGGGCGGGCGGCGGCGGTGGCGTGGGGCTGTCGCGCAGCACACCGCCGCGAACGGCTTGGGCAATCCGACTGGCAAGAACATGCGTCATGGATTGGCCTCTGACGCTCAATCGGCGGACACGGTCCCAACCTTGAGTCGGATTTCCGCGGCCGCGTCGGCAAGCAAGCCACCCAGCGGATGGGGCCACCCTTCGGTGAGCATTTCGCTGATTGCGCAAAAGTACCAACTCGTTCCGACGGCACCGCCTGCGAAGCGCGCAAACGTGGTGATTCCGTCGCGGTTGAGGTCGCGGATTATCGACCGTGCATTGTGCAGTTTGTCTGCAGCACAAACGAGACGGATGTCTGCGGACGCTTGCCGGAGGTGGGCGATATGGGCCTCCTTGCGTTGCCTCCACGGCGGTTTGGGATGTTCGACGGTGTCGGTGAGTGCGACGACGATGTCCGCGACCCTGTTTCCGAAGCGCTGCCGCAGCGCCGTTTCCGAGGCGCCCGGGATGTCCTCCAGCCAGTCGTGCAACAGGGCTGCGGTCATTTGTTCTTCGTCGCCGCCGTTCTCCCCGACGATCGCAGCCACAGCGTACAGGTGCGTCACATAGGGAATCGACGTTCCCTTCCGAACGATGCCGTGAAACGCAGCGGTGACGAATCCTGCAGCGTCAGCCAATCGCGTGGTGTCGCCCATGTCTCGTCTCCCCCGGTCACTTAAGCCGAGCAGCTCAATCCGAGCAGCTCAAGCCGTCAGCGGTTAGCCATCAGCCATTAGCTCGGTCGGAGCCTGCATGCGGGACTTCCGCGAACTGACCGCACCCGACCACGACCGCCGGACCGCTGATGGCTGATGGCTGATGGCTGATGGCTGATGGCTGAGTGCTCACAGGTCGGTCAACGTCTCGCGACGGATGCGTTAGCGACGCGCATGGTAGCGTGGTCGGTCGCGACCTTGGTCGGATGCGGCGGTGATTCGGTGGGCGCTTCGTTTCGCCTTCACCTCACACCGCGCGTGCTCGTCGATCAGGACCCCTTCGGCGAACCCCTGGAACTTCGTGTCGGCGTGGACGCGCCTGACGCCGAGCCCGTGTGGACCCTGCTTGGCTCGACCGACGAAGGAGAGCTCTCCGCCGAAGGGATTGGAGAGGTCTCGGACGGTTCTCGTGTGAGTTTGGCGTTCCAAACGCCAGGCGGTTCGGGCGACAACATCGATCCCGCGAGGCTCGCCGCGTGGGGCGATGCGGTGATTTTGGGACCGGTCTCCGGGGATGTCGAGGTTTCCGCCACTGTGGCGAACCAGGCCGACGTCGGTGAGCTCGATCGACTTTCTGCGAATGGCGCTCGGTGGTACGCCGCGGCGGCCATCGCCGGTTCGGACGCCTTTGTCTTTGGCGGAACGACCTATCCGGTGGGCCCTGATGCCCCGTCGACCGATGAAATCCTGCACCTGCTAGACCTCGATGGCGGGGATTGGAGCCTCACACCCACCGAGGTCAAACTGCCTCCGTATGCCGATGGCCTTCGCGAAAGGTGCGGCGCAACCGCAACCACCGTGGAGGGCCGCGATGGGCCGCTGGTGCTGGTGACCGGTGGGCGTGCCGTGTACGGTCAACGGGGAGGGTCCGGCGACATCTTTCAGGCCTTTGTATGGGACCCGGTCGCCCTCGACGTGGTGTGGAAGGGAGACATGTCAGCGGCGAGGTCAGAGCACCGTGCGGTGCTGATGGACGACGGCCGCGTGTTGATCGTCGGCTCGGAGAGCACCGGGAGCGAGCCAGTCACTGCCGAACTCTTCGACCCCATCGCCTTCGAGCTGATACCCGTCGATGGGTCGTTGGCTGTGGGCCCTTACGGCTTTGACGCGGTGAGCCTCGGGAGTGACGGCGTGCTCGTGTGCGGCGGGGCCGCTTCGTCGGGTGTCAACTACGTTCCGACCGATTCGTGTAGTCGAATCACGCTAGCGGGGAAGCTGGTGGACGAAGATCCCTTGCCGGTAGCGACCGCGCGCCATGCCTTGTCGTCGTTGCCCGACGGGGCTGTGTTGTTGACGGGAGGAATCATCGACGCCTCTGCGTCTCAGGTGCTCGTGTCCGCCGTGGCCCAGGCATGGAAACGAACGAACGGCGGAGCCTGGAACGAAGTCGGCGGACTCGAGGGCCCTCGGGCGCATCACCGGGCGATTGGCCTTGCGGACGGGCGCGTGGTGCTGATCGGTGGGGCGGAGACAGGCGGAGCGGTTTGGCCGGACCCTACCGTCGGTGTGCGGTGCGCGGAAGTGTACGACCCGGAGCGAGAGACGTTCTCGCGTGTAGACAAGACGTGTAGCGACGCAGGGGCGGGCGCCGATCCCGCCGTGTCCGACGTCGTGTTTGGCGCCGCTTTCGTGTTTTCTGGCTACGCGATTGATACGGTGGATACCGTCGGAGGGCGGTCCTACGGCCTGGTCGGCGCAGGACCCTGAGAGGGGGCAGGGCGGCCGCACTGGGTGGGCCTCACGGAACCCGTGCTGCCGCGTCCGCTCCCCAACACACGATCTCGTCCCCGCGGCCCACACAGGCATGCAACGCGCCAACGGTCAACCGGTCCCACGAGCCTGCAGGCACCTGATCGAGCCCGAAACGTTCGCTCCCCCAGCACGCGACAGTGCCATCCGTCGCCAATCCGCACGAAGCGCCGTCGCCCGAGCCGATCGTGCGAAACTGGCCCGCAGGCGCCTCCGACGCGCCGTCTACGTCTCGTCCCCAACAACGCACGGATCCATTGCGTTCTACACCGCAAGCGTGGGTCCCTCCGGCGGCCACCTCGGTGAATGACCCCATCGGAGCTTCGAGTCGGGCGCCAGACGCTGCGCCCCAGCAGGCGACGGTGCCATCGTTGCGCACGCCACAAGCAAAACCCGATCCGACGGAGACGGCCCGGTAGCGGCCTTGGGGCACAGCTCCGAGATCACTTCCCCAACACAACACGAGCCCGTCGAGGTCCACACCACAGGCGGTTCGGCGCCCGACGTCCACGGTCGAAAACAGCCTATCCGGCGGCTCCACTGCATCCGGTCCCCAACACACCACCACATCGTTGCGCGTCCGTCCGCACGCAAAGCCGCCGACCGACAGGGCCACGACACGATCACCCGTCCCTTTCCACCCGCCGGAACAGCGCACAACCCCCTTGGCATCGGTGGCGCAGGTCGTGAAGTCTCCCGCCGCGAGTTGCGGTCCCGGTTGCGCGGCGAGCGCGACGCCGGCAAGCCACCACATCATGTCGTGTTCCGCACGGACAAGACCGCCAAATCCCCAGGGGGCACGGGACTCGGTGCTTGCGTCATCAAGCACTGCGCACGCGTGGTCTTCGGGAATGCGATGACGTCGCGGATCGATGCGGTGCCCATGAGCAACATCATGAGCCGGTCCAGACCAAAGGCGATGCCGCCGTGTGGCGGGGCGCCGTGCGCCAACGCGTCGAGCAGGAAGCCGAAGCGCTCGCGCTGCGTCTCCGGTGAGATGCCAAGCGCTGCGAACAGCTTCGCCTGCACGTCTTCCCGGTGGATTCGGATGGAGCCGCCTCCAATCTCCACGCCGTTGCACACCATGTCGTAGGCATTCGCCCGCATGTCGACTTCACGCCCCGTTCCGAGCATGTCGATGTGCTCAGGCCGCGGCGACGTGAACGGGTGGTGCATCGCTGTGAGCGCCCCCGTCTCCGCATCCACGTCGAAGCTCGGGAAGTCGATGACCCAGATGAACGCGAAGGTGTCGTCCGAGACGAGCCGCAGCTCTTTGGCCAACGAGACCCGCAGGCGTCCGAGGCCTGGCCGGACCTGGTTTATGGGGCCTGCGCCCACAATCATCAGGTCGCCTTGGCTCGCGCCCAACGCTGCGATGAGGGCCGCGGGGTCAGGCATCGCTTTTGCCAGCGGCCCGGTAAGGCCCTCGGGTCCAAGTTTGCCCCACAGGATACCGCCCAATCCGTAGCTTTTGACGAAAAGCGCCCAGGCATCGAGCTGTTTGCGCGACGACGTCGCACCGCCTGGAACCGTGAAGCCTTTGACGATGCCGCCCGCGTCAAGTGCGGTCCGAATCGGTGGGAAATCCGACGCCGCAAGAACGGCATCCAGTGCCTTCAAGTGCAGGTCGAAGCGCGTGTCTGGGGCGTCTACCCCGTAGGTCTCCATGGCTTCGTCCCAACTGATCTGGCCGATAGGCCCCACGTCGATGCCTCGAACCGCGGTCCACACGGCGCGCACCACGCCTTCCGCGACCTCCATCACCATTTCGCGGGTGGCAAAGGACAACTCGATGTCGATCTGGGTGAATTCCGGCTGGCGATCGACGCGCAGGTCCTCGTCGCGGAAGCAGCGACAAATCTGGAAGTAGCGGTCCATACCGGCGACCATGAGGATCTGTTTGAACAACTGCGGCGATTGCGGCAGCGCGTACCACTCGCCGGGGTGCACGCGGGAGGGCACGAGGTAGTCGCGTGCGCCCTCGGGCGTGCTCTTGGTGAGAATGGGGGTTTCGACTTCGAGAAAGCCTTCCGCGTCGAGAAACTGGCGCACGGCTTGGCTGGCCCGGTGGCGCTGCACGAGGTTGTTTTGCAGTTCAGGGCGACGCAGGTCGAGGTAGCGGTAGGTCAGCCGCGTCTCCTCGTGCGCTACGGCATGGTCCGACAGCGCGAAGGGCAACGGTCGCGTGCCGGACAGCACTTCGACGTCGAGCGCGATGATCTCGATTTCCCCGGTCGCCATCTTCGCGTTCGCGGCGCCCGCCCGCACTTCCACCCGCCCGCGGACCTGCACGACATACTCCAGGCGGACGTCTTTGATGCGCTCGCGGGCTGCGTCGGGCGACCTTTCGTCTGCCGTGATCTGCACTTCGCCGGAGCGATCGCGCAACACGACGAATGTCACGCCGCCCCGGTCGCGCACCGCGCTTGCCCACCCTTGGACCACCACTTCGTCGCCCGCATGGGCAGTTCGCAACACGCCGCATGTATGGGAGCGCCTGACCAGCATGTTCCCTCCGGGGCGGACGCTAACGCGGGGCCGGTGCGCTTCCTGGGGTGATCGAGGCAGTCGCCAACGCGCCCCATCCGCAATCCGCAATCCGCCCGCTAAAGCGTCGTTGTGGCGCCGCAGGTATAGACTTCCAGGCAGGTCTGCGGCGGGACCACGTAGGCGAGGCCGAGACCGTTCTCGGTGTGACAGGTCCACGCTTCTTGCAAGCAGGTTTCGGCAACCAAGTCATCAAACTCACAACCGGTGTCGCCCAACTGGTCCACGTCTTCGGCCTGACAGACCGCCGAAGTATTGCAGGCCAGAAGTTCTTCGCAGAATCGCTCGGCGTACTGTTCGTCGAAACTGTCTTCGGTGAGTTGGCCGATGTCGCCATCACTGTCCGCTACAACGGGCTTGCCGCCACAGGCGAGCCACAGCGAAAACACACTACTCAACATGGTCCACCTGGTCCGGCCCCCCAGAATGACCCGTCTCAGGACCGACGTCAACGAGCCGTTGCGAGCCGCACACACGCAGCCAATACCACCAACAAGGCCGCGAACTTCCCCTCCTGCGCGCAAAGGATCAGCGCTGTGTGGCCCTCAAGAGGCCCGACCGCCAACGATTTGAGCTGACTCACCGGAAACGCCAGCACGCAGTTCGCAAGCCCCAGCGGCACTGCCCAACCCGCACCGAGGTTGCCACGAAACACGCCTAACGTCGACAGGGCCATCGCCGGAATCGCCCAAATCAGATGGTGCTCGTAGGTGTACACCGGCACAAGCAGCGTAGAGATGGCCACCGAGGCCGCGACCGCTGCCCCCGACCAGGGATCCGACGCCGCCCGCCGAAACACCACGGCCAGCGACAACACGAGTGACAGGCCGAAGATGGAAGACGCCGTGCGCGCCGTAGTCGACAGCCCTTCCGTCGAAGACGGCCACAGCTGATGGAACAGATTCGGAACGGAGTGGTTGGCGAACATCCCGATGTCTACGACGAGGCCGTTGTAGTTGCCGCTGGAGAACTGCGGCAGGATGTGGCGATAGAAGTCCACTTGGGCTTGCAGGTCGACCCAGGGCAGCGTCGCGACGCTCAGGCCGATCGCGGTAGCCACGGCAGCAAGGGCGGGCTGGAACTTCCGTTGTACGAGCCACATCACAACAAACAGCGCCGGACTCATCTTGAGAATGGCCGCCGCGCCCACCAACGCCCCGGCAAGCATCGCAACGCCAGCAGCATCGGCCCACAACCCGCCGATCACAAGCATCAGGACCAGCGAATTCGCTTGGCCCATCGAGGCACCGTAGGGGATGGCGGTCATGGCAGCGACCGACGCGAGGAGGACCGGCGGCAGGCCATTTCCCAGCGGGCGCCACCACAAGAGAAGTGCGGCCACCGCGAGCACCAAGAACAGTTCGTTCAGCACGTACCAAACGTCGAACGCGTCAGCGAGGGTGTACAGAGGCGCCCACGCGACCGCGAGCAGAAAGGGCGGAGGATAAAAGAACGGATGGACCTGGCTGCGGGTGCCATCTGCCGTGGCCATCGCATCCAGCGCCGTCTTGTCGTACGGGTTGCCACCCGCTTGGGCCACGCGCGACGCATAGTAGTACGACGCAAAATCCCGGCCGTCCGTCTCTTTGACCGCCCCTCCTACAATCTTGGGCGGCGCGACCACACCGAGCAGGTGCCAGGTCACGGCGGCTGCAAGAACGAGCCATCGGATTGATCGATTCACGTCCGTCATCGGGGGCGCTGCTAACGGGCAGATCCTGGGGTGACGAACAAGTCGTTGACAATCCAACGCCCTCGCAGTACCGCAACCACCTGAGTCGGAGGGGTGACGTGCGCGGACGGATCGACCCAATCGTGGTCGGCCTATGGGTCCCGTATGTCTGGCTCGTGCACAGGTTTTGGTTTCTGTGCGACGACTCGTACATCACGTTCCGCTACGCTCGAAACCTCGCTCGAGGGCGCGGGATTACCTACAACGTCGGGGACCAGCCCGTCGAGGGCTACTCCGACTTCTTGTGGTTGCTCGTGGCTGCCGCGGTCGAAGCATCCGGCGGTGCAGTGGAGTTCCTGGTCCCGGCCGTGAGCGCCCTTGCGGGGCTCGCCTTTCTCCCATGGTTCTTCGACCGGGCACGCACCACCTTCGAACTCAGTCGCGTCGAAGCGGGCATCGCCACCGCAGTGCTCGCGCTTTCGCCGGCCTGGGCGTTGTGGTCTACGTCCGGCCTGGAAACGCTGCCGTACGCCGTCCTGCTGTTCATCCTTGCTGAACGACTGATCTGGTCCGACCACGAACACGCTTGGCTCCACGCCGGCCTCGCCGCGCTCGGCGCAGCGTTGATTCGCACGGAAGGAATCGCTTGGGTCGGCGTGGTCGCAGGCTTGGCGCTCTCGGTGAGGTTGGTGGATCGGCCCCAAGAGCCCGTACAGGCGGCAGTCGAACGGGTCGGCCGGATGTTGGCGTTGGCGGGCGCTGTGTTTGCCGTGTACACGGTCTGGCGTTTCGGCTACTTCGGCGATTGGTTGCCCAACACCGCACACGCAAAGGTCGGGTTTTCAGGGGAGAGGCTGCTGCGCGGATTCAAATATGTCGCCTTGTTCTACGCGACGTTTTGTTCGGTGCTTGTCGCGGCTTTAGGTCTGCCCAATCTGATTCGCTGGCGCGTTGGCGGCGGACTCGCGGTCGCCGCACTCGCCATCGGGTTCCCGCTGTACTCCATCCTCATTGGCGGTGACTTCATGCCAATGGGGCGCATGCTGCTGCCCTCTTTGCCCTTCGTGGCCCTGATGACGGCTTTCGCCGCGAGGGCGCTGATTGCACGGGTCGCCGACGTCCGCACCGTTGGCGCAGTGGTCGCGACCGTTCTGACCGTCGGTTTGCTCCCCGCCTTCGACGTGCACGTCGTCCCATTGCCGATCCGGGAATCGATGCACTTTCGCTTGTCCGACAAAGAGTTCATGTCCGAGTACGCCCGCTGGAAGAACATGGTCGACAACACCAACGGCTTCATGCTGCGTGGCCGGGCCCTGGCGCAATGGGCGCCCCGCGATTTGCGGATGGTGAGCAAGGCCATCGGCGTCGCCGGGTACTACTCGGACCTGTACATCTACGATCAATACGGCCTCGTCAACCGCGAAGTCGCGCTGCTTCCCGCGCCCGCCGGACCACTGGTGGAGTCGCCAGGCCACGACAAGGCCGTCGAATCAGCATTTTTCGTAAAATACGGGCCGGAACTGCTCAACGCGCGGTTGGTCCAAGGCGCTAAAGCGCCTCGCCTGATGAAGGACACGCTGGAAGAGTGGGACGTGCCCGAACACCTGTGGGAGCGCTACGTCCCAGACTTCTTCGAGCTGCCCATCGAAGGAGAGACAGAGCGCAACTTTCTTTTCGTCGTCCGCCAAACCCAGAGTTGGGAGGACGGACGGATCCTGTGGGACCACTTTCCCGACCGTCGCAAAGCGCTGCTCGCTCAACTCATGGCAGCAGGCGAAGCCGACGACGGGGCCGACGCCGGAGACCCGGTCGAATAGCGGCCAAGCTTTCGCTAGAGCGGGGTCTAAAAATGGACAACGGCCATGCGGAAGCTGCGCTGCTTATTCTCTCCGAGTGTCACCCACTCGGTGACCCGGCCGCCACCGCCAGCCACCGCCGCCAAGAAGTCCTCTTCGTAGGTCACGCGGCCGAAATGAATGGTCGTCAACGTGTGCAGGAGGGGCTTCGCGGCGTCGAAGAGCGGGTTCTTCTTGTGGTGGATCGTCTGGGTGAAGTACACGGGGCAGCCGGGCCTAAGCAGCGTCCCTACGTGGCTCAACGCCAACGCCGGGTCGGGCATCAGCATGAACGAGGCGCTAAAGTAGGCGGCGTCGTAGGGCCCACCTTGGTGATCATAGACGGAACACGACTCGATCCTCACGCGGTCGTTGAGCTTTCCAAGTTGAACGGCTCGGGTCGCCTGCCGAACGTAGTCAGCATCGATGTCAATTCCGACGACGGACAGGGTCTTCGCCCGAATGATGGGTGCGTTCGCGACCAGCGCCCCGCCCGTTCCTACGCCTACGTCGAGCAAATTAGACAGCGGCGGCAACCGCTCCAACACAGAGCTGTACCACCCTTTCGTAAGGGGCCGAATGGCCTGATCGTAAATCCAAGCGCGCAGCGTTTCACCGAGTTTGCGTGCCTAACGTGCCCAGCCTCCGGACCCAGGTCGCAGTACAGCACGCGGGGAGGCGGTGGTGACGGTACGGGCGTTTGCAACAGCCCTGTTCGGACCGATGTTGGTGCTCGGCTTGTTCTGGCTGCTGTTGCTCCGATTTCGCGACGCCGATGAACGGCAGGCGGAAGACAATGCGGGCATGGTCGTCAACGCGAACGTCGTGAACAAAGGCGCGGTGGCCGCGATCGACCACATCCTGGCGACCAAGAAGCCCGAAGTCATCGTGTTGGGTCCAAGCTACGCAAACACCGATACGAACACCGAACTGTTGGCCAAACGCATCGGCGTTCGACGCGACGACATCGCCTTGCTGTCGGTTCCCAACTCGGTCGGCGCGCACTGGTACGCCATGCTGAAGTATCGTGTGTTCGAGGCCGGCTACCGGCCGAAGCTGATCGTGGTCATCAGTGGCTTGCAGAGCATGTTGTTGAACACGCCCCTGACCGAAAGCAGCTTCGTCAACCTGGAAGTTCAGCTCCCACCCGGCACACCCGATCCGGAGATCGCCCTTCGGGTGAAACAAACGACCGCCCTGTGGTGGGCGCGGCTCCGAGAACAGAGGTCGGGTCTGCGCGATCGGGTGTTCGAGGTGCTGCGCGACTTGCCGGCACGCATGCTGTTTCGGTCGCCGAAGAACAGCGGACCGTTGCGCCCAGACGAGGTCCGGACAGCGCTCGACCGTGTGTTTGCCGACGACCGCATGGACCCCGCACTTCACGCCGCCGCCGGTCCACTGGTGGCCATCGACCTGGACGAGCGCGCCTACGATGCGAGCTTGCTGCCGATGCCGCAAGACTCCTTCATGCCGGTGATCACCCGGCTCGCAGCCGCCCAGGGGGCACAGGTGGTCTGGGTCCGTCCGCCGATGTCGCCCGACATTCCCGCCGAACGGGACGACGTGGTGGGCCCCGGCGTGCAAGAGGCCGCCGTGCGCGTCGTGGACGAAGTCGGAGGCCACTTCGTGGACATGCGGGGCTTGTCGATGTCCGCCTCGCAATTCCGCAACATCGACCACATGAACAAAGAAGGTTCGCGGCGTTTTACCGAAGCCTTGGCCTCAGCCCTCGTGGACATCGACGCCCTTGGCGACCACGCCTTGGTGCGATCGACCGCCTACGGCCCGCACAAAGTGGAATTGGTCGGCGAACGGCAGGAGGTGCCGCCTTCGATCACAGAATTCGAGCCCGCGGGACGCCTCGTGCATCCCGCAACCACGCTTGTGTGGCACTTTGTGGCGCCATGGCCTCGCGCCCGCGGTGCGTTCGCCGTTCAGGTCGTATTGGCGCATTTGGGGTCACCACCGGTTGAACCGCGGGTCTCCGTAGCGGGGGAGCCCGTGGTCCTGCGCAGCGAGCCCGGCACCGAAAAAACCGTTTGGATCGGTGACCTGTCCACCCTGCCTCCCGACGGCGCCTGGGACCTGACCGTGGAGGCCCCAGCGGGCGGCCCGTTCTACCGCGTCACGCAACTCCGGCTCGGTCGCGGCGAAGGTTCGGTGACCCTGCTCGGGCCCCCAGAAGTCGGCGGACCCGAAGCCGCGTTGTTCTCTGCGCGTCGCGTCGTCAGCGGGGTCATGGAAGATTTGTCCGTAGCGCCGACCTACAGCGCCGAGCCGGTCGCGCCACCTGGTTGGGACCGAGCCATCGAAGCTGCCCCGGGCCCCATCTCCAAGTTCGCCACAGAACGATGGGACTTCCTCTCCGACGAGCGGTTGATGGGCGAGAGCGCATTTGGCAGCCGCTGTTCGCCCCTTCGCGTCCGCGAGTCTGACACGCCCTTGGCCTTCCCGAACGTGCCGTGCGCAGAGGTTTCGCGTCGCGGCGAGGGTCGGAGCTGCCATGGCCCAGAAGCCATCTTCTTCTCCGCGACCGACCGGACCGATCCCGACGTCAACGGACGAACCTATACGTTGTTTCTCGATCCCGGCCGGCGGTGCGACGGCGCGGTGTGGTTGTACCCGAAAGACGAATTGACCGTCAGCTGGCCCCAAGACCGGCTGTTGGCACTCGGTGAGGCAGGCGCGACCACTTTTCGCTTTTCCGCCCGCTACCTTCAGCACAGAGAAGCCACCGTGCAATTGCGCCTACTCGTCGATGACGAGCCCCGAATCACCGAAACACTGTCCAGCCGCGCGCTGTTGGCCGGTCCCATGGAATGGCCCCTGGACCCACCTGTCAAGGGCCAGGTTCGGCTGGAGGTCACCAACGACGACTACGTCTTTTACCTGATCGACGATGCCACCCTTGTAGGCCCCCCAGCCCCAGCAGCGAAATAGGCAGGCCCATGCGTGCCCTCGTCCTACTCTTCACCGCCTGCACCCCGACACGCTCGCACCAGGGCGTCGATCCTTTGCCTACGACCAACGACGAGCCCACAGCACCCGTTCCCGACACCTCCGAATTCCCGACCGTGCTTTCGTCGACCTTGACCACGGTCCCAGAGCCGGACGTGACGCATTCTACCGTCGAATCCGCCCTACCTCCGGTGCTGTCAGTCACCGTGCCCGCAGGGGCTTATGACGGCCCTTTCGACGTCGAAATCACCACGACCGACCCGACCGCCGACATCTGGTACACACTCGACGGATCCCGTCCGACGATCGACGCCGCACTGCACTACGACGGACTTCTTACGGTGGATACGTCGTCGGTGTTGCGAGCCGTATCGGGCAACGCCTGGGGTCTGGGGTGGATTGCCGTCCCGTGGGTGCAACTCGACGCCGATTTGGTGGGCTTTTCTTCCAACCTGCCCCTCGTCGTGTTGTGGACCGTCGACCAGGCCCCCGACTACAAAAGCGAGATCTACACCCCTTTCTCGTTGGTGGTGTTTGAGCCGGATCCGGTCAGCAGCCGCACCACACTCCCCGGCGCCGCTGCGTTGGGGGTTCGTGCCGGCCTGAAGATTCGCGGATCGAGCTCTGCGGGCTACCCCAAACACCCGTACCGTCTGGAGACCTGGTTGCCCGACGTCGACGCCGAAAACGACGTGGAATTGCTCGGCATGCCGGCGGAAGGTGACTGGATCCTCGGCGCTCCTCTCGATTTCGACCGTGCTCTGATGCGCGACCCGCTGATCTTCGCCCTCAGCAACCAGGTAGGGCGGTATGCCCCGCGCACCGAACACGTCGAGATGTTCATCGCCGAAGTGGGTGAGAGCGTCGGCATCGATGACTACGTCGGCGTCTACGTCGCTGGCGAGCGCATCGAACGAGACGCGGAGCGGGTGAACATCGAGAAACTGCTCCCGTCCGACGTCGCCGAACCCGAGCTTACCGGCGGCTACATCTTCAAGGAAGACCGAACCGGCCCGGGCGAGAGCGGATTTTACGCGGGCACAGGCGGTGGAATTCTCGATTTTCAGCAGCCCTTTGTCAACGTCGATCCTAACGAGGATGAAATCGCAGGCGCCCAGGATGAATACCTCCAGAACTTGCTCGACGAACTCGGTATCGCCTTGGTTTCACCCGGATTCACCCACCCCGTTTCGGGCCGCCATTACGAAGAAATCATCGACGTGGACGCCTGGATTGACCACCACATTCTCAACATCTTACCGAAAAACCCGGATGCTTTCCGCCTGTCAGGCTACTTTCACAAGGACCGCGATGGTCTGCTGATCGCCGGTCCTGTCTGGGATTTCGACCGGACGATGGGGTGCAATAGCGATTCGCGGTGCGACCAGCCAACTTGGTGGGATGCGCAGAATATCACCCCGGACTGCACCTTTATGTTCGACCATGGCTTCTGGGGTGGATTGTTCGACGACCCGGTATTCGTCGAACGTTATTACGACCGTTTGGAAGAGTTGCTGACGGGTCAGTTGTCGATGGAAAACATCAATATCGTCATCGACGACATGCAAAGCAGCTTGATCGAAGCGGCTCCGCGAAATTTCATTGTCTGGTCCGCCTACCCACCGGATGGCAGTTTCGACGCCGAAGTGCAACACCTGCGGGACTGGCTTTCCACCCGGCACGCGTGGATGACAGAATGCCTGCTGTTGCCCAATCCGAGTGTCTGCGCCGGCGACTAACAAGGCCTTTCCGGCGGCTTGGCACAGTACTGGGAGGATTGGGGCTAGGGCTACGTACTCCTGATATTAATACTCTACGGGCGATCTGTGGGTACGTCAAGAACAGCTTCAGGACGGGAGCTCGACGCCAGCGCGGCAAAGACCCGTCCGCCCAGCCAAACGGTTCATGCCGACAATGGAGCATCGAGATCAGGGACGAAGCGGTAGGCGGCCGAAGTTCCGCGCTGAAGCTGCATTGTAGCGCGACAAGGTGCGCCCCATGCCGGTGAGCGGCGCGATCATCGGAGGCTCCCCGCGAGCCACTCGGCACCAGCGGCGGTCAGCCGGTACCGCTGCTTGCTGCTCCGGGGCTTGTCGGGCAACGTCATCTCGATGACGCCCGCGGCCAGTGCGTGCTTGACGTAGACCTCGCGGATGTGGTCGGGGTCGCGCAACGCGAGCGCGAGTTGCAGTTCAGCCCGGCTACGCTCCCCCTTCAGGACGCGGAGCAGGCGTGCGACTTCCGGGTTCACTTCCGGGGTGACTGTTTCCTCTGGTTGGTCGCGGATTTGAGCGACGGATCCGGAGTGGCGGGCAAGACGAGATGGGAGTTGCGGGTCCGTCGCCGTAGACCACAGGCATGATTGTCGAGTTGGAGCAGTTGGAGCGGAGGTTCGAAGGCCTCCGGGTGATCGACCGGGGTCGGGTGGCGCGCCTGGCGGCGTCGATTGGCGAGGTAGGGCAGCGGACGCCGGCGCTCGTGACGCCGAGCGGCGTTCTTGTGGATGGGTACCACCGGGTCCATGCGCTGCGGCGTGTGGGCATCGACGTGATGGAAGCGGTGGAGTTGGCGGTGGACGGCGCGGAGGCGCTGGTATTGGCGTGGCAGTTGGAGACGGGTCGACGGCGTTCAGCGCTGGAGGACGGCTGGCTTCTGCGCGAACTGGTGGAGGCGCAGGGTTGGAAGCTTGCCACCGGCCGCCACCGCCGCGAGCGCGTGAGTGCCGCGCCCGCACAGCAGGAGCCGGCTGGAGTATCCATCGGCGCCGTCTCGGGGCAGGCATCCCCTCTGCTTCAGCGCATCGGCGAGGTCGTCATAATCCACGAAGCTCTCCTCGATAATAGCGGGCTCGGACCTCCCGTACTGTCGCAGCGATTGCAGGGAACTCGTCGTCGTGAAACGGCGACAACATGTCGTCGAAAGAGGTGAGGGCGAAACGATCAGGGATTCGCAGAAGGCCTGCCCACACCTCCGCGAGGGGGAGGCCGGGGTTCCGGGCGCGAAGCGCAGCTCCCGGAACGTGTGTCCGATAGTCGCGATTGCCCTCGGGGACTAGGCCTTAAACAAGCGCAGCCGTTAGCGATTAGCCGTTAGCTATTAGCCTGGCACCTAGACAATTCGCCGCGGCAGCGTAGTCGAGCGCTTCACCTGAAAGCGCACACCACGTCCAGTCGCGCAGTCCATTGGGACGGTTCGTT
>CAMASI010000078.1 GCA_945861065.1 Klebsiella pneumoniae | reverse complement strand
ACCGTCGAGGCCACAATGGTCACCGATGCGGACTTGGTCGCGTTTGCGCTGGATACCGACCTCGCGCCTTTGCAAGCAAGCATTGTTGGCTTGGACACTCGGCTCGACCTGATCGAGTTGGACTTCACGACCAGCGTCGAGTTGAACGCTGCCTTGGTGCCGTTTGCGACCGACGTCGAGCTTTCTGCCATTCAGGTCGGCCTGTTGGGCCTGGACACACGCCTTGACGTCATCGAGCTTGACTTCGTCAATACGCTGGAGCTGAACGCGGCGTTGGGCCCGTTCTTCACCGACGTGGAAGGCAGCGCGCTCGACGTGCGGTTGGATGCGGTCGAATCGGACGTTTCGTCGTTGGACTTCCGCCTTCTCAGCGTGGAGTCATTGATGGTCAGCGACGCCGACTTGGTCCCGTTTGCGTTGGACACCGACCTCGTCCCGCTTCAAGCCGGACTTGTGGGCTTGGATGTGCGGCTCGACTTGATCGAGTTGGACTTCACGACGAGCGTCGAGTTGAACGCTGCTTTGGTGCCGTTTGCCACAGACCTCGAACTTTCGGCGCTTCAGACCGGCCTTGTCGGCATGGACACGCGCGTGGACGCCATCGAGCTTGATTTCGTCAACACGCCAGAGTTGAACGCCGCGTTGGGCCCGTTTTTTACGGACGTCGAAGGCGGCTTGCTCGACGGCCGACTGGACGCCCTGGAACTCGGGCTCGGCGATCCGGCGGAATTCGTGACTGACGTTGAACTTGCGTTGGCGCTGCTCGACTTCAGCTTGCAGACCGAAGTCGCAGCGATCGATGCCCGCCTTGTGGTCGTGGAGGGGACGCTGGTCACGGATGCGGACCTCGTGGCGTTTGCGCTGGACACCGATCTTGTCCCCCTACAGACCGGCATTGTGGGCTTGGATGCGCGGCTCGACCTGATCGAGTTGGACTTCACGACGAGCGTCGAGTTGAACGCTGCTTTGGTGCCGTTTGCCACGGACCTCGAACTTTCGGCGCTTCAGACCGGCCTTGTCGGCTTGGACACGCGCTTGGATGTCATCGAGCTTGATTTCGTCAACACGCCCGAGTTGAACGCCGCGTTGGGCCCGTTCTTTACGGACGTACAAGGCGTGCTGCTCGACAACCGGGTCGTTGCGCTTGAGCTCGCAGCTGGCGATGTGGTGACCGAAGTCGAACTGGCCACCACACTGCTCGACTACGCGTTGGACACCGAGTTGGGCTCCCTGGATGGACGCGTCACCTCGATCGAAGGGGACTACGTCGGGGTCGCGGCGCTGGACGACTACGCCCTCGTTGCCGACCTGGGTGACCTTCTCGACCTCGTGGACTACTTGGTCGTCAGCCCGGCCACCGACAGCGTCCACCTTTCAGGTGCGAACCTCTTCATCGACAATGGCTCGGGTGGGACCACAACCGTCAACGGTGTGGGCAACCTAATCCTCGGGTACAACGAAGCGGGCGCGACCGACGGCTCCCACAATGTTGTCTTTGGCCAAGGCAATTTTGCATCCTCGTACGGCGCCTTGCTCTCTGGGACGAACAACAGCTCGGATGCGGAGTACGCGAGCGTGCTGGGTCTGAGCGGCCGGTCCAGTTCTGCGGGCGTGACGGTCGCCGAGATCCTGCCCTAGGCTGGCCTGGCTTCGCTACAACGCTGAGCCCAACACGATGTGCAAGCCAACGGCGTCGGAGATTGCGAGATCCGGGGCGCCATCGCCGTCGAAGTCCGACGACGGACCGACATGGGCGTAGCTCGCTGTGCGAATATGGGTGGCGCTCGTCGGAGACACATTGCCGCCCAGGGGCCCGGCGTACAGTTCAACGTCGCCGTCATCGTCATCGTTGGAGGCGAACGCCAGATCCCCCCAGCCGTCGGCATGCAGGTCCCCCGTAAGGGACAAATCGTAATGGACTTCGCCAGCGGCCCATTCGATGCGCGTGGCAAAGTCGTCCAGATTCCACAAACCCACGAGGCTCCCGGAAGCGACCGTGGCGGTGGTGCCGTTGAGCACCACGAGGTCCATGATCCCGTCGCCGTCCAGGTCGGATCCGCTTTCCACTGTGCTGAATGGGCTCGTGAGGATCGCTAGGGTCGAGTCTATTGAAGACTGGACGCGTTCGAGCGGACCCGGCATCACACCCACACCCCCTGGGAATGACCAAAAGAGGTCTACGACGCCGTCGCCGTCTACATCGTGGGAGGCGTGAGGCTGCGCCGTGGGCAAGTCCATGACGACGGCGGCGGCGGTCGTGATCGCCGGTTGGCCGTACAGCGGGTCGGCTTGGATGGCGATGATGTCTGATTCCGCCACCAAGAGGTTTCCGTGGCCTTCGTCGAGCAAGTCGCCTGCCGCTGCAATCTGCGACCCTAAGACATGGGTCATCGAACCCAGGGCCAGGGAATCGATGTCGAGCGCGTACGCCGTTTGGGCCGGCAGCTCCGCATCAAACAAGTAAGTCGAGGAACTCAGGATGCCGATCCATTCCACGGACCCGTTCCCGTCGAAATCTGTTGTGGCCTCGTTCGGAATCGTGAGCGCTTCATCGACGGTCGGGGGCTCTGTGCCAATCACAATTCCGCGACTGTCGGGGTCGAATTGTTGAACGCCATAAGAGACGCCGACTGTCAGGGTTGGCGTGCCAGCGAGGCTCACGGGGAGCGCCCAACCGCTGACGTATCCGGGGTACAGGGCGACGGCGAGGTCGTGAACGTCGGCGTCGGTAGAGAGGTCGGGGTGGCAGGCCGAGGCTGACCCATCACAGTCGTTGTCGAGCCCATCGTCGCAAAGGTCCCATTCCGCTGCAGGGTGCACCATGGCGTTGGTGTCGTCACAGTCGCCAACAACGTTGGTCATTCCGGCTGTGGGGGTGGTCAATGTGATGAGGTTGGCGACGCCCCAGCCGTCGCTGTCCTCGTCCACGGACCACACGCCTTGCAGGTAATCCGGACTCCAATCGACGCTCAGACTCCACGCGCCGATATTGCTTGCCTGGGTACTGCTGATTTTCAGAGATAAGTCGCCGGCGGTGTCTATGGGGACGACCGCGCTTGAATCGGGATTGAGGTCGAAGGGAAAGCCGCGGGCGTTCGTTAGGGTCACTTGTACCCATTGCGGATTGATTCCCGCGAACTCAAGTCGGAGCGTGGCGCCCGCCAACGCCCGCAGTTTCACCGTTTCTTCGGGGCCTCCCCACAGGTCATGCAACGTGACACGGGTGCTGACCGAATCAACGAGGTCCAGGGCATCGTTAGCGTCGATGTTGTCAACAGCGCCCATCCTGCGCACGACGGGGGGCGTGCTCTCGCCGTCCAATGCGACCGCTTGGAAGGCGATGAGGTCGCTGCCTTCATCGCCCTCGACGGTCCATGTCCACGAGTCCGCCTCTCCGGCTGGTGCGACCTGGCGTGGGTTCAGGAGTTCGCCGCAGGTCGTTTCCTGGAAGAGGCAGGTCGGGTCCGGCGCCCAGCTGCCGACGAACGCCTTGATGGGTCCGTTCAAGCCATGCGATTGGAGGCGAACCGACTGGTCTCGGACGAGCCACGATGCGGTCAGGGACGCGTCTCCATACAGCGGTGCCTCAAAGGCGAGCGTTGGCTCCAGGTTGGGCTCGTCGGGCGCGCCACAGGCGAAGAACGCGAGAAGCATGCGCTACCGTAGCATGGTTGGTGCGTGTTGCGGGCGAGCGGTGCTGGGTCGTGAACAAGAAGTCAGGCCAGCAGGCGACGGGAACCGAAACGGCGTTGCTGGGTCCGAGTTCGTAGGTGGTGCATATGCTGGTGCTTGGTTCTGGCTAAATGGCCCACCACGGAACGGCAGTGATTTGCTCGTCGAGCTTTTGTGCGCGGGCACACCGACACACGACGATTCCCCGCTTTGCACGGGAGTGGTCCCGGAGGAACCCAGCGAGATGCCGGGCGTCGTGCGACGAGGGGTTCTCCGTCCACTTCACCTCGATCGGGACGATCTCGTTGCCAAGGTCGAGAATGAAATCGACCTCTGCGCCACCCTTCGTTCGAAAGTACGAGAGGAAGCCGGTGCCTCGGTACGAGAGCAACCGGTGCAACTCGGTGGCCACCCACTGCTCGAAGATGGGTCCGGGATTGGCAAGCACGATGTCGCGTCCGGGCATCAACCCTGCCGCCGCATGCCGGACGCCCGCGTCAAAAAACACGAACCGAGGCGTAGAGAGCACACTCTTCCGAGGGCTTGCCGTGAACGCGGGGAGGTGAAATCCCACGAACATGTCCTCGAGCAATTGGTAGTGGGCGCGGACGGTGTTGGCTGCGATGCCGGCCTCACGGGCAATATTCGCGTAGTTCACCAGATTCCCTGACTCGGCGGCCGCGAGCCGCAGGAAGCGGGCGAAGGTGGGCCAGTCTCGGATCAGGGCTTCGCGACGAAGCTCTTCCTCCAGATAGATCCATGCATAGGCGCGCAGCAGTGGCTCCCGGTCCTCTTCTGCCGCAGTGGCCACGCCGGGAAGGTCGCCCCACGCGAGGCGTTCGATCAGGTCCGACGCAGGAAAGAGTGGCCCGCCCGCGACGGCTCCGTCGAGGCTGAGAATCGCGCCGCCTTGAGGGGCCGTACGCTCCAAAGAAAGGAGTGGATGAAGCCGATGAACGAACGCTCGACCGGGAAGCAGGTTCGCTCCTGCCTTGCGCAACTTGCGGGCCGAACTGCCCGTGAGGATAAATCTCCAGCGTTGGGGCTCGCGGTCGAACAGGTACTGAACAGCGTCGAACAGCGCCGGTACGGCCTGCGCCTCGTCGATGACGACCCAGGCGGGTCCGGCCCCTCGCGGTAGCGCCCGGACCTCGCGGATCAGGCGCGACGGATCCGCCAGATAGCTGGAACGTTGTCCGGGGTCCGACAGGTCTATGCACAGGTCCGGCTGCGAAACCAAAGATCGGACGAGGGTGGACTTTCCGACTTGACGCGCGCCAAACACAATGTGCACGAAGGGACGTTCAAAAGCAGCGCGCCAAGAATCGAATGCCCAGCGACCGTTCGACATGCTCGAGGTGGTATCGGACGACTAATCGGCAGTCAAGGGTTCGATCGGTCGCCGTTTGGGTGGGCGACGCCTTGGGCGCTCTAGCCCGCCGCGGGGCAAGATACGGCGCCCAGGGGGCGCGGTGGCGAGCCTTTCCTTCGTTGGCGTTTCAAAGCAGTTTGGCGACGTGCATGTGTTGCGCGGCGTGGACTTCGAACTGGCAGATGGCGGCTATTTGGTCCTGATCGGACCCTCCGGCTGTGGCAAAAGCACACTGCTGCGCTGCGTCGCCGGCCTGGAAACCCCCACTTCGGGCGAGATCCGAATCGGCGATCGACGGGTCAACGACGTGGGTCCAGCCGATCGCGACGTGGCGATGGTGTTTCAGAGCTACGCTTTGTACCCGCACATGACCGTGCGACAGAACATGGGCTTTGCGCTGACCGTGCGGGGACGACCCGCCGCCGAAATCGTCGCCGCCGTCGATGCGGCCGCTGCGCTGCTGGAGCTCGAACCCTTACTTTCTCGGTTGCCCGCGCAGTTGTCAGGCGGGCAACGTCAACGGGTCGCGATGGGTCGTGCCATCGTGCGTCGACCGGCGATTTTCTTGTTTGACGAACCGCTGTCGAACCTCGACCCCGCCCTGCGCGCCACCGTTCGGCTCGAACTCAAACGCATTCACGCGCGGTTGGGTACCACGGTGGTGCACGTCACGCACGACCCCGTGGAGGCGCTGACGCTCGCGGACCGGATTCTGGTGCTCGACCGCGGTGTTGTTCAACAAAGCGGGAGCCCGTCCGAGTTGTTCGCGACGCCGCACAATCCGTTCGTGGCGAGTTTTATTGCGCCGATCAACCTGTTGGCAGCACAGTCGACGGGACAAGGTTGGGACGTAGAAGGCACGGGCTGGAGGCTGCCCGGACCTGGCACAGGGGCCGTTACCGTGGGGGTTCGGCCCTCCGACTTGGAACTCCGGGCGGGCAATGAGGGGGTCGTGGAGCTGGTCGAGCGCATGGGTGCGGAGGCCATCGTCCACGTCCGGATGGGGCCCCATGACGTGTCGGTTGCGGTGCGGGAGCCCTGCCCGTGGCGTCCCGGAGATCGGGTGGATGTCGCCGCTTCGGTTGTTCACGGGTTTGCGGCGTCCACGGGCGTTCGTTCGTTCACGTGGGCGAAACTGGCCGCGGGGAGCGGTTAGGGGGCGCCTCCTGCACCGAGGGCCTGCGATGCCGTCTATCAACTACGACGAACGAATCCCGAACAACGTGAATTTGTCGTCGGACCCGAAGCTCCTTCGCGCGCTGGAGAAGTGGCAACCCGCATTCTTGGATTGGTGGCAGGACATGGGCCCGGACGGCTGGCAGGGGCATGACGTGTACCTGCGCACCGCAATCTCTACCGACCGAGGCGGTTGGGCGCATTTCGGCCATGTGAAGATGCCTGACTACCGCTGGGGCATTTTTCTCGAAGACGCGGATCCGAACCGCCGGATCGGTTTTGGCGACCATGTGGGCGCGCCGCTGTGGCAAGAAGTACCAGGCGAGTACCGCAACGTGTTGCGGAGAATCATCGTCACGCAGGCGGACACGGAACCCGCCAGCGTGGAACAACAACGTTGGTTGGGCCAAACGGCGCCGTCTCAGTACGACCTCCGCAACCTATTTCAGGTCAATGTGGAGGAAGGAAGGCATCTTTGGGCGATGGTTTACCTGTTGCATGCGCACTTCGGGCGCGACGGACGCGACGAGGCGGATGAGTTGTTGCAGCGCCGGGCCGGTGACGCCGACAAACCCCGCATGCTCGACGCGTTCAATCAACCGTGTCCGGATTGGCTCACGTTTTTCTGTTTTACGACGTTCACAGACCGGGACGGAAAATACCAATTGGGTGCCTTGGCCGAGTCGGCCTTCGACCCGTTGGCGCGCACCACCCGGTTCATGCTGACGGAAGAGGCCCACCATCTGTTTGTGGGAGAGACCGGCGTACAGCGCATCATCGAGCGGTCCGCCGAGCTGACTCGGCTGGATCCGAATGGGGATGCGCGTGCGCAAGGCGGAATCGATCTGGGCACGATTCAGAAATGGATCAATTATTGGTTCAGTTACAGCGTGGACTTATTCGGATCGGAGATTTCAAGCAACGCGGCCGATTTCTTCGCGTCAGGCGTGAAAGGGCGTTGGAAGGAAGACAAATACCCGGAGCACAGGGCGCTAGACGCCGCTTTCAGAATGACGGTGCCAAAGGACGGGCGGCTGGTGGAAGAAGATGTACCGATGCGCAATGCGATGAACGAAGTGTTGCGGGGTGAGTATTCGGACGATTGTGCACGTGTGCTCGATCGATGGAATCGCGCCTTGGTCGAGCGGGGCTTCACGGATTTCACGTTCAAGTTGCCGAACGGGAGATTCCACCGTCGGCAAGGAATTTATATGGACAGCTGCTACGACACGGATGGCAACCCCATCACCCGTGCCGAGTTTGAGGCCCGGCGCAGCGAATGGTTACCGACCGAGGAGGACCGCCGGTACGTCGACTCGCTGATGCACGGCGTAGTCGAGCCGGGGAAAGTGGCGCATTGGATTTCCCCACCGCGGAAGGGAATCAACAATTTGGCGACTGATTTTACGTACGTGCGGGCGCCGTCTGGCGCTTAAACGGCGGGTCTAGCCGGTAATTGATCACGCAGAGACGCAGAGGCGCTGAGCCAAGAGGATTTCGGGGTGCGTCAACGTGGGCACGAGGGGCACCAAACGTTGAGGTGCGTAATGCAAACTGCTCGCCGCAAAATTCGTGATTCCTGGCGCCGACAGGAAAGGTGGAAGTACGCTGCGCGAGGTCCACAAAGCGGGTGGCGACGTAGCTACCTGCCGAGCTTCCCATCGAGCCAAACTGAGCGAAGTTCCTGGTCCCCGGCCCGTCCGGCTTCTTGAGCGGTCCACTTCGTCGTCACCTCACACTGGGCCCTTGCGCACAGCGGTGGAACTGATGCCAAAAAAACGGGTGCCATGTGGGCTCGCGTCCGTAACATTGTCATGGGCCTTGGCTGCCAGCGCTAGACCTTGATGCGTCCCCGCGTGGTGTCGTGGCTCGGTCGGATGCGCGCGCGGCCGGCGTGGGGGCGGTGTGCGTCGGTGTACCCGGCGTCCTAGCCGGTAGCGGCGGAAAGCCGACGGCCGTGTGACCGCACTGTCGTCGCCTGGCGGACGGCGGCTACCAGTGGCGGGCGGAGCAAAGGACCCTCGCCCGAACCGGCGTCCCGTTGAAAATCGCACGGAGGCGCGGCGACGACACCACCGGCGAGTGGTCGCCCAACGGTCGCACAGCGAGTCCACGATTTGGCGCCACATGCCGGAATTGATCACGCAGTCTTGCGTGCCGCCGCCGAGGTCTCGGCCTGGAAACACAGCAACATCCTTGCGAATCCGGCGCATCTCGTCTTGCCCGACCACCAAGACGAGTCGGATGACTTCACCAACTGCAATGCCGACTTTGCGCTCGCTCTCGTCTTGCGAGACGCCGGCACCAATCGCCCGCTCCGCTCGGCTGATCCCGCGCGCTTCCCTCAGCTTCGGCGATTCCCGCGCGTTCCACGCCGCACAGCTCCGCCGGTGCCGTTCACGGCCGCAAGCTCTGCTGCAGCAGCGCTGCCGTCGTCCTACTCGCGCATCAGGCTCGAACCACTTCCCGCAAACCGAACACGGTCGACTCGTCCTTCGCATCCGGCCGCCTGTCGGCCGTCAACATGGATCCCTTTTCGTGAGCAGACCCCTGCGCTTTTTGGTGAGCGCTGACACGAAGGTCAGCACATCCGACGACATCAGCGTGGACCACAGGACCGCAACCACAGGCGCGATGATTTCGGACAGCCGACGAATCCACGAACGTCGCCTGGCTCACCGGCAGACCCAACCGCCGAAACTCCCCGAGTTGGCGCTCGATGGGCAAGAACAACCCGTACTTGCTGTACCCCACATGCACCACCAACTCGGTCGTACACGCCGCCCGAGGAAAGGGCCGCGGGCTGCCCTCGGCCGTAGTTCGTGCCAGGCATTGATTGCATTGGACCGTTCGGCAGTGCTCCACGCGCTGCTTGAAATGGCCGCGAACGTAATGCCATGCGGTCCGGTCGACCGTCTCGCGCACGCAGCACCCGGGTGGCGTCATCCGCGCGCCGAGCCCGAGCGAGGTGGGCGCCGCCCAACACGCCGTTGCAGCTGACGGCGGGGCCGTCGACCGCTAGCCCCACTTTGTGGCGCGGCCGCGCCCGACCGCACCTGAACCGGGGCGTTAGGCAGCGCACCAGGCGTTCCTGCTGCGGGTCGGCGCGCGGTATGGTCGGTGCTTCGACTCGGGCGTGATTACCTTTTGCAGCGAGGCGCGAGGCGCCACGCGCGGCCGCGCGCAGGGCTGGCGTGCCACCAGTCTCGCGGCTGCTGCCAACGAGGTCTGGGTGCGTTAGGATGTCGGCATGGGCAACGCCGCCGTCGACATAGAGAAGTTGAGCCCCGCCGAGCGGCTCGACCTCATTGCGCGGCTTTGGGAGAGTCTCGCTGCCCTGCCGGCCGACCTTACCCAAGCCGATCGCTCTGAGTTGGGCCGCCGCGCGCGCCAGGTCGATGATGATCTCGCCGGAGGCAGGCCCTTGGGGCGCCCCTGGGCAGAGGTTCTTACGCGCCTGCAGGCCAAGATCAGCACGACGTGATTGTCGCCTTCCGCGAAGTCGCCGAAGCAGAGCTTGAGGCGGCGTCGGACGTGTACTCGGCCCTCAATCCTGAGTTGGGCCGCCGATTCCTCGCTGAGGTCGACTTGGCCGTGAGCCTGGCGGCGGAGAATCCCAAAGCATACGCCATCGTCGACGCCGATATCCGGCACGGCTTCGGCGCTTTCCGCACGCATTGTACTTCCGCGTCGTTCGCGACGTTCTTGTCGTCCTCGCCCTGTTCCATCCGGCGAGGGATCCGTCCCGTTTGCTGAGGCGAAGCTGACGCCGGGACGGCGGGGAGGCCTAGGCGTGAGAGTTCTGACCAGACGAGCGGTAGGGCAATCACCTCGCCTAACAACCGGTTGCAGCCGCCGGCGGGGCCGTTAGCCATCCTGGTCGCTTTCGAGCGTTGCTGGGCCCCGTCGCAGCTGAAGCGGAACCTTAGGTCCGCCTCCAATCAAACCGCGGCCGCGTGGGATGGCCATACAGCGTGAGTGCGCCTTCGTCGCCGACCGCATTCGGGCGCTGGAAAATCCAGTTCTGCCACGCGCTGAGCCGTCCGAAAATCTTCGTGTCGCAGTCTTCACTGCCGACGAACCGCAGATTTTGCTCCATGCCTGTGAGCGCGTCCGGCGACAAGCTGACGCGCTCCTCGAAGGCGATGCGAACCTCGTCGGCCCAGTCGATTTCGTCGGGTGTCACCGTGACGAGGCCGAGTTTCAGCGCTTCGCTTGCGTCCAAAGCCTCGCCCGCCCGTTGCATGACGGTACCGACGGCATCGGGGTCACGGGCAAGCCGGGCGGTCAACCGCGAACGCCCCGTCCCCATCGGCCAGGCGGCCGCGTTGGAGGCGCCGACACGGACGTGCACACCATCGGCGTCGAGCATGTAGGCGCGGTCGGCCGCCCAGGCCAACTCCAGGAGAGAGCCGGCGAAACAGCTTCCCCGCTCGACCAATGCGAACAGGCTGCGTGCTGTGTTGTCCACCCGCCGCAACACCCGTGCCTGATAGGCGCGAATCTCGTTGGCGAGCCAGTCGCCCCCGAGGTCGGCGAGCGCCGTGTCGTGAGCCAACACGCCCATCGAGTTGCCCTCGGCGCGCAACGCGACCACGCCCACGGCGTCGAAGTTGAATCGAAGGTGGAGAAGCGCATCCTCCAGTTGGCGGAAGGCCGCCATGGACCACGTGGATGCGCCCTGCGCGGCTAAGGCTTGCGCATTCTCCGGTGGCGCGGCGGTGGGCCCGTAGACGACGATGGTGGCGAGGCGTTTCTCCACGTCCACGGTGAGCCGAACGTGTTCATAGCTGCGTGTGTGGCCCGCGTCTGATACGGAAACGCCGATGGGCCCCAAGGTGATTCCGGTCGTCGCACGTGCCGGCGAAGTTGCGGCAAGCCGGTTCGCGACCTGCGCCATGCCGGCGTCCCATTTCGAACGCGAGAAGGTACCGTCGATCAACCCGTGGCGAAGGGCGTCGCGGGCGCGAAGGCCCTCGGCTTTGGTGCAAAACAGATCGGCGAGGTCGCGGCGCACTTTGCGCTTGTCGACGAGGCGCGTCAGGCCCCCTGTGCCGGGCAAGACGCCCAGGAGCGGGACCTCGGGAAGGGAGACGGCAGCCGTGCCGTCGTCTACGAGCCAGATCTCGTCGGCCGCCAGGGCCAGTTCGTAGCCACCTCCGGCGGCAGTTCCATTGGCCGCCACGACGGAACGCAAGCCGCTCACCTTGCTTGCGTCTTCGATTCCGAGACGAGTCTCGTTGGTGTACCGGCAGAAGTTGACTTTGAAACCGTGCGTGGACGAGGCCAACATGCGGATGTTGGCGCCCGCGCAGAACACCTTTGGCTGCGAGGACCGGAAGACGAGGCAGCGGACCTCAGGGTGCTCGAAACGGATTCGTTCGATGGCATCGTGCAGCTCGATGTCCACGCCGAGGTCGTAGCTGTTCTGCTTAAGTTGGTAGTCCAGCGGCCTCAGGCCGTTGTCTTCTTTGACGTTGAGCGACAACCAAGCGATGCTTCCGCGGAGTTCCAGCTCCCAGTGTACATAACGACTGGGATGTGTCTCAAAACTGGCAACGGGCGTTTCGTGCTGGACAGTTCCCAAGAAGGCTCCGCGGCGGCCGGCCGACTAACGCGGACCTAGCGGAGCACCTACGGGCCGTACGTACCGGGCGCGTCCTCAGACAAGAACAGCAGCTGGTTGTAGTCCGGCGGATCGAACTCACTTTCGACGATTCGCAGGTCCCAATCGATGAGTACGGCGCCCGGAATCCCGTGCGCTGCCCATTCAGTCAGCACACCGGTGGTGTCCGCCAAGACAGGGTGGGTGGCGAAATGCAGCCCGCCCCAACTGTTGGCCTGGGCGGCCGTGGCAAGGCTGGCGTCGGGCAATGCGAGCAGGATGGTGATCGTCATCAGGGGCAAGGTATTGTTCGCTGCCCAAAAGGCCTCGTGTTCATTGGTCGCAGGGCTACAGGGCGCACAGCCGTTGTACACCAAGCTCACCACCATCGGACGACCGTAGAACTGGTACAGCGAGACCTCGTCGCCGTATTGGTCGACGCCGATGAAATCGAAGGCCAAGTCGCCGTCGTCCCAGCCGTCCCCAAGGATGCCCCACGGTGGCAACTGGGATTGCAGGGCATGTGGCCAGCGGTTCTGCGGCCCCACCATCGGGTCCACGGGCGCGGCGCTGTCTTCGGGTTCGACGGGCTCCGGTGCCGGGGCAACCACCTCGGGCGTACATCCGAGGGCGAGAATTGTCGCAATCATGCCTGTGCTCCCCGTACTTGGCGTCCGTTCCCCTCCGTAGCCGAGAGCTGGCCCGCGTGCGCGGTCACCCGCCCTCGAACGAGTACCTGTTCTGGCAGCGGCGCCGCCTCCCGAGAGCCCCACGGCCAATCAGATTCGGGCAGGCGTGAGCTGTTGGTTTCTCTGCACAGAAGCAGGTCCGCATCTGCGCCCAGCTCGATTCGGCCCTTCTTCGTTGCGCCCAACACCCGTGCAGGACCGTCGGCGGTGACCGCGACGACTTGCTCCCAGGTAATCCGACCCTGACGTGCCGCAGCCAGCATCAACGGCAACAGGCGTGCGACCCCGGGAACGCCTTCACCACTGGCGCGCGGATGGTGATCGGAGCTGACGGTGTCGATGCGGCCGCGTTTGAGCGTGTACCACAACATGCGGCGATCCGAATCTTGCCGAATGGGGGGCGACGCCACCACGTCGGCAGGGGATTCGTCCACCGCGAGGAACAAATGCGGGAGCGACACGCCGACTGTTGGACCGCAACCGGCCGATCGCACACGGTCTGCAGCGCCGAGGTCCGTCGCTGTGGACACGCGCATGAGGTGGGCGTTGGTGCGCCCGTTCAGGGAACTGGCATGCCGCATGACGGTGTCGATGCAGGGAGACGCATCCATCAATGCAATAACGACAGCGCCCACGGAGGCGTGGCCGCAATCCAGGGCCAGGCCTTCGTCACCACGGGCAAAGGTGCCCAGCGCGTCGCCCGACGTCACGGCGTCACGAGCGGCCTCAGCGCACGAGGCCGCCACCCAGGTGCCCCAATCGCACCAACTGCGCGCCGCACGTTGCGCCAGCCGGCGAGCGGATTCCCTGTCGCGGACGGGGTCGGAGCCATGGGGCAGGGCGACGAGGGTGGTGACACCCGCGGCTACCGCAGCCGCCGTTTCTCGCTCCCACGCCTCCGCATCCGATGCGTCGTCCAACGCGACGGCGAGGTCGATCGCGCCGGGCAGCAGGAACCTCCCCATGCCTGCGATCTCTCGGCGCGCTGGCTGGGGCGGGCGGGGCCCTATGTAGGCGATTCGCCCGTCCAAAATCGCGACGTCCATGACGCGGCGACCGACGGCCGAAACGACCGTGGCGTCACGAATCACCAAATCAAACAAAGGACACCAGAAGAGGGCGACCCATAGCTGGCAACAACAGCGGCGCCAAACCCGGCACCCCCCTGCGCGACACGGATGTCGTGGCGGCCAGCACGCTCGACCGTCGATTCATGAGCTTCTCCCGTTGCTCGGCTAGCGTTGAGCCAGGCTCGCGGAGGTGCGCTCCCCCGTTTTTGGAGGCTGAAGGGGAGGTGCGCGACACAAATGTCCGGATTATCAACTTGGACGCGGAGTGACGCCAACGCTGGCGCTGCTAGTAGCTGCGTTGTAGGGCGACGGAGGGAGTTGGCACAGTCTGTGCACACGTTTTCACGGAAGACGCAGAGCTTTGCGGTGACCGGACGGAGACCTGGAAACTGCGCGAAGGCCCGGTGCCACCCTTTGGTGACACCGGGCCGCTTCGTTTGTGGGAATCGGCCCCCGTGATGCGGCGTCGTCGGGATAGACTCCGCGGATGTCGGGACTGCCCTTAGGGGTGCCAACGAGCGATGCTGAGCTGGACCGCCGCGCCGTCTCTAGGGACCTGTGGCCGCTCGGCACGCTGGATGCGTGGCAAGCGGTCGGGCAGACCAGCGCCGCAGCTCAGGGCCCTGCGCGGGTGTTTTGGCCGCGAACCCCTGATGAGGTCAACGACGTGCTGCGGTACGCCGCGCGCGAGGGAATCCCGGTAGTCCCGTACGGTGCGGGCAGCGGGGTGTGCGGCGGCGCTGCGGGTTCCCCAGGCGCGCTCACGTTGGACCTCAAACGCCTTCACCGCATCGGCCCCTTAGATGAGGATCGGTGGACGGTCGACGTGGAGGCGGGCGTCAACGGGCAGCAGTTGGAGGACTGGCTAACGGCCCGCGGATTCACACTTGGGCACAGCCCGTCGTCCATTGGGTGTTCGACCGTTGGGGGCTGGGCCGCGGCCAGAAGCGCGGGCCAGTTCTCCAGTCGCTACGGGGTCTTCGAGGACATGGTGTTGCGCCTGGAGGGCGTGGCGGTCGGTTTGGGGCCGTTCGCGGTCGGTGAAGGCGGCGACGCGCCGGAGTCTTGGATGGATTTGTTGTTGGGCTCCGAGGGCACGTTGGCCGTGTTCACGCGTTTTCGGTTGCGGGTGATGCGTGTGCCCGAGATCCGTGTGTTCTCGGCGTGGCGGTACGACTCGGTGGAGGCAGCTCTTGAGGCCATGCGCAACCTGATGCAAGGTGAATTGTGGCCGTCGGCGGTACGGCTCTACGATGCGGTCGATACGCTTGTAGGGGGGAGAACAAAACCGAAGAATGAAATGCGTTCCGGCGGCGGTTTCATGCGGCGCTGGCTCAACGCCGTGGACCGGATGCCGGCCGTGCGTCGCCGCACCTTGGCATTGCCCTTGGCGTTGCCCCGTCTCGTCAACGTTATTGCCAACCGGCTAGCGAACGGCGTGTTGTTGATCGTCGGGTGGGAAGGAAAACCAGACGTGGTCCGCATTCAAGCGGATGCAGGCCGGAAGATCCTAGCCATGGGTGGCACCGACCTCGGCACGGGCCCCGGTGAGCGGTGGTTCGAGAGTCGTCACCACGTCTCCTACAAACTCATGCCGGTCTTCGAGCGAGGCGGCTTCGCAGATACGATGGAGGTGGCGACGACTTGGTCCGGAATGGCGCCTCTGTACCAAGCCGTGCGTGCCGCAGTGTCGCGCCATGTGGTGGTGATGGCGCATATGAGCCACGTGTACCCCGAAGGGGGATGCATCTACTTTTCGTTCGCGGGGAAGGGCGACCGAAATGTGTACTTGCGGACGTGGGAGGCGGCGCAAGAAGCCGTGTTGGCAAGCGGCGGAACCGTGTCGCACCACCACGGAATTGGCCAGCTGAAAGCGTCGTCTGCGTCGCGGGAGGCGGGCGCTGCGCTGGCGGCGTGGAAAGAGATCAAGGCCCAGCTCGATCCCCAGGGCGTGATGAATCCGGGACGGTTGTACGCGTCGCCGTCGGTGGCCGTGCCGGTGCCCCGCCCGCCGCTGTTGGTCACCGACGGGTTGGGACCTGCAGGTGGGGACGATGCGATGTGGGATTGGGAACGCGCCGGCGCTGACACCCGCTCGGGGCGAAACGCCTGGCAGACGGGCTGCGTTGGCGTCGACGGTTTTGTGGACGGGCGGCGGGCCATTCTCGGGCGAGCGCCTCGGTCGGCGGCGGGTGTAGACGCACGCGGTTGGCTTGTCGCCCGCGATCCTGATGCGACGACTTGGGTGGCAATTGCGCCTCCGGGGCCGCGGTGGATGGGTTGTGTGGTTCATTCTCACCCCTGGCAATTGGCGCGTGACCTGCTGAGGTCCGACTTCCGCCCTGGCAGTTGGGGCGTCGTTGGGGGGCGGCTTTATGTGGGCTTTCGGGGCCCGGCGGCGTTGGCGTTGGGGGACCTGCTCCGAACGAGCTGGGGATTTGAGGAGACGGCTTGGCGTCGGTTTCGGCTTGCGACGGGGCCCCTGGTGCCGACGACGTCTGCCAGCAAGGCGGCGGTCACGGCGACGGTGCAGGGCGTGTACCGGAGGGCGAGATGAGCGCGTTCGACACCTGCGCGTTGTGCCCCCGGTTGTGCCGTGCCGTGTGCCCGGTCGCTTCCGTATCGGAGATCGGAACGCCTTCCGTGCTGGCCGGCCTGTTGCGGGATCACGCGGCCGGGCGTGTCTCGGACGACCTTGCGCGGCAGGCAGCGACGGCCTGTACGAGCTGCGGGGCCTGTGAGGACCATTGTGCGCTTGGTAGACCGCTTCCCGCGCTGCTTGCGGCCGTTCGCGATGCTTTGGGCGTCGCGCCGATTGTGCTGACGCTTCAACCCATCCTGGGGTTGGCAGGTCCGGTTGTGGTGGAGCCGGATGCCCGTCCACTGGCAGCTGCCGTGTCGCGACGCCTTCGCAAACCCGTTTCGTCGTGGCGAACGGACGATTTTCTCGGCGCCGACGTGCTCGGTCATCGGGCAGAAGGCGCCCACCTCGCAGCGGTCCGATCCGCCGTGGGCACACGGGAATTGTGGGTCGTGGATGGGGGGTCTGCCCGTGTTGGGGCGGCGGCCGGCCTGGTCGTGAAGTGGGTCGACGAAGTGTTGCTCGGCACATCTGGCGGTGCCGGGTCTTGCGGTCGTGAAGGCCCAAAACCGTTTGGATGTTGCGGGGGCGCGGGCGCCTTGCGGTCCGCCCACCCGGACTTGGCGCTCGAAGTGGCGTCGTTGTTCTTCTCCCGTCTCGACGGCGCCGTGGTTGAAGACGCGCGTTGTGCCTCCTTCCTCAGCGCTGTCGGGAACACGCACGACCCCATCGGTCGGTGGATCGGTCCATGAACCGCGTCGCCCTGATCGTCAACCCGAGGTCGGGTGGGGGCCGAACGGCCGCCGCGCTCCCGGCCATCGTAGCGGCCGCGCGCGACGTTTTTTCGGACGTGGTGGTCTGCGTCACCTCGCGCCCGAGGGAAGCCGGTGAGCTCGCCGCGCAGGCCGTTCTCGACGGCGCGGAATTGGTGGTGGCTGTAGGCGGGGACGGGACTGCCCACGAAGTGGTGGATGGCCTCATTCGTCGGCTGCCACCCGACGTGCCGTCCGTGTTTTCGGTCGTTCCAGCGGGAACCGGTTGTGACTTGGCAAGAACCCTGGGAATCCCGAAGGACCCGGTGGCGGCGATGCAGTTGATCGCACGGTCGTCGCCACGTCGCGTAGACGCGTTGTGGGCCCGGTTCGACGTGGGAGGCCGGGTGGCCGAAGAAGCGGCGATCAATATCGCTGGGTTCGGAATCAACGGCGAAGTGGTTCGCCGGGCGAACGCGAGCAGCAAGCGGCTGGGCGGCCGTTTGACCTTCCTCCTTGCGACACTTCAGGCACTGGCGTCGTGGCGGGGTGTTGAGGTGACGGTGACGTGGGATGGGCCAGCGGGGCCTGGGCAGTGGCGCGGTGTGCTGTCTGCGGGTTTTCTGTGCAATGCGCAATGGTGTGGCGGTGGCATCCTGGCCGGACCGAAAGCGACCATGGAGGACGGCGTGGCCGACCTCGTCGTCATTCCGGACCAACCGGTGTGGACGAGCCTGATTCACACTCGACGGTTGTACGATGGCACGTTGCACGACATGCCGGGCGTGTTGTCGGCCCGCGTGTTTTGGGTGGAGGTCGTGGCGGACCGAGGCGATGCGGTTCGTGTGGACCTAGACGGCGAACAACCGGGGTCGTTGCCTCTCAGGATTGACGTGCTGCCTGGACGGCTGTCTGTGCGCGCGCCTTTCGCGTATACGTAGAGCGGATCGGAAACGCAGGTGGGCGCAAGTCTGCGCCTGCGGCCTTGTTTTCGCTGCTTTCGTGCCAACAATTTGTCCGGTCAGTTGCGACGGCATGCCCGATCCCCTAGAGCAGCGTGGGTGCGCATTGCAGCGCCGGAGTGAGGAACAATGAACAAGGCAGACTTGACGGAAGTACTCGCGGCGAAAGCCGGCATCAGCAAAGTGCGCGCCGCTGCGTACATCAAAATCATGACAGACGCTGTTCAAGACGCGCTCGGTCGTGAGGACAAGGTCACAATTTCGGATTTCGGCACGTTCACCGTGTCGCATCGTCGCCCCTTCAAGGGCCACAACCCGAAGAATGGTGCTGAGATGGCCGTTCCAGCGCGCCGCATTCCTGGGTTCCGGGCTGGAAAGGGCCTGAAGAACGCCCTCAACCAGGGCTAAGAAGCGCCCGCATCGCAATTAAGGCGGAGACCGCAGCGGTATCCGTCCGCAAGATCCATGGGCCTAGGCCTATGGGTTTTGCGTTTTCGTGCGCAAATACGTCTCGCTCTGCCCGTGTCCAGCCTCCTTCGGGGCCCACTGCCACGCTGAAGGGGGCGACAATGGCGCTTGCCCCTGGAGCGCCTGCGTCTGCGAGGTAGAGCGGGCGCTGTCCGCGGTCTTGCAGAACCCTGGTCAGCGTTGCGGGCTCGTGAATCGTGGGGATGTCGGCTCGTCCGCACTGTTGCGCGGCCGAAGCGGCAATGCGCTGCCATCGGTCGGCTTTTTCTGGGCGCGCAATTGAACGGTCGGCCAGCACGGGTCGAATCGATGAGACACCGACTTCGGTGACCATTCGAACGAGTGCGTCCATCGCGGGACCCTTGGGCAGCCCGATGATCAGCTCCAGGTCCACGTCAGTGTGGGTACGCGCTTCGGCTTCAACGTGTGCGAGGACTTCGTTCGGTCGAACGGAAGCCAGCACCGCGATCACCTCCCGTCCGTACCCGTCGAACAAGCGGATGGCGTCGCCCTCTCCGAGGCGCAACACGTCTCGCAGGTGATGCGCCACTTCGCCGGTCAGCACCACGTCCGACCCTACCGACGGGATGTGCCCGACCGGAAAACGGCGGCGAGGTTGTTCGGTCATGGAACGCGCAGCCACAGACAAACCCATTCGCCGTCCACGTCGCGGCGGACCTGAACCCAACCGTCGAACAGGCCCGAGAGCCGGTCTTCACGGTCCGCGAGGATGCCGGCGAGCACGAGCCAGCGGCCTGTCACCCGGCGGAGGTCGGCCTGCAGCGCGACGATGAGTTCGACGTGCAGGTTCGCAACGACCAGATCGAATTGGCCTTCGATCTCCGAAAATGACCGCGTCGAGAAGTCGACCTGGAGGCCGTTGAGTTCCGCAGACCGCCGGGCCTCGCGGACGGCGGCTTCTTCGACGTCAAAACCTGTCGATTCCAAGCCGAGGTGGGCGCCCGCGAGTGCGAGGATGCCCGATCCGCATCCGACGTCGAGGAGCGTGCGGACCTCGTCACACAGGGCATCGACGGCGACGAGCGCCGCCCGGGTCGTGGGATGTGCGCCCGTTCCGAAACCGAGGCCTGGCTCAAGAACCAAGCAGCCGGGGCGCGTGTCCCACGGGGGCGCGACCACAAGCCGATCGGAAATCTCGACGGGGGTGAATCCGGCTTGCGACTCGGCGACCCAATCTCTCATGTCTACGGGGGTCCACTCGCCGGGCCCGCAGCGCGCATCGACGTCCGTGCTGTCTACGCCCTCGAACCAAGCGCGAAGGACGATGCGCGCGGGTGGCGGCGGCAAGGGACCCTCGTCCCAGGGTTGGCGCGGGGCCGGCGCTTGCCCCGGAAGGTGGTCCTCTTGAAGCCCTTGGGCCCCAACTGCGAACAGAGCGGCGGACGCGGTTTGCAGGTCGTCGCACGTGACCACGGCGGTCCGTTCCCACCAACCGGCGCGCGTCACGGGCGGCGCGGTGGCCCAGGCGTCGGCATCGGCTTTCCGGCCCGGTGGGCGTCTACGATCATGGGGACGAACTCGATGCGCTCGACAGCAACGAAACGATCGCCCCAGGGGCCCTTCAAGAAGAATGACGGCGTGCCAGTTACGCCCACGTCTTTGCCGGCCATGGCATCCGCGACAACCAACCCCAGGGTGGCCGGATCCTGAACGCAGGTCGTCCAGGCCGCCATGTCCAGGCCTGCCTGCTCAGCCATGAACTTCAGGTCTTCATCGCCAAGATGGGTTTGATTTTCGAATAACAGGCCTGCATATTCCCAAAAACGACCTTGTTTTTCGGCGCATTCGGCGGCGGCGGCGGCATGACAGCGTTCCGGTCCGAAATCCTCCATGACCGGATTGCAGGCGCCGCTCAGGGGGAAGGTGCGAAACCTGACCTTGATGTCCGGTTGAAGTTCTACGAGTTGTTTGATGTGCTGGAACGCGATGGCGCAGTGGGGACAGCCGAAGTCGGCGAACTCCACCAAGGTGTAGGTCGCGTCCGACCGGCCGAAACTGGGCTCGTCACCATCGAGTCGGAGGGGTCCAGGGACCTCGAAGACGTGGCCTGCGACGTAGGTGGCTACGTCTACGTCAACTGGGGGCGGCAGAAGCGTGTGGCCGGCTGGAGTCGGGAGGAACCAGCGACCCAGTACGATTGCCACGAGCCAGGAGCCGATGGCTGTGGTTCCAGAACTCGATGCGGCGGCGGGCCCCAGATCCAGCAACACGAGCCCTTCGTCGCGCGCGCCGCGAATCCCGTTCCACAGGCCGAGACCGACGGCTGCGTAAATCGTCAGACACAACACACACACGGCCCCAAGCTGCGCTGCGGCCACGCCGAGCCACAAGCACCAGGGCAAGAGCAGGCCCGAACCCAACGCAAGGACCTGGGAGAAACGCGGCAGACCTTTGGGGGGCACCGCGCCTGCCAGCAGCAGGCCGCCGAACCAACCTACCCCCATCAGCGCGATCGGAATTCCGAGCAGCTCACTGGAAGGCGAGCTGTTGACGACGTCGCAGTTGATGGTGTCCGAGACATTGCACAAGGCGCTTCCGCTGGCGTCTATTTTTCGCCAAAGCAGGTACGCGCTGCAGCCGAATCCAAGGGCCGACGCGGACAAGCCGCCGAGGCGCGTATCTCGCGTTCCGATCCAGGCCGCCAGGACTGTGGCGGTGATGAGGAGGGCAATGAGGAGCATGCGGGCGCACGGCTATCTCAATCGAGCGGACGCTCACAAGCGTGTACCTACTGCTGCTCTCGAATGTCCCGTTTTGCGTCGCGCTCCTTAAGTACGGCCCGCTTGTCGTGCGTCTTTCGGCCCTTACCGACGCCGATCTCGACTTTCACGATGCTTCCGACCAGATAGATGCGGAGCGGAATCACGGTACTACCGCGCTCAGCCGTGGCTTTTCGTAGCTTAGAAATTTCGTGGCGATGGAGCAGAAGGCGCCGCGGCCGGGTTGGCTCGTGATTCCACCGGTTGGCTTCCTTGTAGGGGTCGATGTGGGCTTGCATGAGCCATGCACCGTCGGTGGCGATCCGTACCCACGCATCAGCGAGGTGTGCCGTGCCTGAACGGAGCGCTTTGACCTCAGAACCAACCAACGCAATTCCTGCTTCGAAACGATCGTCGATTTCGAAGCCCCACCGGGCCTTGCGATTGTCGACCAGGTCGCGCTTGGTGGCGTCGCGGGGTTTCGACATGGGGCGCGTGTAGCCCGCTTACCGACGCCCCGGGGCGCGAGCCCCAGAAGCCGCGGCCGACCCGCACCCGGTCCCGCTCCCGGTTCGGTACGCTGGCTCACCGATCATTCTGGAGCTTCTTCGCCAGGGCTACGAGCATTGCGACGACCCGGTCGAGCTGCTCCTTGCCAGACCGATGCGTCGACTCGTCAACGAGGCTCAGCCTTCGGCACACATCGAGGATGGCCGCGCACTCGGTCGCGGGGCCGGATGCGGACAGGTAGTACCGCCGCTTGTCGCCGGGCGAGTACTTCCCCGCTCCTTCGGCGATGTTCAGCACGATGGACAGCGAGGCGCGGGACAGCTGATCACCGATG